>JAIRQL010000100.1 GCA_031256515.1 Alphaproteobacteria bacterium
AAACAAAAAGGTTATGAACCAATTGTTTTTGATAACCTTGACTACGGACATCGTTATGCTATAAAATGGGGAAAATTTATTAAGGGTGATCTTAATAATTTTCACGATATTAACTCTGCTATTAAAACAGTTAAACCTGATGGCATAGTACATTGTGCAGCATATACTTATGTGGGAGAATCGGTAGAGAATCCTGCTAAGTACTATCAAAATAATGTGGTTGGTTCACTAAATTTATTTAAAGCGATGATTGAAAATAATATTAATAACTTAGTATTTTCTTCTACCTGTGCGACTTTTGGTGATATTAAAGAATTACCAATTCTTGAAACTACTCCACAAAAACCTATTAGTCCTTACGGTACAAGTAAGTTAATGGTTGAAATGATGTTGGCAGATTTTGATAGAGCTTACGGACTAAAGCATATCAACCTAAGATACTTTAATGTATGTGGAGCTGATGTTGATGGTGAAATTGGAGAAGATCATAACCCTGAAACTCATTTAATTCCTCTTGTAATTGATGTAGCAATTGGAAAAAGAGAAAATATTAAAATATTTGGCGATGATTATAATACCCCAGATGGTACTTGCCTTAGAGACTATATTCATGTAAATGATTTAGCGAATGCTCATATTTTAGCACTAGAATATTTATTTAAAAATAAGAAATCCAACGACTTTAATTTGGGTAGTGAAAAAGGCTATTCTGTCCTTGAAGTCGTTAATGCTGTAGAAAAGGTAAGTGGTATTAAAATTCCTAGAATTATTGAAGGTAGACGTAGTGGCGACCCTGCTGTTCTTGTTGCTGATTCTACTAAATCTAAAAACGAACTAGGCTGGGAAGCAGAATATAAAGATATTATAAAAATTGTAGAAACTGCCTACTCTTGGCACACTAAAACTAAACATTGCGAATAATTTTATATCTCTTTTCTTTAGTCTTAATAGTTAAAACAAATCCCATAAATATAATAAGTTTATGGGATTATTTTTATTAGGATAATTATTAAGTAATATTTTTGAAGATTTTTTGAAATTATATTAAGACATGAGGGGCTTTATCTTTAATTTAAAACAAAAAAGATTAAAAACTAGTTGTATATCATGGTATTCTCTTCTATAAAGTTCACATACCTACATGCAGCTACAATATGATCACCCATTCTTTCTAAAGCTCTATTTACTAGAAAATTTAATCTAATATCTGCAGTTCTCTCTGGAATCAAGTGAATTTCCCGTAATAACAAATGCGATACCTCATTAGTTAGAGCATCTACTTTTGTATCCATTCCTTGAACTTTTTTGTATATATCTACACTCATATAATTAAAGGCATCTATGGTTAAATGTAGCATTTCTACTAAAATATGAAGTATTTCTAAGTATTTATTTATTATTACTCCAAGAATTGTTCTTGCTTGCATTAAATCTTGTTCATTATTCTCTTCAAGATTTGGTTCAAAGTTTTTCATATTCCTTCTAGCATTTCTACCAAAGGAAAAACTTCTTCTTGGAAATCTATTTGAGGTATGAAGGTCTCTCATACTAGAAAGATATTCACCAAACTCTTCTTTACTCATATGTCTTTCAACATTACCACGATTTTCCTCAGCTTTTTTCATGTGCCTAGCAATAGCTTTAGCATTATCACCTAGTCTTTCTAAATTACTTGAAACATGCGAAGCCGAAAAAACGAATCTTAAATCATAGGCAACAGGATTTCTTAAACTAAATATTTTTAAAGATTCTTCAATAATTTTAATATCAAAACTATTAATTTTTACATCTATATCAGATACTTTATTACATATTTCTGCTGAAAAATTAGAATTTATATCAAGCATATTTGCTTTATAATTAATTAAATCATAAAGTAAATTTAGCTGATCTAAATTTGTTTCCATCATTTCTATTAAAAGTTTTTTAAGATTTTCTAATTCATTATCATAAGATTTTACTATATGACCCATACCCATTTTACTAACCTATCCTTCCTGTTATATAATCTTCTGTTTTTTTGTCTTTAGGATTACTAAAAATATCCTGTGTTTTACCAAACTCTACTAATTTCCCTAAGTGAAAAAAAGCAGTATGGTTTGATACTCTTGCAGCCTGTTGCATAGAGTGAGTTACTATAATAATTGTGTATTTAGAGCTTAGCTCTCCAATTAAATTTTCTATTTTTGCTGTAGCAATTGGATCAAGAGCAGAACAAGGCTCATCCATTAAAATTACTTCTGGATTTATAGCAATGGTTCTAGCTATACATAGCCTTTGTTGCTGTCCACCTGATAGTCCAAAAGCACTATCATGTAATCTATCTTTAATTTCTCCTAAAAGACCTACTCTTTCTAAACAGTCTTTTACAATTTCTTCAAGTTCTTTTTTGTTAGATACTAAACCATGAATTCTTAAACCATAAGCCACATTTTCAAAAATTGATTTTGGAAAAGGATTCGGTTTTTGGAAAACCATACCAACTTTCATTCGTAATTCAACGGGATCTAAACTTTGCGAATTAACTTCCACTCCATCTATGGTAATAGAACCATTCATAGAAAATATTTCAATTAAATCATTCATACGATTTAAACACCTTAAAAAGGTAGATTTTCCACAACCAGACGGACCAATAAAAGCAGTTACCTCTTTTTCTAAAACATGTAAATTCACATCAAATAAAGCCTGTTTTGCTCCATAAAAAGCATTTACATTTTCTACAATAATTTTTTTATTAGACAACTCTAACCTCTACTAAATTAATTAAAATTTCACTTCTAATTTATTTCTTAAATAAATAGAAATCCAATTTATAAACATTAAAAATATTAATAACAACATACTGGCAGCTGAGGCTTTTTCTATAAATCCAGCCTCAGGACTATTAGACCATAATAATATTTGTACCGGAAACACCACACTACTAGATAAAATTCCTGTAGGTGCAGTACTAATAAAAGCTACCATCCCTATCATTAACACGGGAGCTGTTTCCCCGATGATTCTTGAAATACTTAAAATTACCCCCGTTAATATACCAGGCATAGAAATTGGCAATAAATGATGGGTAATAACCTGTAGTTTGGAAGAACCCATACCATAAGCTGCTTCTTTTATATTAAAAGGAACAGAAGACATTGCAAGACGAGAGGCAATAATTATCGTTGGCAAAGCCATAAGAGTTAATATAAACGACCCTAATAAAGGTGTTGATCTTGGTACTCCAAAAAATTGTTGAAAAACAATTAACCCTAAAAGACCAAAAACAATAGAAGGTACAGCAGCTAAATTATTAATATTAACTTCTATGAATCGTACAAACCTATTTTTAGGAGCAAATTCTTGTAAATAAACTGCTGCCCCGATGCTAATAATTACCGAGAAAATTATAGTTAAAACAACTGTATATAAAGACCCTAAGAAGGCTCCTTTTACCCCAGCTAATTCTGGATACCGAGAATCGGAGTTAGTAAAAAATGCGGTATTAAACCGAGAGTTAATCGCACCACTTTTTTGCAAAAACTTAATGGCACCTATCTCTTCATCGTTAAGTAAACTACCAGAACCAATATAAGATTTTAAAAACATATCAATATTAGAACTTAATAGCAAATCAACCTGTACCGTTTGATTTAAAAGACTTGGGTTATCTAACAACATATTTCTTAAATTGGCTACTTCTATGGTACTAATAAAAGAGTTTAAGTCTACACTATCTAAATCTAGATTAGAATTTTTCTTTAAACTATTTTTGACAGCTTCTACAATTAAATTATCAAACCAAGCATTTTTAATTTCATCATTTGTGTAGCTATCTTTAATATCACCATCAAATAATACTTCTTTAGAAAAATTAACTTCCACACTTAAATAATGAGTGTAAAAGGCAGTGTATCCTTTAGAAAAAATAGAAAACAAAAGAGCTACTAGCATAATTAAAGCAAAACTAATAGATAACACTCCAAAAAGTTTAAAAAATTTCTCAAAAAGATGTCTTCTATAAAGTTTCTTTTTAGATCTTTCTTCCTTTGTAAGATTTTTTTTATCTTCAAACATTTATTGATATTTCCTTTTATATCTATTAACAATCTGAATAGCAATAATATTTAATAGTAATGTTAAAATTAACAGAACAAAACCTAAAGCAAAAGCTGAAAGAGTTTTTGGCGAATTAAATTCTTGGTCGCCTTGTACTAGCATTACAATTTGAGTTGTTATTGTGGTAACTGGCTCAAGTGGATTAAGTGTTAAATTTGCGGCTAAAGATGCTGCCATAACCACAATCATAGTTTCACCTACTGCCCGAGAAATCCCTAATAAAATACTACCAATAATACCAGGCATAGCTGCTGGCAATAGAATTTTTCTAATCATTTCATTTTTCATAGATCCCATACCCATTGCTCCTTCTCGCATAGAGTTAGGTAAACTGCTAATAATATCATCAGAAATAGAAGAAATTAACGGAATAATCATAACCCCCATAACAATTCCAGCATTTAAAGCACTTTCAGAGCTAATGGTAAGATTAAAAACAGAATCAACTATAGATACTAAAAAGGGGGCAAAAGTAAGTGCAGCAAAAAACCCATAAATAATTGATGGGATACCTGCTAAAATCTCAATGAGTGGTTTAATAACTTTTCGCATTTTTTTTGACATATACTCAGACATATAAACCGCAGAAGCTACCCCAAAACAACTTGCTATAAATACTGAAATAAATGCTATTAAAAATGTTCCGCTGAGCAAAGGAATAATCCCAAAACTATTTTCTGGGTCAAAATCAGCATTTTCAGGAGTCCAAGAGGTTCCAAATAAAAAATTTATTATAGAAATATCACTAAAGAATCTTAAAGTTTCAAAAAGTAAAGATACAACTATCCCAATAGTCGTTAATACCGCAATAGAGGTAAACAAAAGTAGAATATTTTTTACAAATTTTTCAATTTTTCTTTGAAAATTACTAGAAAGATCTACTCGCTTTAACATAAAAAAGAAAGTTAAAGAAACTAAAATAACAACAAAAGCGATAAAAGCTATTAAAGAAATGTTGCTATAATGAATATACTGTTGGGCTAGCTCAATTAAAAAACTATCCTCAATACCTTCAATACTATGACTAACATTTACAACACCAGTAGCTTTTAGTTCATTGGCAATTGCTAATACTTCAGCTGTAGCAACCTCTCTAACAATTTCACTTTGATTAGAGAAAGCATTACTAATTAATGCTTTCTGTAGCATATTATTAGAAAAATGCGAACCTATAAAAAATATAATAAAACTTGGTAATAAAGCCCATAAAGAGATATAAATCGCAAAATAAGAATAATTTTTTGAAATTTTATCTGTTTTATGAGACTTTATCGCCTTAATTGAACGAAAGTAAATAAATCCGGCTAATAGTAAAAATACTAGGCAAATAATTATATACATATTATAACTTTATTCTGCTTATCATTTCGTTATATTCTTCTTTAGACATTGGAATTAATCCATTCTTTCTAAGATAACCATTAGGACCAATCGCATCTTTAGATATGGTTTCCATTACTAACTCTCTAAGACCTTTAACTACCCCAATTTTATCTTTTTTAACATAAACATAAAGTGGTCTAAATAATGGATATTGTTTTTTAGCAAAAGATTGTGGATTAGGAGCAATGCCATCAATAGAAACAGCATTTACTTTTTGTTCATTTTGCTCATAAAAAGAATAACCAAGTATAGCTAGTGTATCTTTAGAGGCAGCTACTTTTTGAATAAATAAAATATAATTATCACCACCATTGACATAAGCACCATCGGTTCTTATAGTTTTACAAGCCTGTTCTAATTCTTCTTTAGCACCTTTTATTTTACCTTTGCTTTGTAAATTTTTACAAGCCTTTTCCATTACTAATTCCATAAAAGAATCTCTTGTGCCAGATAAAGGCGAAGGTCCAATAACTTTTATAGGAATATTTGGTAAAGATTTGTCAATATCACTCCAGCTTTTATAAGGATTATCTATTAAAGAACCAGTATGAGAAGGAACTTTAGCAGCTAAACCTAAAAAGATTTCTTCGCTACTTAAATTCATTTGAGGTAAAGATTTTGGTTGTACCATAACAATTGCATCATATCCCAGCATAATTTCTAGAATATTTTTAACTCCATTGCTAGCACAATTTTCTGTTTCACTTTTACTAATTTTTCTTGAAGCATTAGCTATATCTGGAGTATTTAAGCCACCACCAGCACAAAACATTTTAAAGCCTCCGCCAGTACCATTTGCTTCTACGATAGGAGCTGCAAACTGAGGATTCTTAGCTATAAAGTTTTCAGTAATTAAGGTAGAAAGCGGATAAACTGTTCCTGACCCAACTATTTTTATCTGATCAGCAGCAAATAACATACTAGGAAGTAAAAAAGATAAAATATAAAGCAAAAATCTCATTGTAAAAATCCCTTAAATAAGAAGTTAATAAAAGATTAATAGTCTCTTTTGCTTATAATATAGCTAATGTTTTTATTTTTACAAAACAAATAATTATCATCTTTATATAAAAATTATAGTTATGCCTCTTTTATCTTACTAGATACTAAAATATAAGGAGACAAAATATTATAAAAGTTAATAGTATTAGCTTTATATTAGGAGCAAGTAGCGAAGTGTATAATCAATATGTGAGGAACAACACGACTAAATAGAAGCTCAAAAGGATTAACTTTTCCAAGCAATTAAAGTTAATTCTTTTAATATAAACCTTTGTGATAACGGTAATATTAAAAATTTATAATTCTTGTTATAAGATTTTAAAAGTGGAATAATCTCAAAAAATTCTTCAAAGTTATGATAAATCGCACAACTAATTACAGGATTGGCTTGCCTAATACAATTTTCTGCCCCCATTATTGCTTGCACCCCATAGCCTTCTACATCTAGTTTTATTAAACCAATATTACTATAATCTTGCTGTAAATATTTATCTAAAGAACTAAGAGAAACATTTTCACTTTTAGCTTTTTGCGACTTAAATACTACACTTGAGCCATGATTTTGTTGTTTTGAAATAAAATTCATGATAAGGGTTTCTTGCTTGTCAGAAAGCCCGCTATTAGATAACTCCACAAGATGATTAAGATTATTACTTTCTAATACCGATTGTAATTTAGCAAAATTAACACTATTAGGTTCAAAGCAGATAATTTTTTGCGGAGCATATTTGCTTAACATTAACATAGAATCACCCCAAAAGGCTCCACCATCTATAAATATTTTACCCTTTAGATTTTTAATAATTTGTTTAGGTAAACTTTTTAAACCACAATGATATTTAAAAACATTAACCTCTAGTTTTTCCCAACCCTCTAGGTGATACTTCTCATAGTATTTTGGCAGGATTTCTTTTTTGTATTTTTCTTCCTCACCAATTTGCCGAGTTTCTGCTTCGTTATAAATACTTCTTGCTCGCACTAAAAAATCTTTTGAAGGCAAAGGCAACTTTAACATAAGATTAATAAATCTTTCCGCATTAACAATGCTTTTTTCATCAAGATAACTTTTTAAAGTATCTAATTTTTTATTAAATTCTTGGGGATTATCTTTATAAAACTTTTGAAAAGTAGCAATATACTCATCAAAGCCATAATTAATATAACTGTTTTTGTCAAAATTCATAATAGTGATTATATATCTTTAATATTTATCTTGCTAAATATTTTTTTATTCCTTAAAATATTTAAATTAGAATAATTTATTACAAAAAGTAAAAAAATGAAAATAATAGCTAAACTTACCACAATTAAAGAACACGGTAATAAAGCTGAGCAGAAAATTGCTACAATTATCTTAAATGATATTAATTGGGCAAAAATATCTTCTGCTGAACAAATCGCTAAGCAGGCACAAGTTAGCCAATCGGCAGTTGCTAAACTTATTAAAAAACTTGAACCTAAAGGATTTAGCTATTTTAAAATTCTTTTAAGCGATAGCTCTAATCAGATTGAGCCTACACAAGGTTCTATTAGCCTTCATGATAGTCTAGAAGATATATACAGCCATTTAGTTAATGATACTATGAAAGCAATTCGTTTAACTCAAAGTTTAAACAGTGTTGATACCTTTAAGCAAGCAACAGCTTTAATTAAAAAAGCTCCTAAAATTTTTATTCATGGTAGTGGAGTAAGCCAGCTAGTAGCTCAAGATCTTTTTATGAAATTAATAAAATTAGGCTATACCGTTATTTGTAATAGCGACTATCATATTACCTTAGCAACTTTAGCTAGTTCAACAGAAAATGACCTTTTTATTGCGATTTCTTATTCAGGACTTACTGCAGAAACCCTTTTATTAGCTAAACAAGCTCGTTTATTAAAAATAACTGTAATAACAATTACTCAAGATAATCAAAATCCACTAGCTTCAATATCACAAATTATTTTTCCTGTAGTTGCCGAAGAAGGACTTTCAAGAATTGCAGCTATTAGCTCAAGAGATGTTTCACTATTAGTAGTTGATATGCTTTTTTTAGCTATTATTCATAGTGATATTGATAATTCATTAAACAAAATTAATAAAGCCCGTAATCTTACTGGCTGGAAACTTAAAACCATAGAAAAAAATAATGGAGAATAAATAATGATTAATTTAAATAATCTTTCTACCGAACAATCTAATAGTGCTACTAAAAATATTGATGAGCTTGATACTCTATCTATACTTAAACTTATTAATAATGAAGATAAAAAAGTCGCCCTAGCAATTGAATCAAAGCTAGAAATCATAAGTAAGGTTGTAGAAACAATGGTTGCCACTTTACAAAATGGTGGTCGGGTTATTTACATGGGAGCCGGAACTAGTGGTCGTTTAGGAGTTCTTGATGCTAGTGAATTGCCACCTACCTATAATGCCGACCCTAGCTGGATAATGGGACTTATCGCTGGTGGAAAAGAAGCCCTAACAAAAGCCATAGAAAATAGCGAAGATAATATTGAAATGGCTATTGCCGACCTTTCTTCCATTAATTTTAGTAAAAAAGATATGTTAATCGGTTTAGCAGCTAGTGGCAGAACTCCTTATGTGGCAAGCGGTCTTAAATATGCGAAACATTTAGGAGCAAAAACCACCGCTATTGCCTGTACTACTCAAAGTATCATTGGCAAATTTGCTGACCTTGTTATTGAGGTTGAACTAGGTGGCGAGGTAATAACTGGTAGCACCCGTATGAAAGCTGGTACTGCTCAAAAAATGATATTAAATATGCTTAGCACCTCTACCATGATAAAAATGGGAAAGGTTTATGGTAATTTAATGGTTGATGTACAGGTTAAAAACCAAAAACTTAAGCAACGAGCCATTAATATTATTAAAGAAATTACTAATCTTAATGAAGAGACAATCCTTGAATTATTAACAAAATCAAATAACAATGTAAAAGTAGCCATAGTAATGCACTTAGCTAATTTAAACTATAATGAGGCAGTAGAAAAACTAAACCAAAATGGTAATTTTATCGGCAAAACTTTAAAATAAGTGGAGAAACAAAAATGGATGTAAAACTCGTATCAAACACAATTATTGCTAAACTTGGCGGACAAGATAATATTATTAATGTGGCAAATTGTATGACTAGAGTCCGTATTACTGTTAATGATTCTAGTAAAGTTGATAGCTCTGCCCTTAAACAACTAAGCGATGTAATTGGAGTAATCGCCGAAGATAATTATATTCAAGTAGTTGTTGGTCCTGGAAAATGTAAAGCCATCGCTGATTTTATTAATAATACTTACACTTTTACTAATTCATCTAATACCGTTAAAAGTAAAGGCAAAAAAGGAATTATGCAGCAATTATTAAAACGCATAGCTAATATTTTTGTTCCTCTGATTCCAGTAATTATTGGTGCTGGTTTGTGTAATGGTATCGTGGGAGTTATTACTAATATTTATGCTTCTAATGGTTGGGGAGAACTACCACTTGCCGTAACTTTTTTAAGTATGATAGGCAACGGTTTATTTGCTTTTTTAGCTATTTATGTAGGAATGAATGCTGCTGATGAATTTGGAGCAACTAGAGGACTTGGTGGAGTTTTAGGAGCAATTACCCTTGCTCCCCAAATTGATGTTATATCTAAAGCCTTAGGAATGTTTAATGCTGATGATAGGCTTTCGTCTATTTTAATTGCTGGTAAAGGTGGGATTATTGGGGTTATTGCTGGGGTAGCTCTTTTAGCTTTAGTTGAAAAAAGAATCCGTAAAATAGTACCTTATGCTTTTGATGTTATTATCACCCCTTTTCTATCCTTAATTATTACTGCCACTATTACTGTTTTTGTGCTTATGCCAGTAGCTGGATTATTTTCTGATGCTATTGTTAGTTTTTTACAATTTTTTATTATGAGTGATGGGATTTTATCAATTATTGGTGGTTTCCTTTTAGCATCGTTATTTCTACCTTTATTAATGGTAGGACTCCATCACGGATTAATTCCTTTTTACTTGCTACAACTTGAGAATTTCGGCTATATTACTTTATTCCCTATTTTATGTATGGCAGGAGCAGGACAAATTGGAGCAGCAATTGCTTTATACTTTAAAGCTAAGGGTCGTAATGAAAAATTACGAGATATTATTCGTGGAGCATTACCAGTAGGATTTTTAGGAATTGGCGAACCTTTACTATATGGAGTTACTTTGCCAATGGGTTTACCATTTATTACTGCTAGTATTGCTGGTGGCTTTGCTGGAGCTTTTGCTGTGTTTACAAATGTAGCGGCTATTGCCTATGGTCCAGCTGGTTTATCTGCCTTAACTATTATTAAGCCTGATAAAATGATTTTTTATTTTTTAAGTTTATGTATAGCTTATGTTTTAGGCTTTATTTTTACTTATTTAATGCCAACTCCTAAAGCTATGGACGACTATTAAAAACTATTATGACAATTACTTTACTTTTAACACTTATTGCTATTGGAAGCATTATCGGTTTATTAACTACTATTTTTGGGGTAGGAGGCGGTTTTTTATTAGTCCCTGCCCTAACTAAGCTTATTGGCTTACCATTTGATATAGCTACTACCTTATCTTTATGTTTTATTTTAGGAGCAAGTTTAGGCGGACTTTATTTAAAAATAAAAATTGGTGATTTTGATAAAAAAGTTCTTATCTATACTCTACCTACAGCTATTATTGGAGTTATTTTCGGTGATATAACGAAAGATTTAATTAAAAAATACTTAGGAGATATGGATGTTTTTAATCATATTATGATGGTTATCTTTGCAATATTTTTAATCTTTATTGCTTGTATTATTTTGTACGATATTTTTAAAAAAGCTCACCCTAAACCCTCTTTCTTTTTTAGATTAAAACCTGTGATTGCTTTAAATTCTTCTGCCCATCCTATAAGTTTAATTAGTTTACTTTTTAGTGGCTTAATTGTAGGATTTTTATCAGGATTACTAGGAGTAGGCGGTGGGATTATTTTTATTCCACTTTTAACCACAGGTATG
The DNA here is from genome assembly GCA_031256515.1 of Alphaproteobacteria bacterium. Classification (GTDB taxonomy): domain Bacteria; phylum Pseudomonadota; class Alphaproteobacteria; order WRAU01; family Hepatincolaceae; genus WRAU01. Next base: position 11,502 of record JAIRQL010000100.1, read on the forward strand.
AAATTACCACTTAATAAAGCGGCAGGAACTAGCTTAGGTCTTGTTTTTGCCATCGCTTTTATTGGAATTGTAAAAAAAGGATTCCCTGCTGATATTCATGCCAGCCTAATAATGTTAGTTCTTTTGCTAATAGGGAGCTTTATCGGTATGAAAGCTGGAATCATTTTTGCAAAAAAACAAAAAGATAAAACACTTAAAACCCTATTCGCTATCCTTGTTTTCACCTTAGCCATAGCTTTACTAATAAGCGAATACTTTTATTAAATATATTTCTAGTAAATCATCAGTATCTAAATTAAAGGTTTTTAATTTTTGATTTTTACTAAAAATAGCTTTAATATACTCAATTTTTATATCAGTAGTTGCTAAATGGATAGCTTTATGGCAGTTAGGACAAAGTGGGATAATATTATCTTTGCAATCTAAATCAGTTTGAAAGCTATTTTGTAAAGATAAAGGAATAATATGATGACCTTCCACATAATTTTTTCTATTTACTGAGGGAAAAGTAATGTGGCTACTGTTAATAAAACAAGTAAAATCTTCTTCTATTAAAACCTCACTCACTAGGTTTTTATCTCTTTTAATATGTGTGTAAATTTTATTTGTAAGGTATATTTCATTTTCTTCGTTAAAAAACATATCTTCATAATTCATGTTTTTAAGAATAGGATAAAGAAAATCTTTAGCTTCTTTAGACAAAGATAAATGAGTATCTTCTTCTACAATAATCTTCCATTTAATTAAATAACTAATACACCATACTTTCCATTTTTCATAATACTCTCCCAAAATATTATTATAATTTTCTATATCATTTAGTGAGGTAATATATGGTATTTTATAACAAAAATCTTCTATAGCTATTTCTTTTTCTAATAGAGTTTTGAAGATAATTCTAAAAGGGAAAAGATTTAAACTTGTATGTTTAGTAGCGGTATTAGGATATTTCGCTTTTAACATTTGCAACAAATAAAATTCTTTTGCTGACCTAAAATCACCAGACTCAATTTTATTAATAAAACTCCTACCATCAATAGAAATACTTAATTTATTATCATGATTTCTTATTAATCCTATAAATTCAAGAGGTCTATAAAAATGGGCGGTAGTAGAGTTATTTTCTACATGATTAAATTTATTTTTTAAATAATCTTTAATATTTTTTTCAAATTCTTGTTTAGTAATGGAGTTATTATTTTCTTCTAAAATAAACTTAAGCACTCCAATACTTCTTTGGCTCATTTTATTATCTTTCCACTCTTCTAATGGAGAATCAAAGGGATTACCATTTCCTGGAACTTGCCATCTTAATTTATTTTTCATGGTTTTTTATTTTTAACATACTTACAATTGCTTGAGAGAATCTCGGCGGAAAAGATTCCCCTATTACTTTTCTTACTAAATTTTCTGAAGCCCAATTTGGTATATTCCAATTATCTGGCAATCCTGTTAATCTAAATAATTCTAGTAAAGTTAAAACCCTAGCATCAGAATATGTGCCATCTTCTAGCTTTTTACCTGGATGTACATTGTTTTGCGAAGAGATAGAGCCATTTGCCATAGTTATAGTTGGGGCAGGTTTATGCCAATCTATCCTTTTATAGGTTGTTCTATAACCTTTAATTTTTCTGCCATTCTTACTTGGAAAATGAACTTCATTATCTAAAGCTGTTTTTCCTGTAGGAGTATGTTTCATCCATTCTATTTGTCTTTTAGCATGAGGTTTAGAAAAATGGTTTTGAATATTAGATTCATCCCCTGCTTCTATTGAAGGTAAATCACCAATAGCTTGTGCTACTGTTATATGATTTTGAGGAAATGGAAAATCCCATAGTTTTTTTTCTTTTGTAATTAAAAATATAGCTCTTTTTCTATATTGGGGAGTATTATAGTCAGCAGAATCTAGCACTTTATATTGAATATTATAACCTAGTGGTTGTAATTCTTCTTTTATAAAATCTGGAATAAGAATTTCTTTATTATTATAATAAATACTAGTTTTTAAGATCTGGGGAACATTTTCAATTAAAATATACTTAGGTTTTGTTTTTTTTATAAACAAAATTGTATCTATTATTAATAAATTTCTTTTATCATTAGAATCTCGCTTTCCAGCTGAAGACATTCCTTGACAAGGAGGTGTTGCTATAAGAAAATCACAATTAAATTTTTTGTACTCTTGTACTAATTGCTCTTGGACTTTAGTATCTGTAAAATTACCACATATAATTTTTTTATTAGGATATAAATGCTGATAAAACTTAGCTCTTTCACTTATTAGCTCATTGGCTATACAGATATTAATTCCACATTCTTCAAAGTAGGTTTCTCCAATACCTACATTAGAAAATAAAGAAATACCATTTATCATTCATATACTCTTTTACTAAATATTTTATATAATATGATATTTTCTTAAACATGTTAAGATAATAATCTAATTAGTAAATTTTTGGTAATAGTTCATTCTTCTATAGCCTATTGCTTCTAGCATATGGACTTTATTAATAAATTTAGAGGAATCTAAGTCGGCACAGGTTCTTGCTACTCTTATTATTCTAAAGTATCCCCTAGTAGATAATTTAAATTTTTCCACTGCTTTTTCTAACAATTCTTGAGCTTCACCATTAATTAAAGCAACATCATTAAGTATTTCTGAAGTAGCATTTGCATTTGTAGTAATTTTTTTATCTTTTGATTCATAAGGTTTATATCTTGCTTGCTGAAATTTCCTAGCTATCATAACTTTTTCTCTTATTTGTTGGCTCGTAGGACTTGCTTGAATAGATTTTAAGTCTTTAATAGGAATAGATGGAACTTCTATAACCACATCCATACGATCTAAAATAGGACCAGATAATTTTGCCTGATATGAATTAGCACAGGAAGGAAACTTAGAACATTGCCTATCGCTATCACCAAAATAACCACAACGACAAGGATTCATAGCCCCAATCAACTGAAAGCTAGCTGGATATACTACATGAGAATTAACCCTTGAAATACTAATTATTCCATCTTCAATAGGTTGTCTTAGTGCATCTAAAATATTTCTATTAAATTCTGCCATTTCATCTAAAAATAAAACACCATGATGAGCTAAAGTAATTTCACCTGGCTTTGCTTTAGAACCACCACCTACTAACGAAGGCATAGAAGCCGAATGATGGGGTGAACGAAATGGTCTTGTACTTATTAAGGATCTATCTCCTAATTCCCCAGCTATGGAATAAATTAAACTAATATCTAACATTTCTTCCATAGAAAGAGGTGGCAAAATTCCAGCAAGAGCCTTTGCTAGCATAGATTTTCCACTACCTGGAGGTCCTATCATTAATAAATTATGCCCGCCAGCTGCTACTACTTCTAATGCTCTTTTAGCAGATTCTTGACCTTTAATGCTAGATATATCTATAAAATTGTTGATCTCACTCAATTTTGGCTTATTAATAGAAGAGATATCTATAGTAATAGGATTACGACCTTTAAAGTGGTCTATAATATTAGAAATATTTTTAATTGGTAAAATATCTATTTTGTTTTGTACTAAATACATTTCTTGCAATTGCGAATATGGAAAGATAATTCCTTTGTTTTCTTCTTGAGCTAAGATAGAAGCAGCTAAAACCCCGTTGACAGGCTTAATATCGCCATCTAAAGCCATTTCACCCAAAGCTAAATAATTAATAAGTTCATCTATTGGTATCATATCCATACTACCTAAAATAGCTAAGGCGATGGGTAAATCAAAGTGGCTACCTTCTTTGTTTAAATCGGCAGGCGATAAATTTACAACTATCCGCTGGGCTGGTAAAGCTAACCCTAAGCTAGAAAAAGCGGCTTTAACCCTTTCTTTACTCTCACTTACAGCTTTATCGGCAAGACCTACAATATTAAAAACAGGTAAACCCTTAGCAATATTAACTTGTACATCTACCGCCTTTGCTACCATACCATCAAAAACAACACTGCTGATTCTTGAAATCATTTCTCATATCACAAAATATACACTCTCTTTAGTAGTATAAAACACAACTATTAAAAGTGTAAATAAAAAATATAGATTGAATGATTAATTCTTAAATATCTGCCATAAGATTTAATTATTTTAAGGCTTATATTATCAAGATTACCCCCTCATGTTTATCATACATTTCGTGGTAATCTGACAACATAGAAGACCAAAAGATTAACTTTTTTCCTAGATAATAAATTTAGATAAATCTAAATCTTGGGTTAATTTTCCTACCTTATCTTCCACCATTTGTTTAGTGATGGTTATTTTTTTATCACTAAGGTCAGAGGCGGTGAAGTTGATTTCTTCTAATAGATTTTCTAGCACTGTATGCAGCCTTCTTGCTCCAATGTTTTCTATAGTATTATTGAAGTAAGCAGTAAGCTCAGCGATTTTATCAATTGCATCGTTTTCAAATACTAATTCAATTCCCTCAGTCGCTAGCATTTCTTTATATTGTCTAATAAGATTAGCTTCTGGCTCTATTAAGATTCTTTTTAAATCTTCTTGATTTAAAGCCTTAAGTTCTACTCTAATTGGAAATCTACCTTGCAGTTCTGGTAGTAAATCCGACGGTTTACTTACATGAAAAGCTCCACTAGCAATAAAAAGCACATGATCGGTTTTAACTGTCCCATACTTAGTAGAAACCGTTGTTCCTTCTACTAGTGGCAGTAAATCTCTTTGTACTCCCTCACGGCTAACATCGCCGCCTCTTCTTTCATAGTTTGAGGCAATTTTATCAATTTCATCTATAAAAACAATACCGTTATTCTCTAAGTTATCTATGGCAGTTTCAATTAGGTTTTCCTGATCTAAAAGGTTTTCACTTTCTTCTTCTGTAAATAACTCAATAGCTTTTTTAACATTAACCTTTTTATTCTTGAATTTTTCTTTACCTAAAAGGCTATCTATATTTATCATCCCAATCTGAGCGCCCATGCCTGGTATCTCAAAACCTTGTCCTGATGGTGATCTGTCTTTAACTTTGATTTCTATTTCTTTATCATCAAAAAATCCACTAGATAATTTTTCTCTAAGTTTATCTTTAGTTTCATTAGATGAGCTTTCACCAGCTAAAACATCTATAACCCGATTAGCTGCTAATACTTCTGCTTGAGATTTTAAAGATTTTTTAAGCTCACTTGAGGTAATTTTAATAGCTATTTCTAGAAGGTCTCTAATTATTTGCTCTACATCACGACCAACATAACCAACTTCGGTAAACTTAGTAGCTTCTACTTTAATAAAAGGAGCATTGTCTAAAAATGCTAATCTTCTGGCAATTTCTGTTTTACCCACACCTGTAGGACCAATCATAAGAATATTCTTAGGCATAATTTCTTTTCTTAGCTTGGCATCTAGCTGTTTTCTTCTCCAGCGATTTCTAAGAGCAATGGCTACCGACTTTTTCGCATCCTCTTGCCCTACTATGTATTTGTTTAATTCTGATACTATTTCTTTTGGTGTAAAGTTTTTCATTATAATTAAATTCCTTATTATTACCTAATTTTAATTATTTTGAGACTTATATTAGGAGCTTTACTCCGTAGCATATAATTAATATGTGAGGAGTAAAGCGACAACATAAGAAGCCAAAATATTAAATCTCCTTAGAAATTTAGAAATTTTTGCTTTTATATCAGGAGCTTTACATCGTAGCATACCCATAGTATGTGAGATGTAAAGCGACTAAATAGAAATGCAAAAAGACTAAATTTCCTCAATTGTTGTGTTGTGGTTGGTATAGATACATAAATCCCCAGCAATATTTAAAGATTTTAAAGCAATATCTTTAGCAGTTAATTCATTTTCAAAGCTCATAAAAGCCTTTGCTGCCGATAAGGCAAAATTACCACCTGAGCCTATGGCTACTACATCTTCATCTGGTTCTAGCACATCACCATTACCAGTTAAAACTAACATTTTTTCTTTATCAGCAACTATTAACATTGCTTCTAATTTTCTTAGATATTTATCTGTCCGCCAATCTTTAGCTAATTCTACACATGCTCTTGTTAGCTGGTTTGGATATTTTTCCAGCCTTGATTCTAGCCTTTCAAAAAGAGTAAAAGCATCGGCTGTTGAGCCTGCAAACCCTGTTATAATATTGTTTGATGCTCCTAATCTCCGAACTTTTCTCGCATGAGCTTTTAAAACGGTATTACCAAGTGTTACCTGTCCGTCGCCAGCTATTACTGTTTTACCATTCTTTTTTACACCCACGATTGTAGTTGCATGCATTTGTTTCACCTATTTTTCTATTTATGATATTATAATTATATATAGTGCTATTATAAAATAAAGCAAACAAGGAAAATATAAAAATGTATAATGAAGATAATATTTTTTACAAAATTATTAAAAAAGAAATTCCTGCTAAAATAATTTTTGAAAATGATACAGCTCTATCTTTTTATGATATTAATCCGCTAGCTAAAATCCATGCTTTAGTAATTCCTAAGGGTAAATATGTTAATGTTTTAGATTTTGCAACCTCTAGCCAAAGTGAACAACAAGGTTTACTAGAAGCGGTTGCTAAAACTGTAGAACTTCTTAATTTAAAAGAAGGTGGATTTAGATTAATTTCTAATTGTGGAATAAATGGCGGACAAGAAGTGCCACATTTGCATTTCCATATTTTAGGAGGAGAAAGGATTGGTAAAATGGTTAGTAAAGTATAATTTATAAAACAAAGTAATAGTATATAGTTTTTAACTTCAACGATAAATCGTAATTCAGTTAAAATTATATACCAGTGCTTTTATGTATTTACTCACCATTTTTGAACGGAGGAAAAAAATAATTAAGCTGAATAAATCACTGGAGTAATTTCTTTATGCTGAAGAATTTCATCGTATCTTTCTAAGGTAGAGTTTGTTTCTAAAATAACACACTTAGCATCTTTTTCACTTAAAAAACATTCTTGGAAATTATGCCAAATAATATCTCTATCGTTTAAACTCATTCTATCTTCTAAGACTTCAAAATCTTTAAAAGGTGGCAAAAAAACATGATTAACTTCTCTTAAAATTTCTTGAGATTTAGTCTTCATATCTTCTAATAATTTAGAATATTTCCTAAATTCTTCGGGATGTTTCTTTAAAAAATAATCAGTATAAACATAAGTATCTACACACGATCTATCGGTAATAATTAATCTTTTATCACTTTTTCTATCTAAGTAATATTTAAGAGTTTCATACCCTAAAGAAAAAGCCTTTTGTTGCGAAAACATAACTTCATCAAAATCATGAGCTTTACCATTTAAAGCAAAACCAATAGCAAACAAGCCACTATTGAATTCTTTAAAAAACTTAATTTTCTCGGAGTGTTCGCTAAAATTATTAATGATTAAATCAATTAAGGATGTTTTACCAACACCATGAGAACCACTAATAGATATTATTTTACACATATTTACACCTAGAAAAACTTGAAGTTAGCTAGTTAATTATACCAAAATTAATTAGCTCTTCAACACATAGATTTTTATAATGATTTTCCCCATGATTTTAGTCTGTTGCAACTCTAAATTGCCAATATGTAAATCTCTGGAGGATTCAACCACAAAAACACAACCCTCTTGAAAAATATCTTTTTGTAGTAATACCCTAAGCGAATCTTCTACTAGATTAGATTCGTAAGGAGGATCTAAAAAAACTAAATCAATTTTTTCTTTTATCTGCGGAAGATTAAGAGCATCGCTAACAATATATTGACTATTAACAGGAGGATGCAGAGAATCCACAAATTTTTTAATACTAGCTATTGCTTGAGGGTCTTTATCTACAAAAATTACTTTATTTGACCCCCGAGATAAACTCTCAATCCCTAAACTGCCAGACCCTGCAAAAAGATCTAAAACTACTCCCCGAAGGTTATATTTATAAGAATGCTGTAAGATATTAAAAACAGTCTCTTTAACCCTATCGGTAGTTGGTCTTATGGCAATATTTTCGCTCATAGGAATTTTTTTGCCTTTGTATTTCCCTGAGATAACTCTGCCGAATTTATTACTCATTTAGTAGTTCTAATACCAATACTTTCAAGAGCCTTTTTAGGAAACATTTTTTCTAACGAAGATAAGCCCATTTCTTTAATATCACCCTCATTCATACCATCTATACTATATGTACCAAAAGATGTACGGATTAATCTATTTACCTGCAACCCTAAATGTTCGCAAATAATTCTGATTTCACGATTTTTGCCCTCTTTAAGCACAAACTCAATCCAAACATTATCTTTATTTCTTCTTAAAATATTTGCAATAATTGGCTGATAGTGGATTCCCTCAATACTTATGCCTAAAGCTAAATCGTCTAGTTGTTTTTGCTCTATTTTGCCATAAGCTCTTACCTTATAGGTTCTTTTTAAACCTAAGCTAGGAGAGCTTAAAAGATTTGCTAACTCGCCATTATTGGTTAAAAGTAGCAAGCCTTCGGAGGTTAGATCTAGCCGACCTACATAAACTAATCTTGGTAAATTTTTAGGAAGATAATCATAAATTGTGGCTCTACCTTTTTCATCTTTAGAAGAACACACCAAACCATTAGGTTTATAATATAAATACAGTTGAGTTTTAGATTCTGCTTTTAGTGGAATATCATCAATAGATATTTGATCTTTTTTACTAACTAAAAAAGCTGGAGTTTCTATAAGAGTATCATTAACTTTAACTTTCTTTTGCAAAATAAGTTTTTCAGCATCACGGCGAGAACAATATCCTAAGTGAGCGATTCTTTTAGCGATTCTTTCTTGGTTTTTAGGGGCAGATTCAATCATAATAATAAATATCCTATTTAACTTAAAAAGAATAACCTGTTTTTAAATGATATGAAACTGTTTAATAATAAATATATGGAATTAGCTATTTTAGAGGCAGAAAAGTGCTTAGAAGAAATCCCCGTGGGTTGTGTAATTGTTAATAATACTACAGGAGAAATTCTTGCTGTTGCTAAAAATCAAATGCTTAACAATAATGACCCAACTGCTCATGCAGAAATTTTAGCTATCCAAGAGGCTTGTACTAAGATAAATAATTATCGTCTAGAAGATACCTCTATATTTATAACTCTAGAACCCTGTAAGATGTGTATGGAAGCTATAAAATTGGCAAGAATTACTAATGTTTACTTTGGAGCATATTCTTATAAAACAGAATCTTCTCATAATCCTAATGTTATTGGTGGCTTTTATGAAAAAGAATGTAGCGAAATTCTTAATAAATTTTTTCAAGATAAAAGAGAAACTAAATAAGGGTTATAATCTAAAAAATTATAGCCCTTACCTAGTTTTATAAAAAACACTTAGTTTTTATCAATCCATTTTTGCATGTATTGTCTGAGATTGTCGCTTTTAGCACCAAAAATAGCTTGGACTCCACTACCAACTACAATACAGCCTGCTGCTCCTAATCTCTTTAATTCATCTTGATTAACTTTAGATTTATCTTTTACTGAAATCCGTAATCTGGTAATACAAGCATCTAGGTTTGTAATATTTTCTTTACCGCCATAAGCAGCTACTAAATTACCACCTAACTCAAAATCTGCAGCATCTTCTTTTTTATTACTAGTTCCCATAACTCCATCTAAACCAATAATATTTAAATCGTCCCCTCTTCCTGGAGTTTTTAAATCAAAGGTTCTAATAGCAAACACAAATACAAAAAAGTAAATAAAGAAAGTAATTATTCCTAAAGGAATTAACATCCAAGCATTAGTTGATTGTGGATATAGTATTATAAAATCAAACAATCCTTGTGAAAATGTAGTTCCATGCCTAATTCCTAAAAGAATCACTGGAATATAACCAACTGCTGCTAATACACAATGAACTAAATACAAAGCTGGTGCTACAAAAAGAAATGAAAATTCTACTGGTTCGGTAATTCCGGTTAAAAAAGAAGTTAAAGCCGCTGAAATCATTAAAGAAGCTACCATTTTTTTATTTTCTGGTTTAGCGGTATATATCATGGCAAGTGCTGCACCTGGTAAACCATACATACAAAATAAATAAGAGCCAGCTAAGTATCCCGCTGTGCTATCTCCATGTAAATATCTTGGAATTTCTCCGTGTACTACTTCACCAGTGGATGTTAGATAAGAACCAATTTCAAAAAAGAATGGCACATTCCAAATATGATGTAAACCAGTTGGAATTAGTAATCTTTCTACAAAAGCATAAGTAGTATAAGCAATAAGAGGATTTTCGTAAGCAGCCCAGTTAGATCCCACATGGATAAGCCAACCCAAAGGCTGCCAAATAAATACGAATACAACTCCCAATAACAAAGCACTTAAACAGGTTATAATTGGCACAAATCTTCTACCACTAAAAAAACCTAAGAAATCTGGCAATTTAATATTGTGATATTTATTATGACAAAAAGCTGCTAAAAAGCCGATAGCAATACCACCTAGTACTCCGACTTCAACTGAGTTAATACCTAAAATTTCACTAGTTTGCATTCCTATAAACCCAGCAACAACCCCCATTGTAGCTAAAAATACATAATAACCACAAATCGCCGCTAAAGCAGCTACTCCATCCATTTTAGTAAAAGCAATAACTGTACCTACTGCAAAAAGTAGTGGCATAATGGTAAAGATAGAACCACCTGCAGCTTCCATCATTTGGGAAAACCATTGTGGAAGAAAAGGCAAATTAGCCGAACCAATCCCCAGTAAAATACCTGCAACAGGCAATACTGCCACAGGGAGCATAAAGGCTTGTCCTACCTTTTGTAAGTTAGAAAAAAGCGATCCCATTTTTATTTAACCTCGTTGTTAATCTTAAGCATTATTTAATAAAATGTTGCTACAGATACAACATCTTTATCACACAATTATATCACCATTTTGTTATTAAACAACAAATATCCACTAAAATGACAAGACTATTAAAACAAGTATTTATTTCTTGCATTTAGTTTTATGATATATTCCTTTAAGGAGAATAAAAATGACTAAGAATATTAAAGTACTTATACCACTAATTGCTAAACAAGGAAGATTAGAAGAAGCCGAAAGAATTATTATGGAAATGATTCCTGCTATTAGAAATAACCCTAATTGTTTGGAATTTAGGGTATTTAAAGATATGCAGAATCCAAATAAGTTTACTCTCTTAGAATATTGGATAAACATGGAAGCTATTACTGAACATAGTAAAAAACCTTATATGGCAGAAATTATGGCTAAAAAATCTATCATATTTGAAGGTATAGCAGGAGAAATTGTTAGCGAATTATCAACTATAGAAAACTAAATATATGGTTTTCATGTAAGTAAGATTTGATAGTTTCTTTCAATATATTTTAGGAAATATTATTAAATCTTATTAATTATATTGTTTATACTTCTATTGGTTATATATCCATCTCTACCAACAGGAGCTTGCTAATCAGGTTTATCCTTCACTAATAATTTTATAGGTTATATCTCTACCCTCTTTATCTAAGATATATTTAACTTGCTCAGGATCTACTAAAAAGAATTCCCTATTTGGACTTACTCTATATCTATCAAAAACTTCATGTAGTGCTTTTTCAGCTATTTTATAGTTTCTTACTTCATAAACACACTCTATTTCAAAAGGTGCTGGAATACTTGTAGGGCTATTTAACTCAGCCAATCTTCTTTTCATATTATTAGTTTGCCCTATTTTATATAAATTAGGCATGTATTCATTTTTTATAAGATAGATATAACCTCTATTTCTCATTTTGCGAACCTTTTTATTAATTTTTATAAATATTTTACAACATAATAATAAAATGTATAGATATAAAAATTAAAAAAATGTTTCACATGAAATGTTAGCTATATATAATAAATATCTTATTTATCATTAATCTTATTAAAAATAACATAAATATTCCCATTGTATTCAAAAATAGAGCCTTCTTTAGGAAAGATAATATCTTTTTGAGTTTTGCTTTCAATAATATTTCTTAATTCTAAATCAATGTTATTATTATATAGAATCTCAACATTAGAGTATCCTATATTTTTAACTAAAGCATTAACTTCATAATGATTAGCCCAAGTTTTAAAATCTGGAAAATATGAAAAAAATCTAAAAAGATCCACTTCTCTTTTATTATATAATGAAAATATTTGATTATTATACCCATAAACATATATTTTTGTGCCTACTTTAGAACTTAATTTAAGAGCTTCTAATTCAATCTTATCATAGATATATGTATTGACTCTTTCTATAATCTTATTGGCATCAAAAAATCTATCAATCAAAGAAATAGATATTAAAATATAAATAGATAAAACTACATATAATATTTTCACTAAATACTTATTAAAAACATTGAGTGAAATCATAAATAAAATAGCAAATAAATAATGAATACTATTTAACCTAACATTAGTTCCATGAATATTTATTAAAATATCCGAAATATAGGAAATAAACATCAAAATAAAAATGCATATAAAAATAAGGATAGATAGAAAATAAGTTCTTTTTTTGATGATACTATAAATTAATAACATAGTATTTAAAATAACAATGGAATAAAAATAAATAGGCATATGTTTTAATGTAAAAAAAACACTTTTTATTCTGGCAAAAAGGAGAGATAGACTATCTATTGGAATATACTCTCCTCTCCAACCTCCATACTGTTGTTCTGCATTAAGATAAAAAAGAAGAAACTTATTTATAGTATAAAAAATTAAAATTCCTAATAAAATATATACTACATGAAGATATTTATCTTTAATTATTTGTTTAAATGTTACCTTATTATCTAATAAAAATTCACAAAATATAGATAAAAACAATATAGTAATATAAATATAAAAAACTACTGGCATTAAATTTAATGCAGCAAATATTGCCAAAGCAGAGACAAGTACTTTTAAATATATGTTTAAATTAGTATGTGTAAATACATAATAAGAGTATGATGTTATAAATATACCTAACTGTATCGTAAAAAACATTGTAGACCAATACATAAGGAAAATATTAAATGGATTTACTATTAATAATAACGATAAAAACAACCAAGATATTTTCGTTATATTAGGAAAAAACAACTTAATTAAAATAAAGTTATTTACATAAAAAAGAACAAATCCAAATAGTAAAACTACTTTATAAGATAAATATAATTGGTTAACTATCTCTACAATTATTGGATAAAAAAATCTACTCTCACTAATAATGCGATTTTTAACTTCATTTATAAAATTCATCTCGTTAACATAATAAATTATATCATCATGTGCAGAGATAAAATGGAAAAGTATAAAACATATTGCTAAAACTATCAATAAAAATATATAATAATTTCTATTCTCTTTTATATCTTTTAGAGCATAAGCTAGTAGGTTATTACTTGCTTTACTTAACATAAATATCCTTATTGTTGTTTATAAAGATGTTTCACGTGAAACATTATTTACAAAAATAAATACTTTTAAATTATTAGTTCTAAAAGTTTAATAGTTTTTTTAGTTCTTCTATATTAGAGTACTTAATTTTAACTTCGCCTGAATTTGTATCTTTAGGATTTATTTTAACTCTAATTTGAGGGAATTCCCCGACAACTTTATCTTGCCAAGCAAGTATTTCGGTACTTAATTTAGCAAGTTTTTCTTTTTCTCTTTCAAAAGCCACACTGTTATCTTTAACAAGCTTTTCGGCTTTTCTTACATTGAGGTCATCTTTAATAATTTTTTGAGCTATTTCCATAGGATTTTCAGCACTCACCAGCATTTTTGCATGCCCTGCTGAAATTGAACCGCTTTTTATCAGTTGTAAAATATCTTGGGGTAAACTTAATATTCTTAAAAAATTAGTAACATAGCTTCTACTTCTTCCTACTACTTTTGCTACATCTTCATGAGTATAATTAAACTCATCACAAAGATTTTTATAAGCTACAGCCTCTTCTATAACATCTAAATCTTTTCTATGGAGATTTTCAATTAAGCCAATCTCCATAACCTCTTTATCGCTAGCCTCTATAATAATTGCTGAAATTTGCTCTAATCCTGCTAACTTACTAGCACGACATCTTCTTTCTCCAGCAATAATTTCATATCTATTTTCATCAATTTTTCTTAAAAGAACTGGTTGAATTACACCTTTTTCTTTAATAGAATTTGCTAAGTTTTCTAACTCTTCCTGATTAAAAGTTTTTCTAGCTTGATAACGAGATGGCTCACATTTGTTTAAATCTACCTTAACTATATGAAAAGCCGATGGAATATTTATTTCTTTGACTTCTTTATTACCAATATCACCTAATAATGCGGAAATTCCTTTGCCTAAAGATGGAGCTTTTTTAAAATTTCCTCTAGCCACCATTATTTCTTTTAAATCTATATCTTTTGTCATGTTTATACCTTTTGTCTTTCTTGCAAGATTACCTCAGAGGCTAAATCTATATAAGCCTTTGAACCAACACAATTTGGATCATAAACTAAAACTGGATAGCCATGTGAAGGAGCTTCTGAAACTCTTACATTTCTTGGAATTACTGTATTATAAACTAATTTACCATAGTACTTTCTAACATCATCGTTTATCATTTTTGATAAATTATTTCTTGAATCGTACATGGTAAGCACAATACCACGAATTTTTAAACCAGTATTAATTGATACATTAATAGTTTCAATAGTTTTAATTAAATGGCTTAAACCTTCTAAAGCAAAATACTCACATTGTAAAGGAATCAATACCTCATGTGAAGCAGCTAAAGCATTTACTGTTAGTAATCCTAAAGAAGGCGGACAATCTATTAAAATATAGTCAAATTTTTGAGTAGCCTCTTGGAGAGCATTTTTAAGATAAAACTCTTTTTTCTCAATACTTGCTAATTCTACCTCTGCACCAGAAAGATCCATCGTTGCTGGAATTATACTTAGGTTAGGAATTGGAGTACTTATAGCAACTTTATCTAAAGGTTCTTGCCCTAAAATAAAATTATAGCTTGTAGCTTTAAACGAATCGTTATAAATTCCTAAACCACTGGTAGAATTACTTTGTGGATCAAGATCTACCACTAGCACTTTTCTTTTCATAGCACATAAAGCTGTTGCTAAATTCATAGTTGTGGTAGTTTTACCAACTCCACCTTTTTGATTAACAATAGAAATAATCTTTGAGTCTTTTTGTCCTTTCATAATGTCTCTTATTTGTAGAAAGTTTCCTATGCAATATTGCATTGTTTTATAGAAAATTTATATAATTAATTTAGCAATTAATCAAGATAAAACTGTTTTAAATGTTATTATAATATAATTATATATTATAATTCCTTAGAATTTGCTATGTTTGTTTAGCTAATAAAAAATGGTCTTAACGTTTCACGTGAAACATCTTTTGCTAATTATTAAATATTTTCAACAATTATAATCTTACTATCATGGTTAGTAAGGCTTTGCTTAACAGAAACTTTCAAATTACATTCTTGATTAGCAGATATTTGGTTTACTAGAGATTTATTTTTGCTATTTAAACCATCTATCTCCTGCAAATAATTTTGCCCCTTAAGGAATATACAAACACTATCTTGTTTGCTAAACATTCTTGCAGAATCTACTAAGCTATCTAATTTGGTTAATCCTCGTGAAAGGATAATATCTGCTTTAATGTTTTCTTTAGAAAAATCTTCAATTCTTTTATTTACTACAATCACATTTTTAAGTTCTAAAACTCTAACTATCTCAGATAAGAAAGCAGTTTTTTTAGAATTAGATTCTATTAAGTAATATTTATTTTTAGTATCAATAACAGCTAAAACTAAACCAGGAAAACCTGCACCTGAGCCTAAATCAAAAACATTTAAAGATTCACTAGATATATTTTGTGTATTATCTCTTGGTAAAGTCTCTTTTTTACTTTCTTCTACTGCTTTGATTTCTTTAATAAGTTGTAGTGAATCATAAAAATGTCTTTGCCAAGCATTGGTAATAGTATCATTAGAAATTAGATTAAGAGACCTCTGCCAAAATAATAATATTTCTAAATATTTTTCTAGCTTTTTGTAGAGGAAATCTTCCACCTCTAAATCAAGAATATCAATATACACTAATATATCCCTAGTTATTATAAACAATGTTTCACGTGAAACATTAGTCTAGCATATAATAATTTATAACTCTACCTATTATCTTTAGAGAAAATAACATAAATATTTCCATTATATTCAAAAATAGATCCTTCTTTTGGAAATAAAATATCTTTTTGAATTTTACTATCAATAATATTTCTTAGCTCTTTATCAATATTATCATCAAATAAATGTTCAACATTATAATACCCAATATTACTAATTAAGAATGGTAACTGATAATAAAACTTAGAATACATTGTAGTTCTTAATTTATAAGAAAATATATCTAATAAATCCATATCCCTCTTAAATATATTAAAAGATTTGTTGGATCCATAAGTATATACTTTTGTTTTATAGTTAGAACTTTGACTTATGTTTAAATTAGAACTTTCTAATTCAACTCTATCGTAAATATATGTATTGATTCTATGTATATTAGCATTAATCTTAGAATACCTATCAATCAAAGATACAGACATTAAAATATAAATAGCTAAAATTACATATAATATTTTCACTAAATATTTATGAAAAACATTTAATGAAATCATAAATAAAATAGAAAATAAGTAGTATATACTATGTAATCTTACAGGAGTCCCTCTAATATTTATTAGAATATCTGTAATATAAGGAACAAACATCAAAATAAAAATACAAATAAAGAAAAGTATAGAAAGCCAATATACTCTTCTCTTATAAAGATTGTAAACTAAAAACATAATATTAATAATAATTATAGAATAAAAATAAATAGGAAGTTGATTTTTTAAAGTAAGAAAAATATTTTTTATTCTAGTAAAAAGAATTGATAAACTATCTATTGGAATATATTCACCTCGAGATGGTAAATAATTATGACTATTTATTGAAAAAATAAAAAACAACAACTTAATTATAATAAAATAAATAGTTACACTTAATAAAATATATATAATATGTAGATAGTTATCTTTAATAATTTTCTTAAATGTTGCTTCACCATCTAATAAAAATTTATAAAAAATAGATAAGAATAATATAGTTATATAAATATAAAAAATTACAGGCATTATTTGTATGGAAATACATAAAAATACAGCTAAAATAATTATTTTTAGATATTTATTTAAACTAAAATATAAAAATATATAATAAGACCAAAATATCATAAACACACCTAATTGTATGCTAAAAAACATTGTAGACCAATATAAAAGGTGAATATGAAAAGGATTTACTATTAATAATAAAGATAAAAATAACCAAGATATTTTTGTTATATTTGGAAAAAATAATTTAATTAAAACAAAATTATTTATATAAAAAAGAATAAAACCAAATAATAAAATAATTTTAGGTGATAAGTATAATAAATTTATCATATAAATGATTATAGGATAGCCAGCTCTATATTCAGCAGATAATCTAAATAAAAAATCATTTTTGAAGTTAATACTATCATAAAAGTACATTAAGTCATCTTGAGCAAAAACAAATGAATAAGAAGAAAAAATTATAGCCAAGAATATCAAAAAAATTATATGATAATTTTTATTTTCTTTTATATCACTAAATATATAGGAAAACAGACTATTTTTCTGATTACTTAATTTATTCAATATAACTATCCTAATTTTTTATAAACAATGTTTCACGTGAAACATTATGCTAATATTTTTATTTTACTTCTTCTGCTTTTTAATATAGGCTAATAGGGCGATGGCGGAAGAAGGAGTAGCTCCACGAATTCTTAAGGCTGCACCTATGGTTGCAGGTTTAATTTTATTAAATTTTTCCACAAGTTCACTAGAAAGTCCATCTACTTGTAAATAATCAATATCTTCTGGGATATTAAGATTCTCTTCCTTTTTAAACAAAGCAATTTCTTCCTCTTGTTTTTTTAGATAATGATAATATTTACAGTCAGTATTTATAACCTCCATAATATCTTTTGGAATATCTTTTAGTTCCTCCCAAATATTAGCTAAATCTTGAAAGTTAACCGTATTAAAAGAAAGTATCTCTAAAGCATTTCTTTTAATCCCATCTTGATTCATATGAATTCCAGCTTTTATTAACATTTGAGGAGTTGCAATTAATCCTTGCATAATATCTTTATACTTATTGATTAAATTCATTTTAGCCAAAAATTTATCATTCCTTTCAATAGAAACACAACCAGCTATAAAACCTTTAGCAGTTAATCTTCTATCGGCATTATCGGCTCGCAACATCATACGATACTCTGCCCTACTGCTAAACATTCTGTAAGGTTCGCTAACTCCTTGATGGATTAAATCATCTATCATTACCCCAATGTAAGATTCATCACGACCAAGTACGAATTTTTTTAAACTACCATCATTTTCTTTAATTTCTAAAGATTTTAAAGCCGCATTAATTCCAGCTACTAAGCCTTGACCTGCTGCTTCTTCGTATCCTGTTGTACCATTAATTTGACCCGCTAAAAACAAATTTTTAACCTTATGAGTTTCTAAGGTATTAGCTAATTCTTGTGGGTTTACATAATCGTACTCTATGGCATAGCCAAATCGTAAAATCTCTACACTTTCTAAGCCTTTCATAGAGCGAATGAATTTTTCTTGAACTTCTTCTGGTAGCGATGTGGATATACCATTAGGATACACCGTATCATCGTCTAACCCTTCTGGCTCTAAAAATATTTGGTGTTTGTTTTTATCGGCAAATCTAACCACTTTATCTTCTATAGAAGGACAATAGCGAGGACCAACTCCCGAAATATTACCACTATACATTGCCGATTTTTTAATATTATCTTTAATTATTTGATGGGTTATTTCGTTAGTTTCGGTAATATAGCAAGATATTTGGGGTATATCTATTTTATCATTTAAAAATGAAAAAGGCTTTGGCTCAATATCCGCATCTTGTCTTTGCAAAACTGACCAGTTGATAGTTTTACCATTTAAACGGGCAGGTGTACCAGTTTTTAGCCTTGCTACCTCAAAATTTTGATTTTTTAAAAATTCACTTAAACCAAGCGAAGGATTAGCCCCATATCTGCCACCAGGATAGTTTTTTGTTCCTATATGAATAACACCATTAAGAAAAGTTCCAGTGGTTAAAATCACCGATTTTGTAGGTATTTTTTCACCGTTGCTTAAAACAACAGCTTCTATTATGCCATTATTAAGGATTATATTTTCTGCTGATCCTTCTAGAATAGTTAAATTATATTTTTTTTGATATTCTGATAATGTTTCACGTGAAACATTTTTATAAAGTTTTCTATCTGCTTGTGAACGAGGACCTTGAACCGCTGCCCCTTTAGAGGCATTAAGAACTCTAAATTGAATGCCAGATCTATCTATAATTCTACCCATTAAACCATCAAGAGCATCAATTTCTCTAACTATATGCCCTTTACCTAAGCCTCCAATTGCAGGATTACAAGACATTTGACCTATATCATCTAAATTAAGAGTAATAAGAAGAGCTTTAGCACCAACCTTAGCCGCCGCCGCTACTGCCTCTACTCCTGCATGCCCGCCACCAATAACTACTACATCATACATATAAATCACCTATAACTAATATCTACGAGGCTTAAATGTATAAGTTTTTTTAGTTTTTTGCTTATGAGTATTTTGTTTATAAATAGGGCGATATAAATAATCTACGAAATAGTTAAAAGCATAGTGCTTTAAAGCAATATAAGTTAAAACAAAAACTACCCCTAAACTTATAACCGCTGTAAAAGTTCTATCAATCCCTAATAAGCCACTTAAAAAAGCCATAAGGAATAAATTTACAAAAAAAGCTCCAGCTAGAACTATTATGGTTTTAATATATTCTGGCAGTGGAGCTACTCTTGTGTTAAATACAAAAAACCTAAACATACAGTAAGAAAAGCTAGCAGGAACAATAAAATTGATAAACACTGCCATGTAATAAGAGTTTTTAAAATACATACCAAAAAACAAACTAACATAAAACAAATAAGCTACTAAAGAGTTTATTAGGGTAATAAGAGTATATCTTATTGTAATTGGTATTTTAAAATAGGTTTCAGCAATGTTTTTCATTTTAATCTCTAGTATCCTTTATAGTATAAGAGTATATTATATCTTAATTATAGGGAAATAAAAATTTATTTATCTGTATTGGTATCTCTTTTTTTAAATGCAAATATCTTTAAAACAAAATAAGTGATAATTGGCATAATAATAACGGCAATACCTTGCCCCATGTAGGCAGACATTCCATACATATTGATAGTTATAAATAATATTAAGTAATTTACCGGATATAAGAAAGCATAAGATATATAAGTAGAAACCCCTTCTTGTAGCCAATTACCTTTGGTTTTAAATACAAAAATCTTAAAAAGAATAAAATTATTAAGTATTCCAACAATAAAAGCAAATATTAAAATGATAGCATAGTGAAGATTATTGCCCCAAAGGTAATAAAAGAGTGAGAATACAAGCCATCCAAAAACAGTATTGTAGCCACCTACTATAATAAACCTAATAAATTGCGGAAAGTTGCACCAAATGTTGTATACTTTTTTTATTGTTTCCATTGTTTGCCTCTATGGTGTTGTTAGTAAAAGTTGTTAATATTATCTTTGTTTATTATTTCATTAATTACCGAATTTGGCGAGCCTTTTATTTCATCAAAAATTCTTGAAATATACTCTCCTAAAAGCCCCATAAATAAAAATTGAATGCCAAAAAGAAATAGTATAGATACCATAATAGAAGGGTATCCTCTTATAGAATTACCAAAAACTAATTTATCAATAACTATTACTATTCCATATATAAAAGCAACGGAAGCTAATATAAATCCAAAAACACTTGACAATCTAAGTGGCAAAGATGTTGTGTTAAAAATTCCATCTAAAGCTAATTTAAATAGTTTAAAATAGTTAAATTTAGTTTTACCAAAAGCTCTTTTTTCTCTTTTATAAGAAACTTCAATCTGTGAAAAGCCAACCACATGGTAAATTCCTTTCATAAAAAGGTGTTTATTATTAATTTTAGCAATACTATTAATTACTTTTCTATCTAGTAATCTAAAATCACCAGCATTAAAAGGGATTTTAATTCCAGAAATTAAGTTATAGAATTTATAAAACAAAGAAGATGTTTTTTTCTTTAAAAAGCTATCAGTATCTCGGTTGTTTCTAACTCCATAAACCATATTATAGCCTTGTTGCCATAAAGATATAAAATCCTTTATTATATAAAGGGGATCTTGTAAATCTACATCACAAATAATGCAAGCATCAGCTTTGGTATTTTTAATTCCAGCCATAATTGCTTGCTCTTTACCAAAATTTTTAGAAAAATCTATTAAAGATACATTGCCATATTTTCTTATAGCTTGTAAAATAAGGAGTTTAGTATTATCACTACTACCATCATTTATAAAACAGTAAGTAAACGAAACACTAGGGATATCTTTAATTACCTTATTGCATTCCTCAATAAAGTTAAAAATATTTTCTTCCTCATTGTATACTGGTAGTAATATTTCTATGGTTTTCATGGCTTATTATTTTTTTTTTCTATTATTTTGTACTCTGTTGAATCATCGTCAGTAATTTCAAATTTTAAATCTGGATGACCTCCACTATACTTTTTAACTGCATTTTCACAGTAAGGAACTGCCCAATCTGCATAAAAACATCTAATAATAAAATCTCTCTCACTTTTTGGAATTTTTAATATCAAATTATTACCTTTTTTTAAAGGATAATCATGAGTGCTTGCTATATTTTTAATTAATTTATAGTAGGTTTTATCAATATCATTTATATATTTATATTTAATAATAGTTTTATTTAATAAGATAAATGAGAAAATAAAAAACACTATGAAATATATGGAATTTACAATTATAACATTAGTTCTTTTATTAAAAATAGCAAATATTAAATTTAAAAAGATTACACAAAAACATAATATTAAAAACAAACTTAATGTAAATTTACCTATTCCACCTGCTCACCAATCAGTCTTACTAGCAAATATAAGAGGTATTCCTAAGTATAGGCAGATTAAAAAAGAAATTTTAATAAATTTTTCATTAATAAAAAAATTAAGTAATTTTTTGTATAATAAAAAAAGTGAGAATAAAACAAATAAAATTAAAAATAATAAAAATAACTTATTGTTAATATGAAAAACATTATTAATATCAAATAATGATAGTTTATATCTGTGAGGATAAAGATTAAAAAAATTCTCATCCATATCAATTAATTTTCTTGATCTAATTTCAGATGAAAATAAGATTACAGAAACAAAACCAAAAATCCCAAAAATTATACCATTTATACTCCACAGAGGTATCCTTTTATTCTTCAAATAATAAAATAAAACCGATAAACCCATCATTCCTAAAAAAATAGGCACAGAAACATACGAGTTCATAAAAGATGTAAAATATACAACAGGAACTAATAAAAATATAATCCACTTATTATTAATAATATTTTTATTATAAAATAAATAAAAATATGGGATAAATACTAACAACAGTAAAACATTTCCAAATAAATGATTTAATGATCCAGATACCCACAAAGATAATTCTACAAACATGAATAATGATTGAATACTAACCCATAAAACAAATATTATAAAAATAAAAAATATATCTTTGTAAGATTTAGGTAGCTTTGTAAAAGAATAAAAGAAAACTAAATTAATAAATATAATATGAACTATAGAGATAAATATATTATAATATATTTTATCAAATCTTAAAAAGATTATAGATAGAGTCTCTCCAACTCTTGCATTCCATTCCATTGATTGGATAATGCTTCTATTATAAATAATTTTACCTATATCATCTATAAAGTTTAGTGGAAAAATAGAGTTAAAATAATAAAAATACATAAATATAAGTATATTAAGTATTATAAAGCTGATTAATACTTTTATATCTAAATTATTTTTTAACATTTGTTCTTTCAATTATTTTATACTCTAATGAATCATCATTAGTAATTTCAAATTTAGTATTAAGATTCCCACCATAAAATTTTATCATAGATTTACCACACCAGTTATAAGCATCATCAATTAAACAACCCATATAAAAATCTTCTTTTATTAAAATAACTAATTCACTATCTTTTGGATAACTTTTAGTTTCTTTAATTAAACTATTAATTTTTAAAATATTATTACTTAAATCTACAACCTGCTTATTATGATGAATAGTTTTTATTATTAATAAACCTAAAAAAATTAAACCTATTAATCCCATAAATAAATATTTTATTTTACTGTTAGTTAATTTATTAAATAGGAGTTCAATGCAAACAATAAAGAACATTATGGCTAAAAATCTATTAAATACTATATTTCTTTCAGCTATCCAAGGTCCAACTGTTAATATGATAATACTACCAAAATATAAACTAAAGATTAAAAAAATTTTAATAAAAGTTTCATTTTTCAAGATCCTTATATCTTTTCTAAAAATTAATACACACAATATATATGTTATAAAAATCAATAATATCAATAAGAATAATTTATAATTTATATATAAATATTTGTTAATAAGTATAAAATTATAACGATAAACATGAAAATCTTTTATTATACTTTTTTCAACCGTCCCTGTTTGAGATGAAAGTATAAGAACACATAAAAACCCTAAAAATCCTGAGATAATTCCAACAATAGACCAAACTGGAATTTTTTTGTTTTTAAAATAATAAAATAAAACCGATAAACCCATCATTCCTAAAAATAAAGGCACAGAAGTATATGAGTTCATAAAAGATATAAAATATATAATTGGAACTAATAAAAATATAACCCAATTATTCTTAATAATATTTTTATTATAAAACAAATAAAAATATGGGATAAATACTAACAACAGTAAAACATTTCCAAATAAATGATTTAATGTACTTGCTACCCATAAACTATTTTCAGAAAAAATTATTTGTAAAGAAATATATAAAACAAAAATAATAAACAAATAAAATACATCTTTATATCTACTAGGAGATTTAGAGAAAGAATAGAAAAATACTAAATTTATAAAAACAATATTTATAAATGAAATAAAAACATCATAATAAAACTTATCAAAATATTTAAATATATAAGATAATGACTCTCCTATTCTGGCATTCCAATGCAATGAATTTTTAACATGATTATAAATTAGTTCTATCTTTGAAAAATCAAGATTTTTAGCAATTAAATACTCAGAAGTGTTTACATAATCATCATTAAATAAAGGAAAAATGGAACTAAAATAATAGAAGTATATAAATATTAATATATTTATAGATACATACAAAAGCCAAAATACTTTTTTATTTTCTTCAAAGTTATTTACCAATGCAGAACTTCCCAAATATGATGTCTAGTATATCTTCAATATCAGTTTTTCCTAGAATTTTGCCGATATTATTTAAAGCATTTCTTAGGTGAAAGGCTGAGATTATTATATCATGATTATTATCTAGTGAAAGTTTAATCTCGCTAAGGCAATTTTGCAGAATTTCATTATGTCTTTCTTGTAAAACTACTGGGTTTTCATAGGTTGCTGTAATTTCAGATAGTTTTTTTATTAAATCATTTTCAAACTTATCAAGCCCTATTTTTTCTGCCACCGAAACTAAATAAGCATTATTAATTTTTCTAACATTAGGATTTACATCAATTTTATTAATTAACAAAAAAGTGTCTTCATCTATGAAATCTTTAATGTTATTATAAGAATCTTCAAAATTTGTAGCATCTAGCATAATTATTTTAATATCGCTATTTTGCGATTTTTTAATTGCCCGTATTACACCTTCTTTTTCTATTTCGTCAGTTGTATCTCTAATACCTGCAGTATCAGCAATTACAACCGGAAATCCACCAATATCTAAAAATACTTCTATAACATCACGAGTTGTTCCAGCAATATTAGAAACTATTGCTACATCACGGTTAGATAAATAATTAATTAATGAAGATTTCCCAACATTAGGGCTTCCTAATATAGCTACAACTATTCCATCTTTAAGTTTTTTAATTTTCTTACCATTGATGATTTCTTTTTCCATCTCAGTAATAAGTAAGCTAATATTATTATTAACTATAGAATAGGTCTCTTCTGGAATATCTTCATCAGAAAAATCTATGGTTGCCTCTAACAAGGCTACGATTTCTTTAAGTTTTTCTCCCCACTGAATATACTTACTACCTACCTCTCCTTGTAATTCCCTCAACGATTGTTTTCTTTGATTTGAGGTTTGAGAGGCAATTAAATCGGCAATACCCTCAGCTTGGATTAAATCTAGTTTACCATTTTCTAAAGCCCGTCTTGTAAATTCACCTGGTTCAGCCATGCGATGATCTGCCATTTGTGAAAGAGTACTTAGGAGGTCTTTAATTACTGCCAGTGAACCATGAATATGATACTCCACAAGAGTTTCACCAGTATAGCTTTTACCTTCTTCAAAGTAAAGAACTAGAGCATTATCCAGTAAGTCGCCATTTTTATCGTAGATATTACAGTGATGAGCTTTTTGGGGAGTGAATTTATCTTTTTTCGTTATGATTTTTAAACTATTAAATGCTTCTCTACCAGATACCCGCACAATAGCAATTGCAGAGGATACAAAAGCGGTAGATAAAGCATAAATAGTGTGTTTCATTTTTACGAATTCATGTTTTGGAAGAAATCTTCATTAGTTTTATAAAGTTTCATTTTATCAAGTAAAAATTCCATAGAATCATTAGCACCCATTTGCAATAAAATTCTTCTTAATACCCACATTCTTTGTAGAGTATTAGCATCTAGGAGTAATTCTTCTTTTCTAGTACCAGATTTAGTAATATCTATAGATGGGAAAACTCTTTTATCAGATAATTTTCTATCTAAAACTATTTCCGCATTACCTGTACCTTTAAATTCCTCAAAAATAACTTCATCCATTCTTGAGCCAGTTTCTACAAGAGCTGTTGAAATTATGGTTAAAGAACCACCGTCTTCAATATTTCTAGCTGCTCCAAAGAATCTTTTAGGCTTTTGTAAAGCATTAGCATCTACCCCACCAGTTAATACTTTACCACTTGATGGCACAACAGTATTATAAGCACGGGCTAATCTTGTGATAGAATCTAATAAAATTACCACATCTTTTTTATTTTCAACAAGTCTTTTAGCTTTTTCTAAAACCATTTCGGCAACTTGAACATGTCTTGTAGCCGGTTCATCAAAGGTTGAACTTATAACTTCACCTTTAACCGACCTCATCATATCGGTAACTTCTTCTGGTCTTTCATCTATTAATAATACTATTAAATAGCATTCAGGATGATTAGAAGATATAGAATTAGCAATATTTTGTAGCATAACTGTTTTACCAGTTCTTGGGGGAGCTACCACTAATGCTCTTTGTCCTTTACCGATAGGAGTTATTAAATCTAAAATTCTCCCTGTAAAATCTTTAGTAGAAGAATTTATTACTTCCATACAAAGGCGAGAGTCAGGATAGAGTGGGGTGAGATTATCAAAATTAATTCTTTGTTTTAAAGAGTAGGGATCTTGGAAGTTTACTTGGTTAATTTTTTGTAGAGCAAAGTATTTTTCCGAATCCTTAGGAGACCTAATTTCTCCCTCAACAGTATCACCAGTTTTTAAACCCATTTTTCTAATTTGGTTAGGAGATACATAAATATCATCTGGTCCTGGTAAGTAATTGGCTTCGCTGGAACGAAGAAAGCCATAACCATCGGCAAGAACTTCAAGAACTCCCTGTCCGATAATTGTAATTTCTTTTTCAGCTAGTTTTTTAAGGATAGAGAACATTAAGTCTTGCTTTCTTAAATCTGCAGGATTCTCTATTTCAATTTGTTTTGCAAAATCTATTAATCCAGCTAAAGAACTATGTTTAAGTTCAGCAAGATGTTTAATATCAGTATTCATATATTTTTTCTCTTTGAATAGTTTATTGAAAAGGCTTGAATAAATATGTTGAGAAGTAAACTCAATCTACATATTAAATAATTATTGAAAAAAATCAAGTTAAAAATAGACTATACTATAAATTATATCATAGGAGAAAATTAATGAAAAAAGTAGTGGGTATTGGTGGAATATTTTTTAAGTCTAAAGATAAAGAAGCATCTAAAAAATGGTATGAAAAACATTTAGGGATTCCTAACGAGGAATATGGTCATAGTTTTATGTGGCGAAATATGGAAGATTCTAATACTGTTGGTAGAACTGTTTGGAGTATATCAGATAGTGTTTTTAAAGATAATCAAGATTATATGATTAATTACAGAGTTGAAAATTTAGTAGAGCTTTTAAGTGAGTTAAAAAAAGAAGGTGTTGAAATTATTGATGGTATTGAGGAATATCCTTATGGTAAATTTGCACATATCTTAGATTTAGATGGTAATAAGATAGAGTTATGGGAATCTGCTAAGGAGGAGGAGTCTAAATAAATATATTCTATTTATTTTTATATATAGATTAGTATTAATTATATAGGCTGTTAGTTCTATGATTTAAATTTTATTAATAGTTTATCCACATAGTTATAAACACTTGAATCTTAATAAAAATATAGTGAAATTAGCTTTATTCAAATTTAGATTTTATTTTACTAACAAGTGGATAAGTTTGTTAATAAATATTATAATAATAGTTGATAAAAATCATGAAAAAATTTATCCACAGGATATACACAGATTATAAATAGAGTTATTCAATTTGCAAAAAAATTCTAAGTTGGGCTTATTAGGAAAAAATATTTCTTATTCGCTATCGCCTAAAATTTATAATTATTGGTTTAAAGAACATAATATTAATGCTACTTACAATTTAATAGATGTAGAAACTATAGATTCTAATATTTTTACTGAATTTAAAGGTTTTAATATTACCAAGCCTTATAAAGAAACTATCTTGCCACTATTAAGAGATGTTTCTTTGGAAGTAAAATTTATAAAATCGGTGAATTTAGTAATAGATTCTATAGGGTTTAATACCGATTATTTAGGGCTTTTAGATAGCTATAAATATTACAATATTAATTTTAGTAAAAAAAATGTGTTAATTTTAGGAGCAGGTGGAGCAGCTAGAGCTTTAATATATTCTTTAGCTAATTTTGATTGTAATATTTTTATTTATAATAGAACACCTGAAAAATCTTATAAAGTAATAGAAGATTTTAAAGATTTAAAAATTCAAGAATATAAAGAGAATATGGAGTTTGATATTATCTTTAATGCGACAACTCTTAATTTTTTAGAAATTTTATCGCAGGTTAAGTTTAAAAATAACCGTGAGATTATTTATTACGATCTTAATTATTATCATAATAAATTAGAAGATTTTAAATGTATAGATGGGTTATATATGTTGTTATTTCAAGCTAAATATAATTTTGAAAAATTTTTTGGAATAACTCCGCAAGTGAATCAGCAATTAATAGATTATATAAAAACTAAATGAAAATTATTGGTATAACTGGTTATATTGGTTCTGGAAAATCTACAGTTTCTAAAATGTTTAGAGATAGAGGTTTTTATTATTTTGATAGCGATTCTTATGTGGCTAAGCTCAATAATAATAAAGAAATTTTAAGCGAAATTAAAAAGTACTTTCCCCAAAGTATTGTTAATAATCAGCTGGATAAAAAAATCCTTAAGGAAATTTTATTTAAAGATTATGAAACAAATATTGCTAAATTAGAGAGTATTTATCATCCCTATGTGATAAAAAAAATTAAAAGATTAATTTTTATCGGTAAAATACTTTTTAGAAAATTTTTATTATTAGAAGTTCCACTGCTTTTTGAAGCAAAAATAAATGAACTATGTGATATAACTATTTTAGTAAGATGTTCTGTTGCCACCCAAATAAAAAGGGTAATGAATCGTTCTAAAATTAATATAGAAGATTTAGGTAAAATTATGGCAAAGCAAAAGAAACTAAATTATGATACTATTCCTTTTTCTTATATAATAAATACTGATAAAACAATAGAAGATGTAGAAAAAGAGGTTATAAAAATTATTAAGGAAATTTCTAATGAATAGAAAAATTTTATTAGATGTGGAAACTACAGGGTTTTATTACGACAGAGATGATAAAATTGTAGAATTAGCTTGTGTAGAAATTTTTGATGATAAACAAATGCAGGCTGAATTTCATTACTATATTAATCCGCAAAGAGATATTCCTGCAGAAACTACTAAAGTTCATGGGATTTCTAATGAAATGGTTAAAGATTCTCCAGTTTTTGCTGGGGTTGTAGAAGAATTTTTAAACTTTGTTGGTGATAGCGAAATTATCGCCCATAATGCTAAGTTTGATATGAGTTTTATTAATGCTGAACTAAAGAAAGTTGGTAAAGATATTATTAATCCTAATAGATTTATAGATACTTTAAAATTGGCACAAGATAAGTTTCCAGGTCAGCGAAATAATTTAGATATTTTATGTAAAAGATTAGGTATTAGTCTTGATTCTAGAAAAGATCATCATGGAGCATTGATTGATACTAGATTGTTAGGTGAAGTTTATATTCAATTAACTGGTGGGCAAAAAAGTATGTTTGATACAGAGTTTTCTGCCACAGATAATGTTGCACTAGGGAAAATATTATCGTATGATAATAGCAATTTTACTTATAGAAAATTTGATTTAACTGCAGAGCAGATAGAAAATCATAAAAATTTTCTAACAAAAATTAAAAATCCTAAGTGGTTATAGTAAATAAAGGAAAAGGTAGTGGAAGATTTTTTAAAATATATTGATGTTATTCTTTTAGGGATATTAATAGTAGTTTTACTTTTTGTTTTTAGAAGATTATTAGGTAAAAGAGTAGGATATGAAAAACCTGAGGTTTCTACTAATAATTATCCTGAGGTAGTATTAGGAAATAATACTAAAACTGTAGATTCTCCTGAAGAAGATAAATATAAATATCCGATTGGTAGTTTAATGCAGAAGCTAGAAGTTATTACAGAACACGATATTTCATTTTCAGCCAAAACTTTTATTGAATCTTCTAAAAAAGCCTTTGAAATGATTGTTAAGGCTTATGCTAGTGGTAGCCTTGATGGTGTTAGAGATTTTATTTCTGAAAAGGTTTATGAATCTTTTTATCAATCATCGCAACAAAGAAGATCCGAAGGACAAACTCTTTATGTTGATATTAAACAATTTATGTTAGCTGAGATTATTGATGTTAATATTGATGATAATTATGATACTCAAATTTCAGTTAAGTATGTTTCTTTACAAAGCAGAGAGTTAGTTTCTGGATTACAGTCGCCTTCTATGAATCAAAAAGCTACTGAGATTAGAGAAACTTGGGTATTTGCAAAAAATATTAAAGAAAATACTTCTATATGGAAGTTAGTAAAAACTTATTAGTGAAAAGTTAGTTTCTTGTATTAAAAAAAGAATAATAATGAAAAAGATTTCTAATAATGAATTCCAAGAGATTTTTTTAGGAAAGAAAGAAGAAAACAAAGAATCTATTAAAGAAGATGAGATTTTTACTAGAGCAATGGATAATGTTATCCCTTTAAAAGATAACAAAAAATTTTTGGATATCCCTCTTAAAAAGATTAATTTAGAGGTAATATCTAATTTAGATTTTAATGATAATAACACTCCTGATAACTTTAAAATTCGCCTACTCTCAAGAAAAGAAATTTCTCACATAAAAAAATTAAAAAAATCCATAGAATCAGTCTTAGATTTACATGGTAGAACTGTGGCTGAATCTGAAATTTTATTAAGTAGTTTTGTTAAGAATAGCTTTGCTAAAGGCTATATTTTAGTAATGGTCATTACCGGTAAGGGGAATAATTCTACAGAAAAAGAAAACGGTATGGGAGTTCTGAAATCGTTTTTCTTATCTTGGCTACAAACAGAAGAATCCCATAAATATGTAATTTCTTATGGTGAAGCTATCCAAAGCCATGGCGGTAGCGGTGCTTTTTATGTTTGCTTACGAAAAAACAAAAATCTATGATTCTTTTTTACTATCGGAATTTAGCTGAACCGTATTTAAAAAGCATTTTTTGTTATCTATCTTTTTAAGATCATTATCATAGCTAACAACATCTTTTATACTAAGTAGAGAGTTATCCCAAATAATATTTAAGATACAAAAAGGATTCCGATACTGCCACAGCTCTATAACTACTTCATTTTTTATAAGATAAGGACTGCCAGCTACATTTAAAACATCAGCTTTGCTTAGTGTGATAATATCTTTAGTATCATTCTCTATCTCTGATAGAAGATTCTGGATTTCTTCTTTTTTATATATTTGTAAACTACCATCTGCATAGTTTTTTAACACATCTTCTTTTGACATATTGTAATTAGGAATATATGAAGAATCGTTGTTAGATGTAAAGCTAGATATGGGTCTTTGTTGACCACAAGAATATATTAAAAATAATAAGCTAAATAGTACTAAAAGTTTTTTCATGATAATTAATTAATATTGTTGTCTAATATGTGTATAATAATATAGTTTAATAATTAAAATTTAGTTTATTATGAAAATTTTTTTATCCATATTATTTTTAATATTATCTTTTTCTTATGCTAGAAGTAATAACTTATTTTTAGAAGAAATACAAAGTAAAAGAGAAGATTATATCAACAAAAATGTACTAAGTTTTTCTTATGCTAATAATTCCTCTGTTTCTGCAGGCTTATACTCAATGCAAGTTAGTCCTTTTTATAAGTGGAATTTTCTTCTTAATAATTTTGCAATAAGACTAAATTATATAGATTACAATATTGACGAATTTTATTCTAATAAAAACTATGAAGTAGTTTTGGTTTACAATATTATAAAGCATGAATTTTTGACTTTATATCTTAACTATGCTATATATTCTATGTATAATTTAAGATTCTATGACTTTGATACAGATAAAGATGTTAATCTAATAAAGTATGGAAAGTCCTTTAGCTTAGGCTTTGATACTAATATTTACAATAATCTTTATCTAACTTTTGAAAAAAGATGGGTCAATGTGGAAGAAAATTATATTAAAGATTTAGATTCTTTTTACATAGGATTAAAATATAAAGTTTCCTTAAAAATACTTAAAGAGGGTTAATTTATGGATATATCAAAAATAAAAATCGGTGATAAAGTTCCTGATGAATTCAATACTATTATTGAAATTCCAGCTGGGGTTAATCCGGTTAAGTATGAAATTGATAAAGAATCTGGTATGTTAATTGTTGATAGATTCGTAGCTACAGCTATGTTTTATCCTTGTAATTATGGCTTTGTTCCTAATACTTTGGCAGAAGATGGTGATCCTTTGGATGTTTTAGTATTTACTCATATGCCTGTGGTAGCTGGTAGTGTAATTAAAGTAAGACCAATTGGGTTTTTAAATATGGAAGACGAAGCTGGTAAAGATGCTAAGATTCTTTGTGTTCCTGTTAATAAAGTTACCAAATATTATAAAGATATTATAACTTATAAAGATTTACCTGAGCTTACTTTATCTCAAATTAAACACTTCTTTGAAAACTATAAAGGATTAGAAGAAGGTAAGTGGGTTAAAGTCGGTGATTATCAAGGTGTAGATGAAGCTAAAGTAATGATTATAGACTCTATAAAAAGGTATAAGCATTAGCCACTTTGTTTTAAGAGAAAGAAACCGTTATGTATAAAATTTTTTCAACTTTATTAATATTTTTTGCTTTGTCTTTAAGCCCGATTAAGGCTACGAGCTTGTTTAATCTTAATGATTTTGATCCTGAGGATAGCACTAGATTCACTATTCAGTTAAAAACTTTCAAACCTTCAAGGATTTATGGAGTTATTACAAACGATCCTAATGCTCAAAATTCTAATAGTATGGACTATGGTTTTGGTGGTGCTGTTAATTTTTTAAACTTTGAATATTCTCCTATATTTGAAACTGGTGATAGATTTACTCTTTATTATAGTTTTGCTAATGGTTATCCAGTGAATCCTTATATTGGAATTTCTTATATTCAAAATACTGATATTTATGATAAACCTACAAAAAGTAAAATAGACGGCTATGATGGTTTGCTTGGAATTGAAGTAAGTTATTTTAAATATATAGTTCCTTATTTTGAATATATGCCTTATTCTTCATTATGGATGTTTGGGGTAAGATTCAAATTAAGTGTAATAATTGATAAAAGAGATGCCCCGCAACTTAATAAAGATGCCCAACAGCAGAGTAATACTAATAATCCAGCAACAGGAAATACAGCAAATGCTACGGGAGTAGCTTCGTCTAGTGCTAATGTTCCTACTGTTAATCAACCGAGTCCAGCTCCTGCTACCTCAGGTAGGCTAGGTAGATAATAGGTAATTAAAATATAATTAAAGGTAATTATGAAAATATCAAAATATATTATATTAAGTTTAGGACTGTTCTTAGGTTTCTCAGCTTCTTCTATGGCAATGGGTATTCCAGAAGTTTATATAAGTGGTGCTTTTGCTAAAAGTAAATCAAAAATGGATGTGGAAACTGAGAGCAATTTAGATTCTATTAAAAAGAATTTTGATACTAATTCTTACTTATTAAGTTTAGGTATTCGTCCATTAAATGTTCCAGTTTTTGGAAATTTTAGAGTTGAAGCTCAATACTTAGGAGCTTTGTCTGGTGATGCTAATAAAGATAATCAATATGCTTTAGTAGTATACTATGATATACTTAGAATTATTCCATTTATTAATCCTTATATAGGAGTAGGAGCTAAATATGCATCTTATAAATTCAATAGTATAGAAGATCTTAAACAGAAAAATAAATCATTATATACATTTCATGCTGGTTTAGTGGGGGAAACTCCGATTGCTCCTTTAGGTTTTTTTGTGGAATACAGATATTCTAATACTATGAATTCTAATACTTTTAAGATGAATAGTAGTGATGTTATGTTAGGATTAAGATATTATATTCTAAAATAACTTAATTAAGCTGATTTTTGTTGAATTTGTAATATTTTATAATAGGATATAATTCAGGTAAAATGTTAATATTAATAAACTTAAGAAAAAATTAAGATAGAAAGTTATTTAATATTATTAAATATTTGATTATCTTTTATAAAGAGTTTACAATTTATATATATTTAGAGTATATTAGCTTGAGTATTAGTTGTTTTACAGATATTTTATTTTTCTGCAAAAAAAACTTTCTAATAAAAATAAAGAGCTAAAAGTAAAATATATAAGTTTTAGTAGTTAGTTAGGTTTTAACTAAAAATTAGAGTTTTTACTTGGATAAGTTTTTTAACATAGTGAGTATTTTTTTAACTTAATAATTGGTTTGTTTATGAAATTAAGTATTTTTCTAAAAGGGTTTGTATCTTTTTTTGTTTTAGTTTTTAGTACCTCAGCATGGGCATTATTTCCTGATAAAGATGTTTATCCTAGTAAAGATAATTTTGGTGTTTATGTTGGTGTTGGTGTTGGTACATCAGCTAGTAATACTTTTGGTATGGCTTCTAAACAGGATTATGTTTCTTTATATGCTCCAAGTAGAACTCTTGAAGGTGGAGTAGCTTTTGCAAATATGGGTTTAAGGTTTTATGATTTTAGATTTGAAGGTGAATATTCTAACTTTTATCAATGGTATTCTGTTATAAATGATCAAAGATTACATACAAGTGCCATCAACTCTAATACTTTGCCATCAAGGGGACAAGAGGCTTTAACAGGTTTTGCTATTAATGCTTACTATGATATGAGATTTATCTCTGAAAAATTTTATCCTTATATAGGTATAGGGGCAGGTAAGGCTGGTGCCAGATATGTATGGATTGATACTGAATTACAACCAAATGGTTTAGGGCAAGCATTTTCAGGTAATAAAGATGTAACCTTTACACAATTGATGGTTGGTTTGCAGTATGATTTAAGAATTATTAAATCTTCTTTCAGTGTAGAATATCGCTATATGAAAGGAAGTTCAGTTCGTGTTGAACCAAGTAATGATGGTTTGCATGATATTACTAACCCTAGTTATGAACCAGGTGGAACAGATTCAGGGTTTACTACAGATTGGCAGGCTCCTGTTGGTAGAGATATAACACCTACTTTTCATTCTGTGATATTTGCTATTAAATATTACCTCTACTAGGGGTAAAAGATAATCTTTTGAGTTTTTACTTTGTTGCTTTACTCCTCACATATTAATATATGCTACGGAGTAAATATCCTAGTAAAACTCTCAAAATATTAGCTTTTATTTAAAATTTATTAATTTTTCATTTATATTCAAAGTTTAAGATAAATCTAATAATTGTTGGTCTTTATATTTTGCAAGATAGATTCTATGCTTTGGAATTATCTTTCTAATTTTAATTTTAATTTGTACTATCCCAGCTTTACAATATATTTCTTTTTAATATATCTTCAAACTAATTAAATAAAAATTTACTTAATTTTATTACATTATTTTGTGTATAATCTATTTATGGTAAACAAAATTAAATTGCTTAATAGATTGGTAAAATGGCAAGTTTAGAAGACAAAGAGGAAAAAATTAGTAAAATTATTAGTAATTTTAGTGATGTTGAGTACGAATCTTTAAGCCCAGTAATGCAACAATATTATGATATTAAAAAGAATCATAAAGAATATCTTTTATTTTTCAGAATGGGTGATTTTTTTGAAATGTTTTTTGAAGATGCCGTAATTGCATCACAATTATTGGGAGTTCTTTTAACAAGAAAATTAGCTGGGTCAGGGCAAGAAGTAAGTATGTGTGGGGTTCCTGTTCATTCTTATGAAAACTATCTTCATCGTTTAATTAAGCATGGCTACAATGTAGCAATATGCGATCAGCTAGAAAGCCCAGCTGAGGCTAAAAAAAGATCATCTAAAGAACTAGTAAAAAGAGATGTGGTAAGAATCATAACTCCAGGTACAATTACTGAAGAAAGTTTACTTGAGGGTGATTCTTATAATTATCTGGCTTGTCTTGTAATTGAAAATAAAAAATTTTCAGCATCTTGGATGGATATTTCTAGTGGTGATTTTTATGTGGAAAGTTCAAATATAGAAGATATAAATAGCCTATTGTATAAAATCCGACCTAAAGAAATCCTTTTAGCAACAGCATCTGATAAATCTTTTTTACCTGATGAATTTAAACTTTTAACAACAGATATACCTAAAGAAAAATTTGAAATTAGAAGTTGCTTAGCTAGGTTAAATCAGGTGTTTTCTTCTAAATCTTTTATAATGGAATCTTTAGAAAAATTAGAAAAAATATCATGTGGAGTGTTGCTATATTATCTTGAGCTAACTCAAAAAAGTTCTCTTTCAGTTTCGCCACCTAAAAAAGATTATTCTTCAAGATATGTAAGATTAGATGCTTTTACTAGAAATTCTTTAGAAATACAGCAGTCTTACGGTGGGTCAAAACAAGGAAGCCTAAAAGCAACAATAGATTGTACTAAAACCTCACAAGGGTCAAGATTATTGGGTAATTGGTTAAATAGTCCTCTTAAGGATATAAGTGAGATAAATCAAAGGCTTGATGTTGTTGCTTATTTTGTAGAGAATCAAGATGTTTTAAGCAGTTTAAGGAGTATCTTGCAAAATACTTCTGATGTAGAAAGAGCTTTAGGCAGAATTATGCTAAAAAAAGCTACAGTAGTTGAGCTAGTATTTTTAAGAAATTTCTTAAGGAATCTTAGGGGTATAAAAGAGCTTTTCTTTATGAAACCGTTGCCAAGTATTTTAGAAGAAATAATGGCTAGTTTTAGTATGGAAAGTAATCTGCTTAATAATCTTAATGAGGCCATATTAGAAGATATTACATTAAACCGTGAAAGTGGTTTTTTAAAAGCAGGCTTTAATACAGTTTTTGAGGAATTTCTTTCAAGAAAAGAAAAATGTTTACAAAACATAATTTCACTGCAAGAGCAGTACATCGTACAAACAACGGTTGTTAATTTAAAAATTACTTATAATAATACAGATGGTTATTTTATAGAAGTTCCTATTAAGCAATCTCCTAAAATTTTGCCGTCTCATAACTTTTTGCATAAAAGAAATACAACTACATCGGTAAGATATTCTACCGTTGAGTTAGATAATCTAAGTTTTGAAATTATTAATATTGAACAAAGGCTTTTGTCTATAGAAAAAGAAGTCCTTTCTTCTCTTATTTTGCAAATTATTGCTGAGGGAGAGTTTTTGCAAACAGCATCTAAATGTTTAGCAAAATTAGATGTTTTAAGTTCTTTTGCTACCCTTGCTATTGATTGTAATCTTGTTTGTCCAATTGTAGATGATTCATCTATGTTTATTATAAAAAAGGGCAGGCATTTAGTGGTTGAAAAAAGTATTAAAAAAAAGGATAATGCTCTTTTTATTCCAAATTCTTGCTTAATGGAAGATAAAAATATCTTTTTGATTACAGGACCAAATATGTCGGGTAAAAGTACCTACTTACGGCAGAATGCTTTATTTATTATTCTAGCTCAATCGGGATGTTTTGTACCAGCAGAATCCGCTCATATTGGGGTTTGTGATGCAATTTTCTCAAGAGTAGGGGCAAGTGATGACCTATTTAAGGGTCAATCTACCTTTATGGTGGAAATGATTGAGCTAGCAACTATCCTTAATTATGCTACTAGTAAATCTTTTATTATTTTAGATGAAATTGGCAGAGGAACATCAACATACGATGGTTTATCCATAGCTTGGGCTACCTTAGAATATATTAATAATAAATTACAAGCTAGAACTTTTTTTGCTACCCATTATCATGAGTTAATAGAGTTAGAAAAAAAATTAGATTCTCTTGAATGCTATTATGTAAGTGTAATTGAAGAAAAAGATAAAATTATTTTTATGCACTCTTTAGAAAAAGGAGCGGTTAGTAGATCTTATGGCATTGAGGTGGCAAAAATTGCAGGATTGCCAAATAGTGTAATTAGGAATTCTCAAAATATTTTACAAAAATTAGAAAAGGTAGAAGAAAAGAATCTCCCCTTATTTGATTTTGTTGAAGATATACCAGAGGTTGCCAAAAATAATGAGAAAGAATCAGCAGTTATTGATTATTTGCGAAGTATAGAGGTAGACGAATTAACCCCTAAGCTAGCATTAGATGTATTATATGAGTTAAAAGATTTATCAGAAAAATAGAGTGAAAAAGTGAATTTTAAAAATGTATTAAAAGTAAGTGGTTTTACTTTAATAAGCAGATTCTTAGGGCTTTTAAGGGATATTTTATTAAGTAGGTTTTTTGGGGCAAGTTCGCTTTCTGATGCCTTTTTTGTAGCTTTTAAAATTCCTAACTTATTTAGAAGATTATTTGCTGAGGGTAGTATGCAGGCTGCTTTTGTTCCAATTTTTGCTAAGGTTTTAGGCGAAGATGAGAAAAAAGCTCGAGAGTTTGCCTCACAAGTATTTACCATATTTTTTATTATCCTAGCGATTTTTGTATGTTTATTTGATTATTATGCTGATTATGTAATTATGGTAATTTCTCCAGGTATTAAAAGTAGAGGAGATGAAATATTTAATTTAACTGTAGAACTATTGCGAATAACTATGCCTTATTTGCTGTTTATATCTATGGTATCTTTTTATTCTTCATTATTAAATTCTTTAAATAAGTTTTCTTTAGTAGCTTTTTTACCAGCTCTTTTAAACATATCAATTGTTGCAACTTTACTTTTGTCTGATGTAGATAGTAATATTTTTCAAAGTGCTGCTCATGCTGGCTCGTGGGGGATTTTTTGGGGAGGCTTAGCACAATTATTATGTGTAATGTGGGCTTGTTATAAAAATAAATGGCTAATTAGATTCACTTTAATTAAAAAAGTTATGGTTGAAACCAAAACTTTTTTTAGAAGAATTTTACCAGTTGTGTTTGGGGCTGGAGTTTATCAGGTTAATATTATTGTTGATGTACTAGTTGCTTCACTTTTGCCAGCTGGAGCTATTTCTTTTTTATTTTATGCCGATAGAATTTATCAATTACCTTTGGCAATTATAGGAATTGCTATAGGAACAGTGGTTTTGCCAGAAATATCAGGTTCTAATAAAACTCATGAAGAAAAGGCTGATATTAAACAGAATGCTTTAATTTTTTCGCTAGGAATGTCTTTATTTGCAGCGATTTCTTTGATAGTTTTTGCAAATGAAACTATTAAAATAATTTTTTATGGTGGTAATTTTAGCCTTGAGGCAACAAGGATTACCGCTATAGTTTTAATGATTTATACTCTATCACTACCAGCTAATATTATAACTAAAGTAATTTTGCCTTTTTATTATTCTTATGGCGATACAAGAACTCCTTTTTACAGTACTTTAGTATGTTTACTTTTAAATTTAGTATTAGTTTTTTCTTTGGCTAATTTTTTTGGTGTTTATGGTATCGCTTGTGCTACGGTAATTGCTTCTACGGTTAATCTTTTAATTTTATTTTTTGTTTTATATAAAAAGTATAACTTTAGGTTATCTGAAAAATTCTATATTGAGTTTAAAAAAATAATTATTGTAGCAATGCTATTAATATTTATGTTATTATTAATAAAACATGCCTTCTTAGATAACTTAACCTTAGATTTATTTTGGTTTCGCTTTATTTATATTTTTTGTATTATCTTAATGGTAGTATTTGTAATATTTTTACTAAGACTGGTAAAATCATATATATATTTTGAAGTAATGAAATTATTTAGCAGGAACTAATGAAAACAGTTTTTTCGGGAATTCAACCAACTGGTGGTATTCATCTTGGTAATTATGTAGGAGCAATTAATAATTGGGTAAACTTACAAAGTAAAGATGTTAAAAATATCTATTGTATTGTTGATTTGCATGCTATTACTGTGTTTCAAGATCCTAAAGAGCTTCATCAAAATATATTAAAAGCTGCAGCAATTCTTATTGCTTGTGGTATTAATCCAGAAGAATCTACTTTGTTCGTGCAAAGTAGTAATGGTGATCATGCTGAATTAGCTTGGCTTTTAAATTGTGTGGCAAGAATTGGTTGGTTAAACCGTATGACTCAATTTAAAGATAAAGCTGGCAAAAATAGAGAAAATAGTTCGGTGGGGCTTTATGCTTATCCAAACTTAATGGCAGCAGATATTTTATTATATAATACTGATACTGTGCCAGTTGGCGAAGATCAAAAGCAACATATTGAGCTGGCTCGTGATATTGCCATAAAATTTAATAATGATTATGCTGAAACTTTTAAAATTCCTGAGCCTTTAATTATTAAAGAAAATGCTAGGATTATGTCTTTAAAAGATGGCACAAAGAAAATGTCTAAGTCTGATCCGTCGGATTTTTCTAAAATTAGCTTAGAAGATAGGGATGAAGATATTGTTAGTAAAATTATGAAAGCTAAAACAGACTCTATGCCTTTTCCGAGTGTTGGCGAAGATTTGTCTGATAGACCTGAGATTAATAACTTGTTAAATATTTATAGCTTTAGTTCAAAGCTATCTCGTGAGGAAATTATTTCGTCTTATGTAGGTAAAAGTTTTGTTGACTTTAAAAAAGATCTTGCTGATAGGTTAGTAAGTATAATATCACCTATTCGCAATAAACAGATTGATTTATTTAAAAATCAAGACTATTTATTAAGCATATTAAAGAAAGGAAGCAATCAAGCTCAAGAAATTTCTAACAAAAAGCTATTAGAAGCCAAAAAAGCTATGGGTTTTGTTAATTTATAATAAAGGAATATTATGTTTATAGAAGTACAAGAAACTCCAAATCCAAATACTTTAAAGTTTTTTCTAAATCAAGCGATTTTAGAAAACAATCAAACTTATCACTTTAAAGGTAAGGAAGATAGTAAATCATCTCCTCTTGTTAGTAAATTGTTTGATTTAGAAGGTATTAAGGGAGTTTTCTTAGGTAGCGAGTTTATATCTGTAGTTGTAGAGAATGAGGATTCTTGGGATTATTTAAAACCACAAATTTTAGCTTTAATTTCAGATTTCTTAACCTCAGGTCAGCCTATCCTTGTGGAGAGTATAGAAAGTTTAGCTGAGAGCTTTAAAGTTAAAGGCAAAAATGCCGAAGATGAAGAAATTATTGCTAAAATAGAAGAACTTTTTGAAGAAAGAATTCGTCCAGCTGTAGCTATGGATGGTGGTGATATTTTGTTTAGAGATTATGAAGACGGTATAGTTTACTTAAGTTTATATGGTTCTTGTGCTGGCTGCCCTAGTTCTACCATTACTTTAAAAAATGGTATTGAAAATATGTTAAAATATTATATACCCCAAGTAAAAGAGGTTATAAGTATTGAGTAAAAAAATAAATATAGATCCTATAAATATCAAAGGTATTTTAGGATTTGTAAAAAGTTGTTTTTTTAAGGCATCAATATTAGCTTTAATAATTATTTTTATTCTATTTTTACTTAGTTATAAGTTTACTGGTAGAATATTTTCTAATGATTATGTTTTGAATACTATGTTAAAAAAGAATATGTATTCAAGGCAATGCCTATATTTACATGAAGATGATCCACAGTTAATTGTAAAGCTAAATGATTTTTATAATTCTGTAGAAAATAGATTCCTTGTTCCTCCTGTGTTCTTTAACAATATGCCAATGTCTCTTAAAAACACTAAAGATATTCAATTAAAAAAAGATACTTATATAAATATATTATTGCCAATTTTATTAAAAGTACAAAAAAGTGTACTTAATGATAGAGCTAGGCTTGTGGAAATTAACTCAAGAATGATAAATGAACCACTACTAGCCGAAGATTTTATCTTTATAGAAACATTAGCTAGTAGATATAAAGTTAAACTAGTGGATGATGATTTTTGGAATTATGTAGAAGCGGTTGATGAACTGTTGTTAAGAGTAGATATTGTACCAACCTCAATTGCTTTAGGAATTTCGGCTAAAGAAACAGGATGGGGAAGTTCAAGGTTTTTACAAGAAGGTAATTCATTATTTTCTCAATGGGCTTTTGATGAAACCGCAGGAATTGTTCCTTTGGGTAGAGAAGAAGGAAAAAAACATGTGGTTAGAAAATTTGATACTCTTGAAGATGCAGTGAGAGCCTTTTTTATTAATATTAATACTCATAATGCTTATAAAGAATTTCGGTCGCAAAGAAGAAAAATGCGCTTGATGGATGGCACTCTTAAGCCTAGAAGATTAATTTCTACACTAAATAAATATTCGGAAGAAAGTGATTATACAGAAATGTTGAGTAGAATTATAGCTGCTAATTCTTTAGAAAGATTTGATAGCTATACATCTTTTTCAACTAAATATAAAAACATTTGCTTAACTGTTGTGTAAATGATGTATGGATTAGCTTTAGATACTTCAAATAAATTGCAATTAGCTTTATTAAATGAAGACAGGGTTGTTGATACTATCGTCCTAAAAGAAAAAATTAATATTTCCGATGTTATTTTGCAATATATTGCTACTCTTATTGATAGAAATAAAATAACTCTCAAGGATATTAATTATATTACTTTAATTAACGGGGCAGGATATTTTACTGGAGTAAGAATTGCTATTGTGGTAGCAAAGATTTTCCGTTTATCTTTAAATATTCCTGTTTTTACCTTTAGTACATCCTTTATTATGTTTAAAGAAATATCTGATTCTTTATTAGAGAGTAATTTTGTAGTTTCTAGTGTAGATATTGGTAAAAGTGGCTGTGTGATTTCTGTATTTAGCAAACAAGAGCAAATAGTATCTGATATATATGTAGACGAAGACAATTTAGCAGATTTTTTTAAAAATCATGAATCTCTTAGTGGTATTTCACTAAAAAACTTAGTTATTATTGGCAATAAACAGAGTTTATTTAAAGAAATAGATTATTTTGCAGAGGCTACTTATTGTGATAATCTTGTAGCTACATCTATGAAAATATTAGGTATG
Organism: Alphaproteobacteria bacterium; assembly: GCA_031256515.1. Taxonomy (GTDB): domain Bacteria; phylum Pseudomonadota; class Alphaproteobacteria; order WRAU01; family Hepatincolaceae; genus WRAU01. The sequence continues at coordinate 54,525 of JAIRQL010000100.1, forward strand.
GAAGCTATAAAATCGTATAATAGGGGAGATTTGCAACCAAAAATAGAACCTCTTTATGCCAAAGAGGCAGATGTTATAATTAAACAGGGTAAATAATGCAACAAAAACAAAAGAAATATCATATAAAAACTTGGGGTTGTCAGATGAATGTTTATGATTCCCAAAGAATTAGTGAGATATTACAAAGTTTAGGTTATGTTTTAACTGAAGATTCTACGGAATCGGACTTGGTAATTTTAAATACTTGCCATGTTCGTGAAAAAGCGACCGAAAAAGTTTATTCTGATATCGGTAGATTAAATCTGCTTAAACAAAGAAGACAGAAAATCGGGCAAAGTTTAATTATCGGAGTATCTGGTTGTGTGGCTCAGGCTGAGGGTGAAGAGATTATTAAAAGAGCTCCTTGTGTAGATTTAGTTTTTGGTCCACAAACTTGGCATCGCCTAGAAGAAATGATTAAAAAAATTGAGGAAGAAAATGAGAAGGTTTGTGATACTGACTTTCCTGTAGAAGAAAAGTTTGATTCTCTTCCTACTTTTTTTGATAAAGCTCGTATAAACAATGGTAGTGCTTTTGTAGCCGTGCAAGAGGGCTGTGATAAATTTTGTACATATTGTGTAGTTCCTTATACAAGAGGAGCGGAATATTCAAGACCAACTTGGCAGGTTTTAGAAGAAACCAATAAATTAGTTAAAGAAGGAGCCAAAGAAATTACTCTTTTAGGGCAAAATGTTAATGCTTATCATGGAGTGTCTCATGACGGTAGTGAATGGAGCTTAGGTAAACTTATAGATAAAATTTCTACAATTGAGAATTTACAAAGGATTCGCTATATTACATCTTATCCAGCTGAAGTTAATGATGATTTAATTTTGGCTCATAAAAATCAGCCGAAATTAATGCCTTTTTTACACTTACCAATTCAAGCTGGGTCTAATAAAATCCTTAAAGCGATGAATAGAAATCATACTAAAGAACAATATTTAGATTTAATAGCTAAATTTAAAGAGGCTCGTGAGGATATGGCTTTTTCTTCAGATTTTATTGTGGGTTTTCCTGGTGAAACTGAGGAGGATTTTCAAGAAACTCTTGAGGTAGTTAAAAAAGTTGGTTTTATTCAGTCTTTTTCTTTTGCTTATAGTCCTCGTCTTGGTACACCAGCGGTTGATTATGAAAATCAAATTCCTTTAGATATTAAAGAAAAACGGTTGTATATTCTGCAAGATTTACTTAAGGAAACTCAAAGAGAATTTAACGAAAAAACTGTTGGCAAAACAATGGAAGTACTTTTTGATAGAAAAGGAAAATACGATGGACAATTAGTCGGAAAAAGTCCATATATGCAGGCAGTTGCTGTAAATAATATGAGTGAAAATATGCTTGGTAATATTTATAAAGTAAAAATTACTTCAAATTATAATACAAGTTTAATTGGTGAAATTGTTGAATAATATAAGTATTTCTATTGATTCTAAATTAAAAGATATTCGTAATAGTTTTACTATTAAAACTATTAATAAATATAAAAAAGATTCTATAAATATTATTAAAATTGCTTTAGATTATTTATCTAAAGAAGAAAAATTTATGTTTTTAAAGTCTGCCGAGATTTTTTTAGATTTACATTTAGTTGATGATAAGCAAATTGCTAAGATTAATGGGCAGTATCGCAATAAAAAAGAGCCAACCAATGTTCTTTCTTTTGCTTATTTTATTGAAGAAGATTTTAAAAATAAAAATTTATTGCAAAATTTACATCTTGGAGAAATTTTTATTTCTATGGAAACTTTATTAAAGGAATCTGCAGAGCAAAAAGTAGTAATAGAACATCATTTTTTTAGATTATTAATTCATGGATTACTTCATTTGTTAGGGTTTGATCACAATCTAGAAAATGAAGCAAGATTAATGTATAATACAGAAGAAAATATTTTAAATGAATTAAAATTACCAACTAATAGTATAGTAGCAAATTATTGGAGATAATGTTTTGGAGGGAGAGGTCAAAAGCAAATTTTCTAAGTTTTTAGAAAAAATAAATTTTTTTAATAAAAAAAAGATAGAGCAATATAAAGGTAAAATTGATAATATTCGTTATGAAAGATTATTAGAGTTGTTTTCTTTATATTACAATAAAGATGCTAGTGATGTTTCAGAAAATTATTTTATTAACAATATCATAGCTTTTAGAAATAAAAGAGTGCAAGATATTATGATTCCAAGAATTGATATTATAGCACTGCCTATAGAATCTGAAATGAATGATATTATAAAAGTTATGAGTAAAAGTGGTTTTTCAAGAATCCCCATTTATGAAGATAATCTTGATAATACTATTGGTTTTATTCATGTTAAAGATTTACTGCCAACTCTCAGAAAGAAAGCTCATATTAATCTGCAAAGTGCAGTGCGGAGTGTTTTATTTATTTCTCCTTATATGAAACTGTTAGATTTGCTTTATGAGATGAAACTTAAAAGAGTTCATATGGCAATGGTAGTTGATGAGTTTGGCGGGGTTGACGGTTTAATTACCTTTGAAGATATTTTGGAGGAAATTGTTGGAGATATTAGAGATGAATACGATAAAGCTCCAGATGCTAAAATTCAAGAAAAAGAAACTGGAATTCTTGAAGTTGATGGGCGAGTGAATATCCATGATTTAGAAGAGTATATCGGTAAATTTAGTACAGCTGAAGAAAATGAAGAGTCTAACACTATATCTGGGTTAATTGTAGCTTTGGTTGGTTATATTCCTTCAAAAAATGAAATTATTATTCACCCCTCAGGTATTGAGTTTAAGATTATCTCGGTTGATCCATTAAAAATTAGTAAAGTTATGATTGATTATAGAGGACTAAAGAGAAATGATAATTCGCAATAAACATTTATACAAATATTTATTAGTTTGTTTATTCTCTTTCTTTTATGTTCTAGGATTTGCTCCCTTTAACTTTTTCTTTTTGGGTGTTTTGGCAATTGTTGGAATATCCTTTATTTTTAAAAGAGCCAGCAATAAGAAAGAATTGGTTTCTCTTACACTTTTAAGTTCTCTAGTAATAAGTATTTTTGGGATGTATTGGTTAGTTTATGCAGCTAATTATACTTTTGAATCTAAGTTTTTAGGAGTTCTTGTTCTTATAGGATTTAGCTTTCTATATTCAGTTTTTATGTTTATGGTGTCTATTCCTATTTATTTAGCTAATAAAAATAGGAAATTTTATTTTTTTGTTTTAGTAATTGCTTGGAGTGCTATGGATTGCTTTAAGTTTTACTTTTTAGGAGGATTTCCTTGGTTTTTATCAGCCTATTTATGGAGCGAAACTTTACCTATTATTCAAATAGTTTCAGTAATTGGAGTAGTAGGATTAAGTGTTTTTACCTATGCTTTAGTTTTTTCTTTATATGTTTTATTTAATGGTAATATTTCTAAATCTTTTAGATTTAATACTCTTTTTATATTTATAATAGCTTTTGCTGGATTTTATTTCTACGGACAAGCAAGAATCAATTATTTAAATATTCTACCTGCAGAAAAAACTCTTAAAGTGCGATTAGTTCAAACTAATATTTCACAAGCAACTAAGCTAAAAAGCAACACTTCAGAAATTATTGCTGATAGTGTTTTGCCGCAAATATCTTTAGATATAGAAAAAGCTAATCCGCAAATGATATTTCTACCAGAAACTTCTTTTATTTTTTTTAATGAAAAATATTTTAATAATAAAATTACTCAAACTCCAAATATACCTTTAGTTGTAGGAGTACTAAGGCTTGATGTTGAAAATCATGCTTATAATAGTGTTTTTAATATTCAAAATCGTAAAGTTATAGATTATTATGATAAAATTAGGTTAGTTCCATTTGGTGAAAGAATTCCATTCTCTGATTATTTTCCAAGTATTTTAAATTTTGTAGGTTTAGAAAACTTAACAGCAGGAGAAGAAGTTCGTATTTTTACAATAGGTGATTATAAACTAGTGCCAACTGTTTGTTTTGAAGGGTTATTTCCTTTAGAAAACATTACTGCTAATGATGTAGACTTTATTTTAAACACTGCTAATGAAGCTTGGTTTAATCAATCAATAGAATTAGATCAAAATTGGGATATATATAAATTTAGAAGTATTGAAACGGGAGTACCCTCTTTAAAGGTTGCCAATACAGGGATTTCTGGAGCATATGATTTAAAAGGTGATATTTTATTTGAAGTAGAGCCATTTATAAAAATTAATGCAGATATGATTTTTCCTATTAAAAAAACTACCACTGTTTTTTCTAAAATAAATTATCATAATATAAATTATGGAATATTTATTCTTTATGTGATAATGCTTTCTTTAGTTTTTTTAAGAAAGAACATCGTGTAGGTTGTATTTTTCATAAATTTAATATATAATCTATATTAGTGATATATTAATGGATATGGTTCTAATGAATAATAGTGAATCTACAGAACATAATAGACAGCCTAAAGACATAGATGTTTTTGCTGGTGAGCAGTTAAAAAAGCGACGCAAGGAACTAGGGATATCTCAAAAGGCTTTAGCAGAACAGCTAGGGGTAACTTTTCAGCAGGTACAAAAGTACGAAAAAGGTTTGAATAGAATTGGGGCTAGCCGATTATTTGATATATGTAGAGTTTTAAAAACTAAGCCTTCATATTTTTTTAAAGTTCTTAATTATGATTCTTCAGATATCTTAAATAATCTAACAATAGCTGAAAATAATGGCCTTTCAACAGAGATTGTTTCTTTAATAAAAATGTTTGAAGCTATAGACGAGAATCAAAAACAAATTATTTTAGACTTACTAAAAAGTATGAAATCTAAAAAATAAAAATATAAAAAGCTAAATCTAATAAAATATTTTTAGATGATAATCAAAAATATTTATATGATTAATATCATAAATTTCTTTGTATTCTTATTTATGCAACTATCTTAACTGTATTTATTAAATTACTTGTTGTTTCTTATGATTCTTATATTATGTTTGACAATAAAAATATAAAATGATAATTTAAAAATAAGAATGATTATTATTATTGTTTTTAGTTAAAAGTAAAATAAAGAATGAAAGCAAAAAACTATAGTAAAAAAAGGGAAGCTATTTTAGAAAAGATTCGTACAGCTACTTGCCATCCAACAGCTGAGTGGATATTTCAAGAATTAAAAGAAGATTTTCCAGATCTTTCTTTAGCTACAGTTTATAGAAATATTACTTTGTTTAAAGAAGAAAGAATCATTTCTTCGGTTGGTAATATTCAAGGGCAAGAGCATTTTGACGGAATAATGCAACCACACGGGCATTTTATTTGCGAGAAATGTCAAAAAATAAGGGATATTACTTTTAGTAATATCCAACCAGAACTTATTAAATATTTAGAAGGAATCCAAGATTCTAAAGTAGAGCATATAGATTTAACTGTTCGTGGTATTTGTAAAAATTGCCTAGATGCTAAATAAATATTAATTAACTATCAATATAAGGAGAGATCTATGAGATTAATTGGTAAAAAAGTAGAATCATTTGAAGCCGATGCTTTTCAAAAAGATAAAGGTTTTATAAAAGTTTCCTCAGAAAAAGATTTTAATGGAAAATGGAGTGTAGTTTGTTTTTATCCAGCAGATTTTACCTTTGTTTGCCCTACCGAATTAGAAGACTTACAAGATCAATATGCTAAATTAAAAGCAATGGATGTAGAAGTTTATTCTGTATCAACAGATACTCATTTTACTCATAAAGCTTGGCACGATCATTCAACAGCCATTAGTAAAGTAGAATATGTTATGATAGGTGATCCATCTCATAAAATTTCTCGTATCTTTGATGTGCTAATAGAAGAAGAAGGCTTAGCAGATCGTGGTACTTTTGTTATAGACCCTGATGGAATTATTCAAATGGCAGAAATAAATGCTGGTGGAATTGGTCGTGATGCTAGCACATTAGTAGACAAAATTAAAGCTGCTCAGTATGTTCGTAAAAATCCAGGTGAAGTTTGCCCTGCTAAGTGGAAAGAGGGTAGTGAGACTTTAAAACCTAACTTAGATCTAGTAGGAAAGATTTAATTCTTTTGTACTTCTATTTAGTCGTGTTGCTCCTCACATATTGATTATATGCGATGGAGCAACACTCCTAATAATAAGCTCAAACTATTAACTTTTATCAACATATTAAAAAAAATCTATATATTTTATAAATAACTTCCAATTAAACATGAGTTAATAATGTCCTTAGATAATGAAACAAAAGTACAGCTTTTACCGTACTTAGAATACATAGAGCAAGATATAATCTTGAAAGTTTGTTATGATGATACAACAAAAAATATCTTAGATTTTGTTGAAGAAATAGCAAGTATGTCGCCGAAAATTTCAGTAGAAAAAGCTCAATTAGAAAGAGTGGGTAGTTTTGCTATTAATAGAGTAAATCAAAGCAGTGGTGTAGTATTTGCTGGGCTTCCATTAGGGCATGAATTTACCTCATTAGTTATGGCTTTGGTGCAAGTTAGTGGTCGTAAACCTAAAATTGAAGATAAACTTATAGAGCAAATTAAAAAAATTAATAGAAAACTAGAATTTACAACTTTTGTAAGTTTAAGTTGCCATAATTGTCCTGATGTAGTACAAGCACTTAATATTATGTCGGTTTTAAATCCTAATATTAGCCATACAATGGTAGAAGGTGGTAGTTTTCAGGCAGAAATTGAAACTAAGCAAATTATGGCAGTGCCAACTATCCATTTAAATGGTGAAGAGTTTGCTAGTGGTCGCCAAAGTTTAGAACAAATCTTGGTTAAATTAGGTGATTCTGTTGATTTTTCGGAATTAAATAATAAAGATCCTTATGATATGCTAATAGTAGGAGGAGGTCCAGCAGGGTCTTCTGCTGCTATTTATGCAGCTCGTAAAGGTATCCGTGTAGGAATGCTAAGTGAAAATTTAGGCGGTCAAGTCTTAGAGACTTTAGGAATTGAAAATATTATTGGTACAAAATATACAGAAGGTCCTAAATTTATGAGCCAAGTGTTAGATCATATTAAGGAATATCCTATTGATATTATAACTTCACAACGAGCAACAAAATTAGAAAAAAAAGAGTTGCTAGAATTAAGTTTAAATAGTGGAGCAATTTTAAAAGCTAAATCGGTAGTGCTTGCTACCGGAGCTAAGTGGAAAAATATTGGAGTTAAGGGCGAGCAAGAGTTTAAAAACAAAGGAATTGCTTATTGTCCTCATTGTGATGGTCCATTATTTGTAGGCAAAGAGATTGCAGTAATTGGTGGTGGAAATTCTGGAGTGGAGGCAGTTCTAGATTTAGCAGGTATTGTAAAACATATTACTCTTATAGAGTTTTCTCTTGAGCTAAAAGCTGATAAAATCTTGCAAGAAAGATTGCATGCTCTAAAAAATGTTAGCATAATTACCAATGCTCAAACTACCGAAATTATGGGAACAAGCAAGGTAGAAAGTTTAAAATATTTAGATAGAAATAGTGGCAATGAAACCACAATTACCGTGCAAGGTGTATTTATCTTAATAGGCTTGCAACCAATAACCGATTGGCTAGGAGATAATATTGCTAAAAATAAAATTGGTGAAATAATTGTAGATAAACATGGAGCTACTAACCTTGAGGGAGTTTTTGCTGCAGGGGATTGCACGGATAGTGTTTATAAACAAATAATTATATCAATGGGAGCGGGAGCAGTTGCAGCATTAGGTGCATACGAATACCTTTTATACAGGAAAAGTTAATATTGTTGCCTTCTATGTTATCGCAAAGTAGCTCATGTATTAATTATACACTTCGCTACTTTGCTCCTAATATAAGGCTAACATTATTAACTTTTATATAAAGATAATTTTAGATTTTATTTGACATCATCAATTATAATTTTGCTTTATACTAGCTTTTTTGTTATAATGAGATTTTGTTTGTGGTTTGAAAAAAATAAGAGAGAAATTTATGAATAAAGAAAGTTATTTATTTACCAGTGAATCTGTATCTGAGGGGCATCCTGATAAAGTAGCCGATCAGATCTCGGATAGCATTTTAGATTTTTTCCTATCTCATGATCCTTTTGCTCGTGTGGCGATAGAAACTTTAGTTACCACAAATCAAATAGTTTTAGCTGGTGAGGTTAAAACAAACTTAGAATTTTCTCTTGATGATATAAATTTCGTAGCTCGTGATACTGTTAAAAAAATTGGTTACGAACAAAAAGGTTTTGATCATAGAACTCTTTCTATCTTAAATTATATTCACGGACAATCTGCTGATATTGCTATGGGTGTTGACGAAACCGATTCTAAAGAAGAAGGTGCAGGCGACCAAGGTATTATGTTCGGCTATGCTTGTAATGATACAGAAGTTTTAATGCCTTTTAGTATTTATTACTCTCATAAAATTTTAGAAGAATTAGCTAAAAAAAGAAAAAGTGGTGCAATTAAGGGCTTGCTTCCTGATGCTAAAAGTCAGGTTACCTTAGAATATATGAACGGTAAACCTTTAAGAGTGCATACAGTAGTGGTATCACATCAGCATGAAGAACACCTTTCTACTGAAGATGTTCGTAAACTTATTATGCCAGTTATTAAAGAAGTATTACCAAGTAATTTATATAATCCAGATGATTGTATCCATCATATTAATCCTACTGGTAGATTTGTGATTGGTGGACCAGATGGTGATACTGGTTTAACTGGTAGAAAAATTATTGTAGACACATACGGTGGGGTAGCTCCTCATGGTGGGGGGGCTTTTTCTGGTAAGGACCCAACAAAAGTTGATAGATCAGCTGCCTATGCTGCTAGATATTTAGCTAAAAATATTGTGGCAAGTGGTGTAGCTAGTAGATGTACTATTCAGTTATCTTATGCTATTGGTGTAGCTCAGCCTTTGTCTGTTTATGTGGATACTCACGGTACTGGCAAAGTTAATGATAGAGAAATTGAGGCAATTATTCCGCAATTAATGAACTTGTCTCCTAAGGGTATAAGAACCCATTTGGTTTTAAATAAGCCAATTTATGGAATTACTGCTTCTTATGGTCATTTTGGTAGAAACTCAACTGGCGATTTATTTACTTGGGAAAAACTAGATTTATCAGCAAAAATTAAAAATTTACTTAAAATTTAGTAATTATGAGCGATAATATTTCTGCTAATAATAAATTTATTAATTTTTATGGTAGAACTACAGGACATCTTAGTAAAAGGTCGGTTTATCTTTTAGAAAATTTATTATCAAAATATCTACTTAATATTGATAACCTTAAAGATAATAGTTTTTATAAGTTAGCCCAGCAATATGAAAAAGTTAATTTAGAAATTGGCTTTGGTAGTGGGGATTTTCTTTTTAATTCAGTCATCAATAATCCTAATAGTTTGTATTTAGGAGTGGAAGTTTTTAGTAATGGTGTGGCAACACTCTTAGATAAAATAGATAATTACTCAAAAGAAGAAGTTCTCCCTAATGTTTTGATTTATAATGCTAATATTTATTATTTATTAGATTATTTTACAGAAAACACCTTTGATAATCTTTATATATTATTTCCAGATCCTTGGCATAAGAATAAACATCATAAACGAAGATTAATTAATGAAGATAATTTAACTTTGTTTTCTAAGATTTTAAAAAAAGATGGTGTTTTAAGATTTGTTTCCGATCATGCAGATTATGTAAATTGGGCGATAGAACATTTTGAAAAATCTAATAATTTTAAAATATTAAATCCTGATGATTTTAAAATAACTCCTGCCGATCACTTTCAAACTAAATATGAAAGAAAGGCAATTAAGGAAGGCAGAGAGATAGCTTATCTTAATATTCAAAACATTAAATAATTAAAAATTTCAATAAATAATTTGCAAAAGTACAATTATTGATTTATATTAAAGAAATAATAGGTTTAATCGGGTGGTAGGCAGTTTTAACTGCCTTTTTTTGCAACCAATTAAGTATAAAAAGTATGAATACATTAGAACAAAAGATTTTTGAATTAGGTAATCCAGTAGCTTCAAATTTAGGTTATGTAATCGTTGATGTTAAAGTTTTTGGTAAAGAAAAAATAATCTTGCAAATTTTCTTAGAAAAAGAAGATTTAACAAGTGTCAGCATAGATGATTGTGCCAAGTTTAGTCGTGAATTTGCGGTGCTTATGGATGTAAATAATTTAATAGAGCAAAGATATATTTTAGAGGTTAGCTCAGCAGGCATTGATAGAAAGTTGGCAAAACTCTCTGACTTTCAAAGATTTGTTGGTAGTAATGTAGCTATTAAAACTAAATTACCCATTAACGGACAAAAAGCCTTTAAGGGTAAACTTAATAAAATAGTAGATACAAGCCTTGAAATATTAACCGAACAAGGAAGTATAGATATTCATATTGATTTTATAGATAAGGCAAATTTAGATATATTGAAAGATTTGTTTAAAAATCCTGATTCTGATAAGAAAAACAATAAAACTAAGCACAAAAAGGGTAAAAAAGAGGAAAAAAATGCTAAATAGATCTAATTCTAATGAATTACAAGCAAGACCAGAATTAATAGATATTATTGAGAATGTTTCTAAAGACAAAGGAATCTCAATAGAAGAAGTTTTTGAGGCAATGGAAGTTGCAATTAAAAAAATTGCGGTTAATAAGTATGGTAATCTTCATGATATTAGAGTTAAAATTAATAGAAACAATGGTTCAATTTTAATCCAAAAAGTTTTAACAGTTGTTGAAGAAGTTGAAAACTCTTTACAAGAAGTTACTCTTGATGAAGCTAAAAAAATAAAATCAGATGCGGTTTTAGGTGATATTTTAATAGAAATTCTTCCTCAGGTAAATTTTGATAGAAATTTCGTACAACCATTTCGTCAAATTGTAACCAGAAGAGTTAAAGAAGCTGAAAAGCAAAAAGAATTTGAAAATTATAAAGATAAAATTGGTGAAATTGTTAGTGGGGTTGTTAAAAGAGTTGAGTTAGGAAATGTGTTTGTAGAGTTATCCAACAAAGCTGAAGCCTTTATGCGTCGTGATAATGTGATTCCTAGAGAAAGATTAGAGGTTGGTGATAGAATAAGAGCTTTAGTTGTTGATGTTAAAGAAGATATTAAGTCGGCTCAAATTGTTTTATCAAGAACTCATCCTGATTTTATTAAAAAACTTTTTGCTCAAGAAATTTCAGAAGTATACGATGAACAAATTATTATTCATAGTATTGCTCGTGATGCTGGTTCTCGTTCTAAGGTAGCTTTATATTCTAATGATACTTCTATTGATCCTATCAGTACATGTGTTGGATTTAAAGGACAAAGAATTCAAGGTATTTTAAGTGAGCTTAAAGGCGAGAAGATAGATTTAATTAGATATTCTGATAATATCGGTAATTTTGTGTTAAATGCTTTCCACGCTTCTGAGGTGCAAAAAGTTATTGTAGATGAGAACAAGAGATCTATAGAAGTAGTGGTTAATCCTGAGAAATTAAAGTTAGCTATTGGTAGAGGTGGACAAAATATTAATTTAATTTCGCAATTAATTGGTTGGCATATAGATTTAATGGACGAAGAAACTGAGAAAGTTAAAAGACAAACTGAAATGGCAGAAAGAGTTGAGTATATGAAATCGGCTCTTGATATTGATGATATTATTTCGCAACTTCTTGTTATTGAAGGATTTAAAACTGTAGAAGATATTATAGAAGAAAAAGTAGCTCGTCTTTCTGCGATTGAAGCCTTTAATGATGATATTATAGAAGAGCTTAAAAACAGAGCTAAAGATTTTATTGCCTCCCGTGATAAAAAATATATTGAAGAAATGAATGCTTTGGGAATTACTGAAGAACTAAGAAATTTTGAAGGGTTATCTAAAGAAATGCTAGTAGCACTAGGAGGTGAAGGAGTAAAAACAGTTAATGATTTAGCTGAGCTTTCTACTTACGATTTATTAGATATTCTTCCAAAAGGTAGTATTGATTTTAAAAAGGCAGAAGGTATTATTATATTAGCTAGAAAGATTTGGGAAATTTAAATTATTTTGAAGTTTATATGTTGTTGGTTTGTCTTTTTAATATACAGCAGGACAAATCTTCTAATATAATTTTCAAAATATTTTTAATTAGAGTGTGTTTTTCCTTTAAGGAATGAAGTTTTATAATCCTCAAAGGAAAAAGTCGGCAAATGAGCTGATAAAAAATCCTAATTAAAGTTAGGGAAAATTAAATTCCATATGTATGGAAAAGAGAGGTCTTAATGACAAATAATGATGAAAAAAATGAAGAAAAAGGTAAAACCAAAACTTTATCTTTAAATTTAAATAAAGCTAGCTCTCCAGATATTTCTAAAATTTTGGAAGAAAAATTAAAGACCCAAAAAGGTAAAAAAATAGAAGTAATTGGCAACAAAACTCCTAAGAAATCTTCAGAGGTAGAGGCTCTTGGAAGTGATAAGGGTAAGCTAACTAATGAAGAAAAAGAACTTAGGGCAAAACTAGCTTCAACTAATTTAGAAACTGAAAATTTAGGTGGTAGTCCAGTTGTTTCGCAATTACAAGTAGTACAGAAAGAATCTTTAGAAGAAACTAAAGAAAGTATTGCCGAAAAAGAAGAAAAAACAGGAGAAAATACTCCAGAGGTCTTAGAAACCTCAAATATTAAGACTGAGACTAGTGAAGAATCTTTAAATAACCAAGAAGAAGAAACTATGTTTTCTTCATCTCATGTTATTAAATCTAGTTTTGAAGTTAAAGTTGTTGCTAATAATTCGCAAAAAATTGCAGAAAAAAATAAGCAAGAAAGAGAAACTAAAGATATAAGTATCAAAGAGAAGGAATTTACAGGAGAATCTGAAGAAGATAAGAAATCTAAAAAGAAATCAGATAGCAGTGATGCAAGAAGGGCTAATGCTCCAAAAAATTGGAAAACAGCTTACATTCCAACAGAGGAAGAAGAAGATTTTGAGGAAGAAGAATTTGAAGATGTTGAGCTAAAACCTAAGAAATCTTATCCTGTAAAAAGAAAAAATAAAAAGAAAAATCTTACTAAAGAGAAAATCGTTAGAAATGTTGAAATCTATGGGGAAATTTCTGTAAAAGATTTAGCTACTAAGATGGCAGAAAAAACCTCTAGTGTTTTAAAATTTTTAAGTAAATTAGATGATTCTATAAATGGTGATAGTTTTTTAGATGCTGAAACTGCAGAATTAGCAATTATTGAATTCGGGCATAGACCTAATATTATTGATACTTCTTCAGTTGAATCGCAATATTTTGTATTTAATGATTCTGAGGATAGTCTTAAAGAAAGACCACCAGTTGTAACCATCATGGGACATGTGGATCATGGAAAAACAACTCTTTTAGATACTATTAGAAAAACTAATATTGTTTCTAAAGAAGCTGGTGGAATTACTCAGCATATTGGGGCTTATCAAGTAAAATCTGAAAGCGGTAAAATGATTACCTTTTTAGATACACCAGGACATGAGGCTTTCGGTCAAATTAGAGCTAGAGGTTCTAAAATTACTGATATTGTGATACTAGTGGTTGCTGCTGATGATGGTATTAAGCCACAAACAGTTGAAGCTATTAATCATGCTAAAGTGGCTAATGTGCCAATTATTGTAGCTATTAATAAAATAGATAAGCCGGATTCTAATCCTATGAAAGTTAAATCTGAACTTTTATCACACAATCTAGTAGTTGAAGAAATGGGTGGAGATATTTTATCGGTAGAAATTTCTGCTAAGGGAAATATTGGTATAGATAAGCTATTAGAAACTGTTCTTTTACAAGCTGAAATGCTAGACTTAAAAACCAATTATTCAGCTCCAGCTAAAGCTAGTGTAATTGAGGTTAAGCAAGAAAAAGGTTTTGGTTATTTAGCAACAATCCTTGTAGAAAGAGGAACTCTTCGTGTTGGTGATTATTTTGTTTGCGGAATGAGTTTTGGTAAAGTAAAAGTAATGATTAACGATAAAGGAGCTAGATTAAAAGAAGCTACTCCATCTACTCCTGTGGAAATATCTGGTTTTGCGGAATCGGTTCTAGCTGGGGATTCTTTTGTGGTAGTTAAAAATGAAGCTGCTGCTAATGAATTATTAGAGTACAGAAGATCTAAAGCTACCAAATTAGAAAGCAAAAATACTACTCAAAATATTTTAGACATACTTAGTAATGAAATCATAGACGTAAAAACTCTTGCTGTAATTGTTAAAGCTGATACTCAAGGCTCGCTTGAGGCGATTAAATCTTCGCTAGACAAAATTACTCACGATGAAGTTGAGATTAAAATTATTCATTCTGGTGTTGGTGAAATTACTGAATCCGATGTAATGCTGTCTACTGCTGGTAAGGCTATGGTTTTTGGTTTTAATACTAGAGCAAATTCTAAGGCTCGTGATTTAGCTAAAAAAGAAGATATAGAATTAAGATACCACTCTATAATCTATAATCTTATTGATGATGTGAAATTAATTTTAAGTGGTTTATTAGATCCTGATATAGTAGAAAATATTCTTGGCTTTGCTGAAGTTAGAGAAGTATTTGATGTTTCTAAAGTTGGTAAAGTTGCTGGTTGTTATGTTAAAGAAGGAGTTCTAAGACGCTCTGCTTATGTTAGAGTTTTAAGAGAAAACATTGTAGTTCATGATGGTGTACTTTCGCAACTTAAAAGATTTAAAGATGATGCGAAAGAAGTTAAGCAAGAATATGAGTGTGGTGTGGCTATAGAAAACTATAACGATGTTAAAGTGGGCGACATTATAGAATGCTATGAAAAAGTTGAGGTTAGAAACTCTATTGAATAAGCAAATATTTAATAATGAAATTATTAAGAGCAATAAGGCTCAATCTAATAGAACAGAAAAAATAGCCAAAGAAATTAAGGTTATTTTATCAGAGGTTTTTACAAAGTCGCAACTTAAGGATGCACTACTTTTTGATAAAATAGTCTTAATCTCTGAGGTTAAAGTTAATGGTGATATATCCTTAGCTAAAGTTTATGTTAGCAATTGGAATGTTAATCTTGATGATAAATTATTAATTACTACTTTAAATAAATATATTCCTTTTTTTAGAAGTAAAATTGCTAAAGCCTTAAAGATAAAAACAATTCCCGATTTAGCTTTTTTTATGGATGATCAGCTTAATAAAATTATTGAATCTGAAAAAATGTTTAAATCCCTAGAGGATACTACTAAAAACAATGATTCTTAATTACGATTTAAGTAAATTACATGGTTGGTTATTTATTGATAAACCTGTAGGAGTATCTTCCTTTAAGGCTGTTAGTACTATAAAAAAATATCTTAATTTGCCAAAAACTCATAAAATAGGACATGGTGGTACACTAGATCCATTTGCTGAGGGAGTTTTACCCATAGCTATTGGCGAGGCTACTAAAACCGTTGAATATGTTATGAATTCTGATAAAGTTTACGAATTCACAATTTTATTTGGCTCTAAAACTGATACTAAAGATTGTGAAGGTAATATAATTAAAACAACTGATGTTATTCCAACTAAAGAAAATCTTATAAAAATTTTAAAAGATTTTACCGGAACAATATTACAAAAACCACCATCATTTTCTGCCATAAAAATTAATGGTGAAAGAGCCTACTCTTTAGCTAGAAAAGGGGTAGATGTGGATATTCCTATGAGAAAAGTAAATATCCATTCTTTAGAGTTAAAAGATTTTAATGATAGTTTTCAAAAAGCAACTCTTGTAGCAAAAGTTTCAAAAGGAACATATATTAGGTGTTTAGCTGAGGATATTGCTGAAAAGCTAGGTTCATTAGGGCATACAGTATATTTAAGAAGAACAGAAATTTGTATCCATAAAGAAAAACTTTTACTTTCTTTAAATACACTCTATAATGAAGAGTATAATATTTATGATAATTTAATAAGTATAGAAGATATGCTGGATGGCATCTCGGCATTTTCTTTAAATATAGCACAAGCTAAAGATATTCTTAACGGGAATCTATCTAGTTTGTCGCTATCCTTTGATGGAGTTTTTAAATCTTTGTATAATGGTAAGGTTTTAGCTTTACTTGAAAACAAAAATGGTAAAACTTCTTTTCTAAGGGTTTTTAATAACAATAGAGCTAATATAGGAGTATAGCGATGTCACTAAAGAAAGATGATAAATCAAATATAATTAAAACTTATGCAATTAATGCTACTGATACTGGTTCGCCAGAAGTTCAGATTGCAATTTTAAGTGAAAAAATTAAATATTTAACCGAACATATGAAAGAACATACTAAAGATTTCCATAGCAGAAGAGGTCTTTTAGTGATGGTTTCTAAAAGAAGAAAATTACTTACTTATTTAAAAAAGAAAGATAATAAAAGATATGAAACTATCTTAGCTAAGCTAGGTTTAAGAGGAGTGAAATAATAGTGTTTAATATTATAGAAAAAAAAATTACTTGGGCAGGGAAAGAGTTATCTTTTCAAACTGGCAAAATAGCTAGACAGGCTGATGGTGCTGTAGTTGCTAAGTATGGAGATACTCAAGTATTGGCGACGGTTGTTTTTGCTAAGAATCCAAATTACGACCTAGATTTCTTTCCTTTAACAGTAAACTATCAAGATAAATACTATTCTGTAGGAAAAATTCCTGGTGGTTTTTTTAAAAGAGAAACTAAACCAACAGAAAGAGAAGTCCTCATTTCAAGATTAATAGATAGACCAATTAGACCTTTGTTTGACGAAAGATTCCGTAATGAAGTTCAAATTATTGTTTCTACACTATCTAGCGATAAAACAGTTTCAACTGATATTATTTCAATTTTAGCAGCATCGGCGGCTTTAGCTATTTCTGGTGTGCCATTTTTAGATACCGTAGCAGCTGCTAAAGTTTCTTATATCAATAATGAATATGTTCTTAATCCAACAATTCAACAAACTCAGAGTAGTAATTTAGAGTTAGTTGTAGCTGGAACTAAAGATGGTATCTTAATGGTAGAATCTGAAGCCAAAGAACTTTCTGAGGAAATTATGCTAGGAGCATTAAAATTTGCTCATAAAGGATTCGCTCCAGTTATAGATTTAATTAACGAATTTAAACAAGCTGTTAATAAAGAAACTCATGTGGTAGAAGCATTTGATACTCCTGAGGTTCAAGATTTCATCAAAAAAATGAGTGAAGTAGCTAAAGAAAAACTTACAGTTGCTTTTTCTGTTAAAGATAAAACTGCTCGTAATAATCAAATTAACGAAGCTAAAGAATTAGCTAAAAATTTCTTTAAAGAAAGCGAATTTGCTGAAGATTTTGTTAATAGACATTTTGGTTATTATTTTAAAGCTCTTGAAAAAGAGATCGTTAGAGGTAGCATTTTAAGTAATAGTATTAGAATTGATGGTAGAAATCTAGTTCAGATTCGCCCAATTTCTACCGAAATAGATGTGTTTCCAGCTCCACATGGATCGGCTCTTTTTACAAGAGGAGAAACTCAAGCATTAGTTTTTGCTACTTTAGGTACTGAGATAGACGAGCAAATGCTAGATGATATTGAAAACGATAACTCTAAAGAAAGATTTATGCTTCATTATAATTTCCCTCCATTTTCTGTAGGTGAAGTTGGTAGAGTAGGGGCTCCAGGTAGAAGAGAAATTGGGCATGGTAAATTGGCATGGAGAGCTATTCATCCACTTTTACCAACTAAAGAAGATTTCCCTTATACTATTAGGCTGGTTTCAGAAATTACGGAATCTAATGGTTCATCTTCTATGGCAACTGTATGTGGTTCTTCAATGGCTTTAATGTCTGCAGGTGTGCCTTTACCAAGACCAGTTGCTGGTATTGCAATGGGCTTAATTAAAGAAGGCAATAACTATGCAGTACTTTCAGACATTTTAGGTGATGAAGATCATTTAGGTGATATGGATTTTAAAGTAGCTGGTACAGAAAAAGGTATTACCTCTCTTCAAATGGATATTAAAATTACTTCAATCACTTATGAAATTATGGAAAAAGCTATCGCTCAGGCTCATGATGGTAGAAAACATATTTTAGGTGAAATGGCAAAAACTATATCTTCTACTAAAAGTAATCTTAGTAATACTGCTCCAAAAATTAAAACTATCCAAATAGATAAAGATAAAATCAAAGATATTATTGGTAGTGGTGGTAAAACTATTAAAGAGATCTGTGAAAGATTTGATGTTAAAATAGATATATCTAACGATGGTTTAGTTAAAATAGCTGGTAGTAATGGCGAAGGTGTTGATGGAGCTTTAGCTCATGTTGGTGCAATTGTAGCCGTTCCTGAAGTTGGTAAAATTTACAAAGGTAAAGTAGTTAAGCTATTAGATTTTGGTGCTTTTGTTAATTTTATGCCTAATCGTGATGGTTTTTTACATATATCTGAAATGAGTGATAATCGTAATTCTAACATTAACGACTTTTTAAAAGTTGGCGATGTCTTAGATGTTAAGGTTGCTCAAATTGATGATAAAGGTAAAATTAGATTAACAGTAAAAATATAGTAATAGACTAAGAAGGGTTCAATGGGATTAAAATTAGATAGGTTTAGTATTTCTGGAAAAGAAGTTTTACCTATTATAGAAGGTGGAAAAGGTATTAATATATCAACAGGTTTAACTGCTGGTTCTTTTGCTAAAGCCGGAGCAGTTGGTACTATATCTGGTACTAATCCAGATTTCTATGATGAAAATGGTAAATATATTCCATATTCTTTTAATCCCAAAGCTACAAGAAAAGAAAAACATGATGCTTTGGTAGAACAAAGTATTCGTGGTTGTATTGCCCAAGCAAAAATAGCTCATGATGTATCTGCTGGTAATGGTAGAATTCACTTTAACTTCCTTTGGGAAGCTGGTGGCACAAAAATTATTATGGAAGAAGCTCTTAGTAAAACTGTTGGATTAATTCATGGAATTACCTCAGGTGCTGGTCTTCCTTATGCTTTAAGTGATATTGCTGGTAAATATAACATTTATTACTATCCTATTGTTTCTTCTAGTAGAGCTTTTAGTATTTTATGGAAAAGAAGTTATAGTAAAACAGCTCATCTTTTAGGTGGAGTTGTTTACGAAGATCCTTGGTTAGCAGGCGGACATAATGGTCTTTCTAATCAAGAAGATCCCAAAGTAATGCAAGATCCATATTTAAGAATTGTAGCAATTAGAAAGGTAATGAACGAACTTAATTTATCTCATGTGCCGATTATTATTGCTGGTGGAGTTTGGAATTTAACTGATTGGTCTAAATATTTTAATAATGATGAAGTTGGCTTAGTGGCTTTTCAATTTGGTACAAGACCACTTTTAACTAAAGAAAGTCCTATTAGTGATAGTTGGAAACAAAAATTACTTACTCTTAAAGAAGGTGATGTTTCTTTAAATAAGTTTAGTCCTACTGGTTTTTATTCTTCTGCGGTTAATAATTTATTTTTACAAGAGTTATATGCAAGATCTGAAAGGCAAATGATGGCTAGCCGTAAACAAAATGAAGAATTTTCTTGTGAAATAATTGCTTCAAATGGAATTACTAAATTTTATGTTAAATCTGCAGATTATGATAGAGCTTTAGCTTATATAAAAGATGGATTTGATACATTTTTAAGAACACCTGAAGATACGATAATTTTTGAAACTCAAAATACTGCTGAGCTAATTAAAGAAGATCAACAAAATTGTATGGGTTGTTTAAGTGGTTGTCGCTTTAGTAATTGGAGTGAAAACGAAAAAAATAATACAGGATTATTACCAGATCCAAGGTCATTTTGTATAGAAAAAACTCTACAAGATGTAGGGCATAATGGTTCTATTGATAATAACTTATTATTCTCAGGACATCATGCTTATAGATTTGCTACTGACCCTCTTTATAAAAATAATCACATTCCTACAATTGCTGAACTTGTGGAAAAAATCTCTATTGGAGAGTAATAGAGCCTTTTTTAAGTATGATTATTAATAATATGTAAGTCTAAATTAAGATTAAGTTTTATTTGCAAATTAGGTAAAACTTAATCTAATTATCTAAATAAATCAAAGAAGTTTGCAGTGAATAATGTTATTCGTAGAATTAAAGAAAACTATAAAAGTTTATCACCATCGCAAAAAACAATTGCCGATTATTTATTAAAAAATGAAACCCAAATTCCACATCTAACCGCAAGACAATTATCAGAAATTACCTCACAAGTTTCTAGCTGTGTTATAGCTTTTTCTAAAAGAATTGGCTATCAAGGGTTTAACGAACTTAAATTTAAGTATGAAAATAGCATAACAGAAGAAAGCGAAATTCCAGTTATGCAGGCTATTCTGCAAGCAGAGAAAGTTTCTCAAACTAAAGAATTTCAAGAAGTCTTTAATATATTAAAATCAGCGAAAAAAATTTATATTTATGCTTTTCAAATGTCGCAAATTCCGGCTAAAGATTTTTATTTTAGAATGCGAAAAATTGCTCCATCTCGTGTGATTTTTTCCGAGAGCTTTGAAGATCAGCTTATAATGTCGCAAACCATGGAAAAAGGTGATGTGGCTTTAATTATCTCAAATAGTGGTAATTGTGAAGAAATTCTTTTAATGGAAAAAGAAATCGTTAAAAATAGTATTCCACAAATCCTTATTACTAATGGAATTAATAGCTCTTTGGCAAAATTTGCCACTAAAGAAATCTCAATTCAGTGCCTTGAAAATGATCCGCTATTGTTTAAAGAAGTGCCTACCTTAGCAAGATATGCTTTAATCTATATTCTTGAAAAACTTTTTGATTTATATTTTAATGAATTTTATGAAGAAAGTTTAAAAAATCTTAAAAAAATCAGTACATATTCAAAGTAAGTTGTATATCAATATTATCATATTTGCAATCTAAGTTAGAACAAAATCTAAATATAACAAAATATTTGCGATTGTGTTCTAAAAGATATATAATACATTTATGTGAAAAATATTTACAAATTTATATAAAAAGAGAGATAATGATAAAATGAGTGTCAAAAAAATAGTAGGAATTACTGGATGTGCACAAGGAATTGCTCATACTTTTATGGCAGCAGAGGCTTTAGAAAAAGCTGGTAAGAAGCTAAATATTGAGGTAAAAATAGAAACACATGGTGGGATCGGAGTTGAAAATCAACTTACTACAAAAGAAATTTCGGAAGCCGATTTAGTAATAATTGCTGCTGATATTGATGTGGAGAAAACTCGTTTTATTGGTAAAAAATTAATCTCAGTCAGTACTAATGAGGCTTTAAAAGATGCTACTGCTTTAATCCAAAAAGCTATGGCAAGTGCAGAAGTGTACTTAGGTAAGGGTGAAAAGATTGATGGGTTAGAGATTGGCTCAGCTAGTAATCATTTTATAAAATATTTAATGTCAGGGCTTACTAATATGATTCCCCTAGCTATAGCTTCTGGTATTTTATTGGCGATAGCTAATACCTTTGCTTTCCATGCTGACCCTAATAATCCAGATTTAGTAATTTGGGGTTTTAGTGAAGATGCTAGAGGGCAGTTTTTTTCTAAATTATTTGATCTTGGTAAGGTTGGTTTTACCTTAATGATACCAGTATTTGCTGCAGGTGTAGCAAGGGCAATCGGTGATAATCCAGCAGTAGCTCCAGCTTTTATTGCAGGATACATTATAAATGATTCTAGCTTTTTAGGAACAGAAACTGGAGCTGGGTTTTTAGGAGCTATCATTGTTGGCTTTGGAGTGGGTTATTTTGTAAAACTCTTAAAAATGATACCTTGGCATAGTGTTATTAAGCCTGTTGTTTCGGTTTTAATAATTCCAGTTGTAGCTACTTTTGTTTCTTATGTGGTGATTTTTTATCTAATTGGTAAGCCAATTTCCAATATGATGAGTGTGTTGTATGTATTTATAAACAATATAACCATAAGTTATGCTGCTGCCCCTGTTGTTTATGGATTTATTTTAGGAGCAATGATGGGAACAGATTTAGGTGGTCCTATAAATAAAACTGCTCTCATGGTGGCTTTAGCAATATTTGTTGATACTATGAATAAATTTGGTATTGAGGGTGTTAATGCCATTCCTTATGCTGCCACATGTGGAGCTATTGCTATTGCTCCATTGGGTGCTGCATTTGCTACATTTATATTTAGAAAAAGTTTTACAACCGAAGAAAAAGCTATGGGAAGTTCTGCCTTTATAATGGGAATGGTAGGAATAACCGAAGGAGCAATTCCTTTTGCTGCCTCTAATCCAAAATTAATAATTGCTAATATTATTGCCTCAGGAGTTGCTGGTGCTTTAGTGGCTGGTTTTGGTATCCATTTTTTTGGTGGAATAGGTTCTCCACTAGGGGCTTTTGTGGGATATGTTAAAGGTCCAGCGGGAGTACAGTTCATTTGGATTTTTTCAATTCTTTTTGCAGCATTATTAAATGCTTTAATGTATGGATATATTTTAAAAAATAGAAAGGTAAAAAAATAATGAGTAAAATATTTAGTAAAGAAAATATCTTTATCATAGAAGAAAAGTTAAATAGCAAGGAATATTTTTTTAAGTTAATTGCTAAAAAAGCTAAAGAACTAGATTTTATTGCCGATGAAAAAGCCTGTTTTGAGGGAATTCTTTATAGAGAAAATCAAAGTACTACTGGTTTTGAAGATGGTTTTGCTATACCTCATTGTAAAGATGCTACGGTAAAATCGGCAAAACTTTTACTTTTTAAAACACCTGAAATTGCTTGGGATAGTTTAGATGGTAAACCAATTACGATTAGCCACTGCCTTTTAATGCCAGAAAATGCTAATAATGATCATATTAAATTACTATCTAAAGTAGCAAGAGCATTAATTGATGAAAATTATAGAAAGGCAATTAAAGAAGCTAGTGTGGAAGAAATCTATCAGTTAGTTGCAAATAAAATGGAGATGTAAAATGGCGAAAATTCATATTGTTAATCATACTCATTGGGATAGAGAATGGTATTTTACAACCGCTGATGCTCTTGTTTTAAGTGAAAATTGCTTTACTGAGGTAATTAACGAGCTAGAAAAAAATACGGAAGCTAAATTTTGCTTAGACGGGCAAAGCTCTATTTTAGAGGATTATCTTAAGTTAAGACCAGAAAAGACTGATTCCATAAAAAAATTAGTTAAAGAAAAAAGATTAGCGATTGGTCCTTGGTATACACAACCAGATGTTTTTTTTGTAAATGGTGAATCTATAATTAAAAATTTAATTATTGGGATTTATGAAGCTAAAAATTATGGCGATTATATGAAAATAGGCTATCTACCAGATACTTTTGGCATTAATTCTCAAATGCCAACTATCTTAAAAAATACAGGGATTGATAATATTATTTTTTGGCGAGGAATAAGCCTAGATAAACATGTTAAAACTCCATATTTTAAATGGAGTGGGCTAAGTGGAGCAGAAATTACAGCTATTAGTTTAATAGATGGTTATAGTGTGGTTTCGCATTTAAAGGCTACTCCAGAATATATTGAATCTAAATTAATTCCAACTACTAAAAGATTTAAAGAACTTACCCAACAAGATGAAATTATGCTAACGGCTGGAGGTGATCAGCTAGATATTGTCCCGAATATTCATGAAAAACTTTCACAAATTAATGCAGTGTGTGAAGATATGTATATATTAAGTTCTTATGAAGAATTTATGGATATTCAAAAAAATAGGAAAGATTTAGAAAGTTATGTGGGTGAATTTCGTGAGCCTTGTTTTGCAAGGGTGCATAAATCTATTGGTTCAGTTCGGTATGATATAAAAAGAGAAAATTACTTATTAGAGGAAAAACTTTTAAAAAGAATAGAACCTTTAATGGCAATTGCTAGGGCTAATGGAGTGTTTGTATCTGAAGGAATATTAAGAACAGCTTGGAAAAAGATTTTAGAAGGGCAAGCTCATGATTCTATGGGTGGTTGTATATCTGATGATGTTCATGCAGATATAATCCATAGGTTTAAAGAAGCTAATGAAATTGCTGATGCTATTGAAAATTTAATTATGAAGCTAATGGCAGAAAAGCTAGGTTTAAAAGAAAATGAGATTTTAATATTTAATACTACTCCAGCTAGTTATAGTGGTAGAAAAGTGGTTTCATTTATGTCCTCTTCTAAAAATATTACTTTTCCTACGGATAAAAATGCTATTTTGCTTGATTATATAGAATATGTAGGGAAGGAGAATCTGCTTTTAGAAACTCCAGAGGGTAATAAATATATCAGTGAAGATGCTTATGTGAAATGTACTTGCCTTATAAATGTTAATATTCCAAGCATGGGGTATACTGTAGTTTCTTTTGAAAAAGCCAGTGAAGAGCTAGCAAGAACTAAAGAAAGCCAAGATAATTTTATTGAAAATAATTTTTACAATATCAGTATTAAAGGTAGCAATCTTAGTCTAAAAACTAAAGATGATGTAGTTTTAAATAATTTCTTAAGTTTTGAAGATATGGGGAATGATGGAGATACTTACGATTTCTCGCCATTGCGACAAGATAAACCTATAATTTTGAATCTTTCTTTAAAAGAAGTTAAAAAGTCGCCCATGTTTGAAGAAATGATATTAAGCGGAGATTTTAAACTTCCTAAAACTTTACAAGATAGGATTTTTTTGCAAAGAGTTGGTAGTTTATCTATGGTTTTAAGTTTAAAGTTGTTTAAAGATAGTTCTTTAATAGAGTGTAATCTAAAAGTTAATAATGAAATTTTAAGCCATAGATTAAGATTACGAGTAAATTCTGGAGAAGTGTTAAAACAGAGTATTGCTTCAACTCCATTTGGTTATATTAAAAGAGAGGTGCAGAAAGAGAAAATTTCTGTTTTACCACAAGGCTATGTGGAAATGCCAATTGATATAGAACCGTTTGATGCCAATGTTTCATGTGAAACAAGTGAGTTTACAGTTAATGTTTTTGGCAAAGGTGTTAAGGAATATCAGGTGGTGGATAATCATTTAAATATTACAATGTTTGCAACCACTGGTGAGCTAGGGAAACCGAATTTGTTGTATCGTCCTGGTAGAGCTTCGGGAGATACTACCAAAAAAGGACACATCATGATTGCTACTCCAAAGGCAGAACTTTTAGGAAAGTTAGAATTTGAGTTTGGTATATCTATTAATGCTGGAAAATTTGATGGATTTACTGTAGCTAAACTAGATTCTATGTATAAAGATACCCATATTAGCTATCAGCTGCAAACTCTTAATAAGTTCATTAATCGCTTGGATAATAAAGTGCAACCACGAGAGAATATTGTGGCAATCCCAAGAGAATTTTCTTTGTTTGAAGTAAGTGAAGATTTATTACTCAGTAGCTTTTCTCCATCTATGTACGATGAAGATTCGTTTTTGCTAAGATTTAAAAATATGAGCGAGAAAACTATTCCCGTAAAATTTAAAAATATGAATAACTTTGAGAGTATAACAAAAGTAAACTATATAGAAGAACCCTATGAAAACCAAAATCTAGAGATTAATATGTTTGATACTATTACTTTGAAGTGTAAACTAAAGAGGAATTAGTTAATGAAAAATATTAATTATATGATACAATATACACACTCCGTCTAAATTTTTAGTGGGTATTTCACTATATTGGTAGAAAACACAAGTTTACTATCATTAATGGTAGTAGAGTTTATAGCTTAGCACTGCATGATGATTCCATGATTCCATGGCATAAGAATAGACGGAGAATTTGTTGGTAGCTATTATTAATAATTAAAAATAAAATGAATAAAAAAGAAAAGATTCAAAAAGCCATCTTTCTTAAAGATATAGCTGAGGTTTTTGATAAATCTCCCTCAAAATTAGCATATTTGTTATATAGGTTTCCAAAAGATAGAAATACATATAAAGAGTTTGAGATTCCTAAAAAATCTGGTGGAATTAGAAAAATTAAGGCTCCTATTAAATCAATATCTTATTTACAGCAAAAACTACTAACTATTTTAAATGAAATTTATATTCCACAAAAGTGTGTACAAGGTTGTGTTAAAGATAAAAAAAGAGGAATTATTAATAATGCGAAAATTCACTCAAATAAAAAGTATCTTGTAAATATTGATATAAAAGATTTTTTCCCATCTATAAATTTTGGTAGAGTGAGAGGAATGTTTCTATCTAATCCTTATTATTTTTCTTCAAAGACTGCAACAGTTTTGGCTCAAATTGCTACTTACAATAATGAATTACCTGTAGGTAGTCCATCTTCTCCTATGATTGCTAATATGGTAGCTTCACATTTAGATTATGATATTTTAAAGTATATAAGGAATAAAAGAATTAGTGTTAAATATACTCGTTATGTTGATGATATGAGTTTTTCATGCAACAACAGCGAGCATTTAAAATATATATTTGATATAGAAAATAACGAAATAAATCAAGAGTTATTAAGGATTATTGAGAAAAATAATTTTAATATTCAAGAACATAAAACTAGGTATGCAATAAAATCTAAAAGACAAGAGGTAACAGGTCTTGTCTGCAATGAAAAAGTTAATGTAAAAAAAGAGTTTTATCAAAAAGTAAGAAATATGGTTCATAATTTTTATTATGAAAATGATAAAGGTGAGAATATTTCAGAAGAGGTTATTCGTGGTAATATATCTTTTTTATTTAATATAAAAAACAGAAGTAATAAACTTGAAAAAGATTCAAATAGTACCAAAGAGATCAAAGAATATAAAAGCAATACTAGTTATAAAACATTGGATAAGTTATTGTGGAAATATAATTTAGGTAGAATAAAAAATGAGGCTAGTAATAGTAAAGTTGTAGTTTTAGTAGAAGGTCAAACTGATGTTATTTATTTAAAAGAGGCTTTTAAACAATATAAAAATAACAAACCAAATATCCCAGATTTGATTTTTATGAATTTATTTTGTGGTGCAAAAGGTTCTGGAGCAACTCAGTTAAAATGGTTTTTAGTTTGGATAGCAAATAGTATAAAAAAATATAAACATGAGAAAGATACTAGTCATTTAAAAATACTAAATACCAAATTTAATATTATAGCTGATAACGATAAAGAAGGTAGAGATGTTAAAACAACTTATGATGGAAATGAAAAAAGTTTAAAAAATATAGAGATATTCTTATTAGAGAAAAGAAATAGTAAAAATAAAGGTTCAAATAATGATATTGTTATAGAAGATTTGTTAATTATTAAAAAACAAGATCCGAAACAATATAATTATATTGAAAAATTAAAAAATGATAAATCTTTACCTAGTATAGAAGAAGTAATCAAACAGTCTAAAAGCTCTTCTGTTGCAAGAGCTTTAGTAAAAAATTATAATATTAATTATTCAAACTTCTTTAAATTATTTGATAAAGTGTTAAAAATAGGATAATTAATAATAAGTAGTTCTTTTCTACTCCAAACCTTTAGCCAGTGAAATAACATTTAATAAAAAGATGGGGTCTAATTCAGGGATTTCAAAGATTTGATGGTTAGAATTTATCTCATCTCTTTGAATTAGGATTCCATTGTTATAAGGTTTAACAGCAACTATATTATTAAATGGAATTCTAAAGATTTTACTTTTACTATCAAAATAAATATTTTGGTTAGTAATTGCTAATAGTCCTGTATCTTTATATTTAATTTCCTCAGTTTTAATTCTTTTGCCACTACTCTCATCCATTTCAGTATTTTTAGTATTGAAACCAAAAGAAGTAAATTTATAAGATACAGTAATTTCTGGTTCAGAGAATTTAACTTTATCAAGAGTATAAATTAGTTTTTCTTCTTTTTTAAGTAGGAAATAATGATTACACTCAATATTGGTAGGTAGTATGCCTTGTTGTAAGTTTTTTATTAAAATAGTATTATTTACTTGATTCATTAGTTTATAATTGGTTATATCAAAAAAATTACAACAATCTTTTATTAATTTTTCCTCTTCTTCTGTTAAAGATTTATCTTTTAGCATTTCTTCAATAGCAGAATCTAAAGCTAGGATAGCTAGGTTGGTTAATTCTGAATCAAAAAGTTGAATACTATCAGCAAGAATTCTTGTTTCGTTATAAATATCTTTTGAGATACTATTGTTTATTAAGGCATTTTTAATAATGGAAATTATATTATCTTTAACAACTTTTCTTGAAAGGTAGTTTTCTTCGCATTCTTTATGTTTATTATTTAAAAAGCCTGCACTTTGAGCACAATAGATACAATCTGCCATTTTTATCCTAAGGATTCTAATTATTCTTACATTATTGTGCCAAATATCTACAAAAAAGACAAGACTAATTAATTTTAATAACTCTTTGATTACTACTACCAACAAAGGGCAGGTGGGGGGATTTTAGTGACTCTATAAATTTGCCATCTACTAGGGTATTAATATAGTTAAGTACTTCATCTTGTTTATTAGCTTTGATTTCTTCAATAGTATATCCAGTATAAACCCAAATGTTTAGGTTAAAGTTTTGTTTGATTGCTTTAACTAAATTTAAGAGACTATCATATTGAAAGAATGGATCACCACCGCTGATGGTTATGCCATCTATAAATCCTATATGCTTAGAGATTAAATCAACTTCATTTTCAATGCTAGAGGTAATGCCATTATGATAATTCCAGGTTTCCATATTATGGCAACCCTTACAAAAATGCAAACATCCTTGAAAAAAGATAACATACCTTAAACCATCTCCATCTACAATAGAGTTAGGTTCTCTGCCAGCTATTTTTAAATCCATAACTTATTAATAGTGAGGTTTTCTTAATTTCTCTTCTTTTAATTTACCTTTAGTAAAATTATTTAGATAGCCTAAATAGCCGGTAACTCTTCTGATTTTTACAATATCTTCACTATTACAAGCAGGGCAGGACTCTTCAAATACACCATGATTATGGCAAGTTAAACAATGATCGTAAGGAAAATTAAATCCAATATAACCACTATCAGCTTTTTTAGCTCTAATAATAGCTTCATTTAAAACTGCTAGGTTGTTTTCAGGAGAAGATTGAAATTCGGTATAAGAAATATGTCCACCTAAACAATATTTATGAAATCTTGCTTCTATTTCTAATTTTTTATAAGCATTAATAGGGAAATCTACCGGAATATGGAAACCATTAGTATAAAATCCTTTACTAATAACCCAATCTATATTACCGAATTTTTTTTCGTCTATAGTTGTAAACTTATGGCTTAATCCTTCAGCTGGAGTAGCAATAATAGAAAAATTCAAACCATATTTTTTAGTAGCTAAATCAGTTTGAGTTTTTAAAGTTTGCAGAATTTTTTCTACTTTACTAATTAGCTCTTCATTCTCACCATGATGTTGCCCAAAAATAACCTTTAAAACCTCTGCAATACCAATAAAGCCAATTGCCATTGTACCGTTTTTAAAAGCCTCTTTAGTTTTATCTTTAGGGTTTAAGTTCTCACTACCGATATAAAGTTTTTGTCCGAGCATAAAAGGTATATCTTCAACATTCAAATTGATTTGAATATTATATCTTTCTAAAAGCTGTTCTATAACTAGGTTAGCTTCGTCTTTTACTTTATTTAAAAAATTAGTAAAAATTTTGTCTCTAGAACCACCAATCTCAGCAGCTAAAATAGCTAATCTTGGTAAATTAATACTACTAAAACTTAGGTTTCCTCTGCCTTCTGTGCCTTCAACTCCATTGATATTTTCTACTACCCGAGTACGGCAACCCATAGTTCCCAACTGCATATGAGAGAAATTTTTATTAAAAGAACTATCACAAAATAAGAATGTTGGATTTAATCTAGTTGCTGCAATTTCTATAGCTAGTTGTAGTAAGTCGTAATTAGGGGAGTTTTCTTCAAAATTAATGCCTTCTTTAATTTTAAAGATAACTTGTGGGAAAATTGGAATTTCACCGTTTCCTAAACCAGCTTTGTAAGCTAATAAGAAATTTTTTGTAATTAATCTACCTTCAGTTGAGGTATCACAACCTAAATTAATAGAGGTAAAAGGAACTTGCGCTCCAGCTCTACTGTGCATGGTATTAAGGTTATGAATTAATCCTTCCATTGCTTGAAAAATACTATTATTTAATTTTTCTTCTACTAATTTATTAAAATCTTCTTCAGTATAGGTAGCATTAAATTTAGAAAGATCTGCTTTAAGGGCTTTAGTGATATTTTCTCTTTCTAAGGATACAAAATCAGCTAAATCAAAATCAAAATTAGCAATACCAACACCGCCGAACTGGTCGTTCTGCTCTGACTGTAAAACAATTGCAACTAAAGAGGTAGCTGTAGACATTCTTTTAGGAGGGCGAATATAACCATTTCCAGTATTAAATCCTGCTTTTAATAGTTTTTTCAAAGGAACTTGCAAGCAGTTTACAGTAAAATTATAGTAGTCTAAATCATGGATATGAATATCTCCTTCAATATGAGCTGTAGCGAATTTTTCACTCAAGATATTTTCAATAGTATAAGCATTTGAAATTGTTGAGCCAAAATTAAGCATTTTACCAGAGGGAGATTTTTTAATATTAGCATTATCAGATTTAAAGTCGCTTAAAGAGGCTTTAAGCACATTATAAATATTATTTAAAATATTCCTACTGTTAGATTTTCTTTGCGGTTTTAGATTCTCTAAATTTACTATTTTTAATAAAGAGCCTTTAGTATTGTCTTCTCTTGCAGTATCTAATTTTCTTTCAAACATAGGAATAATATAAGGTTAAGTGAATTTAATTTATGTACCTATATTATATCACTATTCCTATTTTTTGGAAGATGAAATAAAGTTGCTTATTAAATACTATAAAATTTCAATTAATTATCACCAAGATATGTTTTGAATAATTTATAATTGATTTTATTAAAAGATATATTACTGGCAAGAGTAAAATTAT
Organism: Alphaproteobacteria bacterium; assembly: GCA_031256515.1. GTDB lineage: Bacteria > Pseudomonadota > Alphaproteobacteria > WRAU01 > Hepatincolaceae > WRAU01. Next base: position 85,365 of record JAIRQL010000100.1, read on the forward strand.
ACCTATCTCAATAACAATTCTCAAACTGCTATTGATAATATCAACTATTTTGATATAGTATTGGCAATTTACTAATGTAAACATTCAATACTAAAAACTATTCTTAAACAATAGGGATAATAAAAATATATTTATTAATATACTAAGACTTCGGCTATTCTATGCTAACATACGGAATGTATCGCACTTTATTATACATTTTTACTTATTGTTCTTTGTTTATTTATTTTCCTACTCCATGATAAACCTTCCTTTATTGAGTATTAATTTGGTTTGTATGATAACAATATTATTATGCATCAAATGAATAAATTTGTCAAATAATATTTATAAATATTACAAAAAAGAGAAGCAAATAAGGGAATTAAATTTTTTGTGAGGTATGGAAAATACTTAATAAAGCTATTTTCTGTTTATTTTCTACAACAATATAAGGTAATTTGGGGAAAATTAATTCCCTAGTTCTATATTTATCAAAAATTTCTTTCACAAATTTTGTTGACTAGGCAAGTAGTACAATCAAATCCCTTAGCTTTACAAGTATAGCGACCATGTAATATTAAAAGATGATGGGCAGAGTTTCTATAAGGATTAGGGATTTTTTCTAGCAAATCTTTTTCTACCTGTAAAACATCTTTACCTGCAGATAATCCCATTCTCCGAGATACTCTAAAAACATGAGTATCTACCGCCATAGTATCTTGCTTAAAAGCCACATTTAAAATCACATTAGCGGTTTTTCTGCCAACACCTGCTAGTTGGATTAAATCTTCAAAGTTGTCAGGGATAATACTATTATGTTTATCTATTAGTTGTTGCGACATTAACATAATATTTTTAGCTTTATTTTTATAAAGTCCAATAATTTTTATATACTCTATAAGTTTTTCTTCACCTAAGAGTAGCATTTTTTCAGGAGTATCTACGATTTTAAAAAGTGGCTCAGTGGCAATATTTACCATAACATCTTTTGCCTGAGCCGAAAGGATAACTGCTACGGTTAAAGTATAATTATTAGAAAATTGTAATTCAGTTTCAGGATCTTTTATAGTTTCTGTTAAAATTCCAAAAAGATCTTTAATTTGCTTATTATTTAACATTAAGGTATCCTTTTATTATATTATTATTTTACTCTAAATGATAAGAAATTTACATAGGTTTCTTAAGCCAATAAAAGGAGATACTTATGGCATGGATTTATTTATTATTAGCTGGTATGTTTGAAATCGGCTGGCCTTTAGGGCTTAAATTTGCTCAAAAAGATAATTTTATTATGATGTTAGGTTTCATTTTAGCAGGAGCTTCTATTATATTTAGTGGTTTCTTTTTGTACTTAGCTCAAAAAGAAATTCCTATGGGAACGGCTTATGCTGTTTGGACGGCTATTGGTTCAGCAGGAACCTTTGCTATAGGTATTTTATTTTTTGGAGATGCAACCTCGTTATTAAGATACCTAGGAGTAATTTTAATAATTTCAGGAGTTATAATCTTAAAGTTAGCTAGTTAAATGTAAAAAAAGACTAAAGAATTAATTTTCTTTAGTCTTTACTGTTTACTTTATTTTATATTTTTGATTTTCATCAATATTAAAGATTTCTCTTAAGGTTTCTTTTTGTTTACTGGTAAGTTTATTAGGAGTTTCTACACTTATATTAACATAAAGATCACCATAGTTATTATAGTTAAAAACTTTCATACCTTTACCCTTGACTCGCAAAGTTTGACCGTTATTAATACCCTCAGGAATACTAAGTTCTATTTCTTTACCATCAATAGTATGCATTTTGATTTTATCACCAAGAGTTGCTACAACCATAGGGATAGATATATCCATAAAAAGATCGTCATTTTTTCTCATGAAAATATTATGCTTAAATATATTAATAGAAACGAAAAGGTCGCCAGCTAAAGAACCTTGAACTCCTGCTTCACCTTCGCCATTTAGTTTTATTCTCATGCTATTATCTATACCAGCAGGAATTTTTATAGATAGAGTTTTACTCTTTTTAACTCTACCGTCGCCATGGCATATTTTACAAGGATTTTTAAGAGTTTTCCCCTCACCACTACATCTAGGACATAGCTGATCTACCGAGAAAAAACCCATTCTTTTTTTAACCTTTCCTTTTCCACTACATTCAGGGCAGGTAGTATATTCAGGACTTCCATTAGCTCCACTACCAGAACAATCGGCACATTTATAAAGATTAGTAATTGAAATATCTTTTTCAACTCCGCTATAGGCTTCTTCAAGAGTTATAGAAAGATTATATAAAAGATCTGATCCTCTTCTATTTCTTTGAGTATTAGTAGTTCTTCTACGATTACCATTACCGCCGAAAATTTCCTCAAAAATATCGTTCATACTACCAAAATCGCCGAAACCAGCTCCGCCAAAAGGATTACCGCCACCGAAGCCACCAAAACCACCATCATAATTACCATGAGGATTATAACCACCAGCATCATAGTTAGTTCTTTTATTAGGGTCTTTTAATACCTCATAAGCCTCTGATACTTCTTTAAACTTTTGTTCGGCTTCTTTGTTATTAGGATTTTTATCAGGATGGTATTTCATTGCCATTTTTCTATAAGCTGATTTAATATCAGCTTCATTAGCATTTTTAGCAACACCTAATATTTCATAGAAATCTTTACTCATAGATAATTCTTTGTTTATGTATTTTACTTATATTTTATATTAGCATAACAAAAGAGTAATCAGTATAAATATATTGATTACTCTTTTATCTTATGTTTAAAGAAAATTATTTTTCTTTAAAATCACCATCAACAACAGTTGGACCTTCTTGTTGTTCTGATTTATTAGTATCAGCTTGTGGTTGAGCCTGTTGTTGCTGAGCATACAATAACTCACCAATTTTCATAGCTAAGTTAGAAAGATTTTCAGTTTTTGTTTTTAACTCTTCTGTTGTAGCGGTTTCTTTCACATCTTGAATCTCTTTAATAGCTACTTCAATTTGCGATTTTAAATCAGCAGGAGTTTTATCACCTAAATCTTTCAGGCTTTTTTCAACAGTATCAATCATTGTATCAGCAGCATTAACAGCTTCTACATGATCTTTTTTAGTTTTATCGGCTTCAGCATTAGCTTCAGCTTCTTTAATCATTCTTTCTATATCATTATCAGAAAGCCCAGAAGAAGATTGAATTTGAATTTGATGTTCTTTACCAGTACCTTTATCTTTAGCAGATACACTTACAATGCCGTTTGCATCAATATCAAAAGTTACCTCAATTTGTGGAACTCCTCTTGGTGCTGGAGCAATACCTACTAAATCAAATTGTCCTAGTAGTTTATTATCTACAACCATTTGTCTTTCACCTTGAAATACTCTAATAGTTACCGCACTTTGATTGTTTTCAGCAGTTGAGAATACTTGCGATTTTTTTGTTGGAATAGTAGTATTTCTTTCAATTAATCTTGTAAATACACCACCTAGAGTTTCTAATCCTAAAGAAAGTGGAGTTACATCTAGTAAAAGAACATCTTTAACATCTCCTCTTAACACACCACCTTGAATAGCAGCACCAATTGCCACAACTTCGTCTGGGTTTACTCCTTTATGAGGTTCTTTACCAAAGAATTCTTTTACTTTATCAGTAATTTTTGGCATTCTAGTCATACCACCTACTAAAATTACCTCAGAAATATCACCAGCTAAAATACCAGCATCCTTAAGAGCTAAACGGCAAGGTTCAATAGTTTTTTCAATTAAGCTATCCACAAGAGATTCTAATTTTGCTCTAGTTAATTTAATGTTTAAATGTTTAGCACCACTAGCATCTGCAGTAATAAATGGCAAATTAATTTCAGTTTGCATACTTGAAGAAAGTTCAATTTTAGCTTTTTCTGCCGCTTCTTTTAATCTTTGTAGAGCTAGTTTATCTTTAGATAGATCTATAGCATTTTCTTTTTTAAATTCTTCTAGTAAATATTCCATGATTTTTTCATCAAAATTTTCACCACCTAAAGATGTATCACCATTAGTAGATTTAACTTCAAATACTCCATCACCAATTTCTAAGATAGACACATCAAAGGTTCCACCACCTAAGTCGTATACTACTACAGTACCTGACTTCTTTTTATCTAAACCATAAGCAAGAGCAGCTGCAGTTGGTTCATTGATAATTCTTAAAACCTCAAGCCCTGCAATTTTACCAGCATCTTTAGTTGCTTGTCTTTGAGCATCGTTAAAATAAGCTGGGACAGTAATAACAGCTTTTTCTACTTTTTCACCAAGCCAAGTTTCGGCAGTTTCTTTCATTTTTTGTAAAATGATGGCACTTATTTCTTGCGGTGAGTATTTTTTACCGTCAACTTCAGTCCAAGCATCACCGCCATTACCTTCTACAATATGGAAAGGGGATAATTTTTTAATTTGTGCTACACTTGGATCGCTAATTTTTTTACCAATTAATCTTTTAACCCCAAATAAAGTTTTTTCAGGATTAGTTACTGCTTGTCTTTTAGCAGATTGACCTACTAAATTTTCGTTATTTAAAAAAGCCACCATACTTGGGGTGGTTCTTGCTCCCTCAGAGTTTTCAATAACTTTTGGCTCAGAGCCATCCATTACTGCTACACAAGAGTTTGTTGTTCCTAAATCTATACCAATAATTTTTGACATTTTGTTCTCCGTTAATTCTAATATTTAATCTTGTAATTGTATTTAGTAAAATTTCTTTTCTTACTTATAAATAGTTTTGTAATTTTTTTTGTCAAGAGTTTAGTTTTTAATTATACCTACTTTTGCTGATCTTAATATACGATCATGAATTTTATAACCTAACTCAATTACCTCAACAATTGTGCCATCTTCTTTTTCGCTATCAGCTTTTGCATATAAAGTTTCATGGAAATGGGGGTCTAATTTCTCGCCTAAAGGATTAATTTCAACTATTCCAAATTGATTTAAAGCCTTTTCTAAAAGTTTTTCGGTCATTTTTATACCAGCAAAAAGATTTTTAGTGTTGGTATCTAGATTAGCTTCATCAACTCCAGACAAAGCCTTTTTAAAAATATCTAAAACAGAAACAATCTCTCTTGCAAAATCGGTAATTGCAAATTTAGCAATTTCAACTCTTGCTCTGTCTTCTCTTTTTTTGACATTATCTAGTTCTGCTAAAACTCTTAGATATTTATCATTAGCCTCACTTAGGGCTTCTTTTAAAGTATCTAATTCGCTTTTTTCAATCTTAACTTCTTCTTTTTCTTCTTTATTAATATCTTCATTACTTTGAGTCATTTTGTTTTTCCTTTAGTTCTTTTTCTCTTTGTTCTCTTAGAAGCCTAGTTTTTTCTAGTTGTTCTTCTTTTTGAATTTGCATTTGTCTTTGCTTAATAATCTGATTAGCAACATCAATTAATATATTACATTTAGGTTCAACTGAGCTAATGTCAAGATATTCTTGTTCGTGATGAAAATTTGCTCCTAATGGACCCATGCCATCAACTACTATACAGTTTTCAGCAAGAGAAGCAAAACAGCTATCTGCACCACCAAAACTAGACTCCCAAGAAATTTGCCAGTTATGATTATTACCAGCATTTTCTACCATTTTTTTAAGTTCTTTTTGTTTAAAAGTTTGAGGCATGCATGGATAATAAGAAACTTTCTCCACTTTCATTTGTAAGTTATCTGGAAGTTTTTCTTGTTGCTGATTGATTTTAGTTTCTAAGTTTTCAAAAAATCTGTTTTCAGCAAAGCGAGCCTGTAATCCTAAGTGTAAATCTGGTTGGATAGAGTTTATATCTTGCTGTGATGTTGGCAAAACTACAACATTAACTAGTGATCCTGTATTGTTGCTATTAAGCATTTCTAGAGATCTTACAAACTTAGATACTTCATAAATTGGTGAAAACCCTTCCTTAAAATTATAGATAGTTGCTGGTTTACCAAAAAAAGACATTTTATAAGTTGCCATGCCAAATCTTTTATCAACACTGGCTTTGCTTACTCTTGTGGCTTCTAAAGTTAAAACATATTTAGAACGACTAGCAGTTTCTTCTATAAAGATTCTATTATTTTTTGAGCCTTCTTCTTCGTTAGAATTTAAAAGCAAGGCTACTTTAAGCTGGGATAAATCCATGTGCTTCATGGCATAAAGCCCAAGTAAAGCTCCGCCTTTATCGTCAATCACACCAGGAGCAAAAGCCTTATTACCAACTATATTAAAAGGTCTTTTTTTAGCTGTACCTACCTCGTAGACAGTATCCATGTGGGCGAGCATAAGAATATCTAAGTCTTCTTCTATGCTAGCATTAGTAATTAAAAGACAATCACCACTTTCTTGATTATAGTTTTTTCTAATAGCTTGTAAGCCTAGTGCTTTAGATTTTTTTGTAAAAAAATCTATCATTTTATTAATGCCTGCCACATGTCCGGTTGGACTATCTATGGAGGTTAAATATTTTAAATCTTCTAAATAGGAAGTTAAATCTAATTCAGTAAACATTTTCTATTCTTTTCTTATTTTAGGATTATAATTATGCTTATATCATTCATATTATAGATATATTATTAAAAATAGGTAAAGAGGACAAGGATTTAATGAGATTAAATAATAGAGCAAACAATCAGCTACGGAATTTAAGTATAGAAATAAATGTAAATAAGCATGCTGAGGGTTCTTGTTTAATAGCTTTCGGTGATACTAAAGTTTTGTGTACAGCATCTGTTAGTAATAAAATTCCCTCTTTTTTAAAAGGGACAGGTAGTGGGTGGATTACTGCCGAATATGGTATGCTACCAAGATCTACCAGTGAAAGAATGGATAGAGAATCGGTTAAGGGAAAGCAAAGTGGTAGAACTCAAGAAATTCAAAGATTAATTGGTCGCTCATTACGGAGTATTGTAGATTTAGAAAAACTAGGGGAACATCAAATTAAAATAGATTGTGATGTTATCCAAGCCGATGGTGGTACAAGAGTTGCTTCTATTAGTGGTGGCTTTGTGGCAATGTATTTAGCAATTAATACTTTATTAGAAAGCGGTGAAATAACAGAGAATCCTATTGTTGAAGAACTAGCTGCGGTTTCTTGTGGGGTGTTAAATGGAGTTTCTTTATTAGATTTAGACTATACTGAAGATTCTGCGGTTGAGGTAGATTCTAACTTTGCCATTACCAGTAGTGGTAAAATTATAGAAATGCAAGTTAGTTCAGAAAAAAGTCCTATTGATAGAGAAAAAACCAATGAACTTTTAGATTTAGCCTATAAGGGAGTTGCTGAGATTATTTTAGAACAAAAAAGAGTTCTTAATTTAAAATAAATTGGAGATATGTTTATGAAACTACTATTCGCTTCGCATAATAAAAATAAACTCAAAGAACTTAAATATTTATTAGAAGATTTTAAAATTGAAATTTTTTCTTCCAGTGATTTTAACTTAGAAGAACCAATTGAAGATGGCTTGAGTTTTGAGGATAATGCTTTAATTAAAGCTAGGCAGTCGGCACAACAAACAGGACTTTTATCATTAAGTGATGATAGCGGCTTTGAGGTAGAAGCAATTGATAATCAACCTTCTATTTATAGCGCTCGCTGGGCTATAGATGGTAATTATGAAGTTGCCTTTAATAGGATTCAAAAATTATTAAGTGAAGCCAATGATAAACTAAAACAGCAGGGTTTAGAGTCTAATAATAAAGCAAGATTTGTAAGTGTATTATGCCTTTATAATCCAGAAACTAATACCCATAATTTTTTTAGAGGAGAAATTGAGGGTAGTGTGGTTTTTCCTCCTGCTGGCAATAATGGATTTGCTTATGATAGTATTTTTATTCCACAAGGTTATGACAAAACTTTTGCAGAGCTTTCTTTTGAAGAGAAAAATACCATCGCTCATAGATATAGAGCCTTACAAAAATTAAAAGCATATTTTAAAGAAACCTTATAATGAAGGATGGTTTAAAACCTTATAATGGTGGTGAAATATCCTTATATTTTCATTGGGCTTACTGTACGAAAAAGTGTCCTTATTGCGATTTTAATTCTTATGTTTCAAAAAGTATAGATTATCAAGCATGGCTTAATGGCTACTTGCAATCTTTAAAAAATCAGGCAAAATTTTTTGCTAATAAAAAAATTACTTCAATTTTTTTTGGTGGTGGTACTCCATCTTTAATGTCGCCAGAGATGGTTTTTCAGCTAATAGATTATTGTAATCAGCACAATAAAAGTAATGGCTTTAATGAGGTTATAGAAATTACCCTTGAAAGTAATCCCTCAACATTTGAGATTGCAAAATTTAAAGATTTTAAACAAGCTGGAGTTAATAGATTATCCACAGGGATACAATCTTTCTTGAGCGAAAGTTTAAAATTTTTGGGTAGAAATCATAATGTTAAAGAAGCCATTTTAGCCCTTGAGGAATCTAATAAAATTTTTGATCGGGTTAGCTTTGATTTAATCATTGGTCTTCCTAACCAAACCTTAAGCATGTGGCAAAAAGAATTAAATTTTGCCTTAAACTTTTTTAAAGAGCATATATCTATTTATCAATTAACTATTGAAGAGGGTACTCCTTTTTTTCGGCAAGGGATTGCTGAGGCTAAAGAGGAAATTGGGGAAGAGCTTTTTCTTTATACTTTAGAAACTTTGCAGAGTAAATCTATTTGGCAATATGAAATTTCTAACTTTGCCAAAAAAGGAGCTGAGAGTATCCATAATCTTAATTATTGGCGAGGTGGTGAATATCTAGGAATTGGGGCAAATGCTCATGGGAGAATATTTTTTAATAATAACTGGTATGCTACAAAAGAGTATAAAAACCCTAAAATTTGGCTAGAAAAATCACAAATTACTGAAAGTAGTAATAATCCTATATTTGAAGAATTTATAGAAATTAGTAATGAAGATCGCTTTGAAGAAATAGTTTTAACTAGTCTTAGAACTAATGAGGTACTTAATCCTCAAATTGTTAATTTATTATCTCAAGATAAAATTCAAAACTTAATAGAAAATGGTTTATTAGAATACAAAAACTCTTCTATAAAAACTACAAACAAAGGTAGATTATGCCTAAACTATGTAATTAATTATTTACTTACTTAAAATACTCCTCCCTATTACCGAAATAACAAGGAGGAGATTTTATAAGGAGTTAGTTTATGGAAATAATTTTAATTTAGTTATTGAAAACACTAAGCAATTCGTTGATTTTTGCAATCATTTCATTGCCAGTAGTCCAAGAACCATCATCAGCTTTCATAGCCCAAACCATAATCCCGCCGTAAGGTAGAGTAGCTTCTTCTTTAATTCTATTTTGAAGTTCAGCCATATCCTCAACGAAATTAGCTTCTGGGTCCCATTGTAAACCTAAAGTAAGACCTAAAGTAACTTTTTCATCAGGTAAATATTTAGCATGGTTAGCCATAGCTATTTTCCAAGGATAATCACGACCAGCATCATAAGCCATTAGATTATAAAAATCTAATTTAGCAAGGAGCTTGATATTCATTAAAAGAGGAAGTAGTTCACCACAATGGCTTGAGCCAACAAAAGAACAATCTGGTCCTGCAGTAATAGAGCAAGATTCTGGATCAGCAGATACATGATAGCCAGTTAAACTAACCACTGCATCTGGTTTAGCTTCTTTAATTCTATTAATTAATAAACCTAAATTATTCATTTGAGTAGTACTTGGTCTACCATCTTGTTCGTAGTCAAAATCTACACCATCTAATTTTACAGTACCAACTTGTGAAAATTCTCCCTCTTCACCTTCACGATCATAAACAGGGAATTCTACATCTAGAATGTCTACAATAGCTTTAGCGATAGGCTCAACATTAGCTATGTTATCTAATGAAGCCCACATATCACCATAAGTAGCACCGCCAAATGCTAGTAATACCTTAAGGGGATTGCTGGTAGAATTTTCATCTCTGAATTTTTTATATTGAGTCCATTTTAAATATTCTGGTTCTAACCAATATAAGTCTTCTGGTTGAGTAAACCCATATTTTAAAAGGTTATCAGAGGCTTCAATACTAAATTTACCATCTGTCTCTTGGGTAAAACGACCAAAAGATAATAATAAATGGGTTACTTTAGTTGATAATTGTGTGAAATCAGCATCTCCATCCTGATTCCAACTAGTATAATATAAAACACAACGTTTCATAGTTTTTTCTCCTTTTTGAGGTTGTTAAAAATAATGCTAATCTAGTTATTAAAAACACTAAGCAAGTCATTGATTTTTTTAATCATTTCATTGCCAGTAGTCCAAGAACCATTATCAGCTTTCATAGCCCAAATCATAATTCCGCCATAAGGTAGAGCTGCTTCTTCTTTAACTCTTTTTTTAAGTTCAGCCATATCCTCAACGAAATTATTTGATGGGTCCCATTGCATTCCTAAAGTAAGACCTAGTATTACTTTTTTAGCAGGTAAATATTTAGCATGGTTAGCCATAGCTATTTTCCAAGGGTAATTACGACCAGCATCATAAGCCATTAGATTATAAAAATCTAATTTAGCAAGATTACTGTTAGTTAAAAGAGGAATTAATTCACCGCTATGAGCTGAGCCAACAAAAGAACAATCTGCACCAGCAGTAGTAGAGCAAGATACAGGATCAGCAGATACATGGTAGCCAGTTAAACTAACTACTGCAGTTGGTTTTGCTGTTTTAATAGCATTAATTACTAAAGCCAAATTATTCATTTGAGTAGTACTTGGTCTGCCATCTTGTTCGTAGTCAAAATCTACACCATCTAATTTTACAGTGCCAACTTGTGAGTATTCACCTGAATTTCCTTTACGGTCATAAACAGGGAAGTCTACATTTAAAAGGTCTACAATAGCTTTAGCTATAGGCTCAACATTTGCAGAATTGTTTAATGAAGCCCACATGCTACCGTAAGTAGCTCCACCAAAAGCCAATAATACTTTAAATGGATTACTGGTAGAGTTTTCGCTTCTAAATTTTTTATATTGAGTCCATTTTAAATATTCTGGTTCTAACCAATATAAATCTGTAGGTTTAGTAAATCCGTATTTTAAAAGGTTATCAGACCCTTCAATTTTAAATTTACCAGGTGTAGTTTCAATAAAGCGACCAAAAGATAATAATAAATGGGTTACTTTAGTTGATAATTGTTTGAAATCAGCTTCAGAATCTTGATTCCAACTAGTATAGTATAAAACACATTGTTTCATAGTTTTTTCTCCTTTTGAGATTGTTAAAAATATAATTAAATAAACTATTTATTTCGTTTGTTTATTTAATATATGTATAATATACATCAGTAATACAAATAATGCAAGTAAAAATTGTATTTTAAAATTAATATTATGAATAACGATGTGGTTTTGTTTAGAGTGAAATGTAGATAATTGCTGAGATATATTAATAAAAAATGAAATATTAGTTTTGATAAAAAAAAGTAAAATTAATTCTTTGAAAGTATCAAAAATAGTTTTTAAATATACTTATAATATGATATTAAATGAAAAAGGATTCGCAAATGATAAAAAAGTCTAGTTTTTATAAGGAGTTTAATAAGTGGTATTCACTAATAGAATAGATAAAATTATTTTACCTTTTCTATTAGCAAATGACTGTAATCATAATTTTTTACAAAATTATCTAGGTTTAAGTTTTCTTTAATAATAACTGTACCACCTTTCTCATTATTGATTTGTCTGATGGTAAAGTTTCTTCTGCTGGTATGATCTTTACTTATAATGAATTTTCCAGCGAATCCTGTTAATTTAATAGAAGTAATTTGATCCTCTGTAAAATTATTTACCAAATTACCATCAGTATCTTTATATACTAAAGACATAATTGTAATTACACTATCATAAGCGGCGACATCAAGTAAATTAGGAGATTTTCCATAGTATTCTTGATATTTTTTTGCAAAAATAGTATTTTCAAAATCATTTAAGGTAGAAAAATAAGCATTCTGTAAGAGAGAGTTAGTAGAAATTTCTGGAGTATCCCAATTACTTAAACCAATAATTTTTAAAGAATTAGGATTTATTCCAAGCGAAGGTAGGTGCGAAGCCACAACAGCAACTCTTGGTCCAAAATCGGCAATTATCAAAGTATCAAAGTCTAAGTTAGCATCAGGAATTTTAGTAATAGCATTGCCATCTTTATCTAAAACTTCAACTCTATCATTTAGTTGTCTACTAATTTTTTCATATTTAGATAATTCTGTTTTAGGTAATAATTTTTTAAGATATGGGGTTAATCTAGCAGTTGTTGTAGGGTACGATACTGCTCTTACTAAATTTAGGTTTCTATCTTCTAAAGATTGTTTAATTCCTGCCATCATTACTTCACCATACTTATTATTAGGTACAAGTACAGCAAAATTTTTGCTTTTTAAATTATTGCTAGCATAATCTATAGAACTTTCTATTTCCATGATTGGAATTAAAGATAAAGTATAAAGATTAGATACTTGATTAATTATGCTAATATCATTAGAAAAGGTGAATACTGGAATATCTTGCTTTTCAAGGATTTTAGCAATTTGTAGAGATTCATTGCCTAAAATAGGACCAATAACTGCTTTGTTGTTATCGTCTAAAATCTTTTGAGCAATATCTTTAGCTGAAAAGGAGTCGTTTTGAGTATCGTATACTTTTAAAACAATATATTTATTAGGATTTTGACTATAAGCAAGATGGATTGTATTAAGTAAAGATTCCCCCACATTAGCATACTTTCCACTAAGTGGAAGCAAAACAGCTACATTGTATGTGGGTTCAGCAACTGGTCCTACTTTTATAGAATCAAAAACAAAGCTACATGAACTTAAAAAACATAACAGAAAAAATATTGTTAATTTTTTAATCATTTTTAAAGTATACCTATTAATTATTTTTTTATAAGTGAATATTATATTATAATACTAATTAAAATGAAAGATTTAAAAACATGATAGGTACTCTTTATATTGTTTCTACCCCTATTGGAAACCTAGATGATATTACACTACGGGCAATTAAGACCTTGCAAAGTGTGGATATTATTGTATGTGAGGATACAAGGGTATCAAGCAAATTGCTACAACACTTGGGGATTTCTAAAAAGTTAATTAGCTATAATAATTATAATGAAAATGATAAAACCTTAAGTATCATTAATCTTATAGAAGATGGCAATAATATTGCTCTTATTTCAGATGCTGGGACTCCTTTAATTTCTGACCCTGGTTATCTTTTGGTGCATAAGGCTAGGCAAAAAAATATTAAAGTTGAGGCTATTGGTGGAGTATGTTCACCAATTATTGCTTTAACTCTTTCTAGCCTTCCTACTAATAGATTTTTATTTTTGGGTTTTTTAGATAAATCTGCCAGCAAGAAAAAAGATATTTTTAAAAAATATCAAGATAGCGAGGCTACTTTAATTTTCTTTGAATCCCCAAATAGAATTCTTAATACTTTACAAGATATGCTAGAGGTTTTTGGTGATAATCAGGAAGTAGTAGTAGCTAAAGAGCTTAGTAAACTTTATGAAGAAGTTAAAAAAGATACTCTTGCTAATCTTATAGAGTTTTATGAAAATAATAAGCCAAGAGGGGAGTTTGTTGTGCTTTGTTATCCTATGGAAAAAACATATAGTATAGATAGTCTCCAAGAATTAATTTCTACATATTTAAAAGATAATGCAATGGAATCTACTAAAAATGTAGCGAAGAGTTTATCGGCAATTACTAATATTAATAAGAATATAATTTATGATGAAATTATTAAATATAAAAACCAGCTATAGCTTAGGAAAGTCTTACGAACAAAAGGCTGCTAAATATTTAAAAAAACAAGACTATAAGGTGGTTATTATGAATTATAAAACCAATGTAGGTGAAATTGATATTTTGGCAGAAAAAGATGATGTATTGGTAGCAGTAGAGGTAAAATATCGCTCAAATGAAGATGATCTACCTTATGTTATTAGCAATAAGCAAAGACAAAGGATTCAAAATACTTTGCTTTTGTTTCAACAAAATAATGAAAAATATAAAAATTACTATCTGCGATTTGATGCTATTTTGCTAGGCGAAAAGGCAATTAATCATATAGAAAATGCCTGGAGTGAAATATGACTTCAAGAAATATAAATTAAATTATAAATTAGGAAAAAAATCATGACTAATAAAAATCTTAAAGTAGCCTTTCAAATGGATGCCCTTGAAAAATTAAATTTTAAAGGTGATAGCACTTATCTTTTTATAATGGAAGCCTATAATAGAGGGCTGGAAGTATATTTTTATACTCCAAATACGGTTTCATGGGTGGAAGAAAAAGTTGTAGCAAGAGTTTGTAAGATTAATCAAGTTCTTGATGTTAATAAAGTAGCAGAGGGTGAAATTCCTATTAAACATAATGAAAGTGAGCTTAAAAATTTAGAAGATTTTGATATTATCTTTTTAAGACAAGACCCACCTTTTGATATGGCTTATATTACCTCTACCTTTTTATTAGAAAAAATTATGGATAAAGTAAAAATTGTTAATAATCCAGCAAGTGTAAGAAATTCTCCTGAAAAATTACTGGTAACCGAATTTTATAAATATATGCCAAAAACAATTATTACCTCAGATTATGATACAATTAATCAATTTCTAGAAGAAAATGGACGAGTGGTAATAAAGCCTTTATATGGCAATGCAGGGTCAGATGTGTTCTTTTTACAAAAAGGAGATGTTAATGTTAAGCCAATCATTCAATATTTTTTACATACTTTTAAAGAACAAGTTATGGTACAAGAATTCTTAGAAAATGTTAAATATGGTGATAAGCGAATTATTTTAATAGATGGTGAATTTGCTGGTGGTTTTGCCAGAATTCCGGCAGAAGGTGAAATCCGCTCTAACTTAGCAGTTGGTGGTAGTGCTAAGGAATCTGCTATTACAGAAAGAGATATGGAAATTTGTAAAGCTATTGGTAGTCGCTTAAAAGAATTAGGATTGTTTTTTGTAGGTATTGATGTAATAGATGGCTACATGACAGAAATTAATGTAACCTCACCAACTGGTGTAAGAAGCATATTAAATATGAGTGGCGAAGATTTATCAGTTAAACTATGGGATAAACTTTTAGCTAGTATGTAAGAATCTTAGTGGATGAATAAAAATTTTAGTTGTATACAATTTGTGTACAACTAAAATTACCAGAAAAAGATGAAAAAAATTATAATACTGATTGTGTTAATATAGAAAGTTTATTTAGATTAATTAAAAAAGTGAACCAGAGTTGCTCTAAAGATTACTCCCTAATTTTTAAAGCAAAGATTTTATCTTGATTTTTATCTAAAAAATAAACGGTGTCTTCATTAATAAAGTAGAACAGGGTATTATTTAGTCCGTCTACAAAGTATTGCTCTAAGTCATTGCTACTTTCTTGGATACACAACATTCTAGTAATGGCAATATTTCTAAAAATTACCTCACCAGTGTTGCCAAAAGCAGCTGTGCCTACTATTCTATTACAACCAGTTGAGCCAGAAACTCTCCCATCGGCTTTTATTAGTATAAAAGGTAAATTTTTTTGAGGAAGACGATTATCTACAACTAAAGTTAGGTCTCTATTAATGAGTTTATCTTTTTGGTTAGGAGCAATAAGTACACAAGAAGCTAAAAACAAAAATAATAATAGAGCGGATATTTTTTTCATAACTTTACCTAATAATTTACCGATAGCACTTACTTAATAATATAGCCATCTTCAAATACAAACCCCTTTAATAGCTCTTCTGTTAATAGTGGTTTTTTAGATGGTCTTTGCAGTTTATTAATTTTTATTATACTATCTTTACAAGCAATTAGTAATTCTTTATTATTTTTGTTAATAATCTCACCACAGGTATAATAAGTATCTACATTATTAACTACTTCACATTCTAATACCTTGATAATTTCATCTTTATAATTAAAATAAGTGGAAGGAAAAGGGTTAAATCCTCTTACTTTTTGATTAATCTGTAAAGCAGTTTCATTAAAGTTTAATAACCCATCTTCTTTAGTTAAAATAGGTGCTAGAGTAGATAGAGTATCATCTTGTTTTTCTTTAATTAGTTTATTTTGTTGTAATAAATTCAGGGTTTCTACGATTAATTTACTGCCAATTTTAGTTAAATCTTCATACAAACTTAAGAATGTTGTACTGTTTGTAATAGGAATTTCTTTTTTTAAAAGCATATCACCAGTATCTAAGCCTTCATCCATTTGCATGATGGTTATACCAGTAGTTTTATCGCCACTGGCAATTGCCATCTGAATTGGCGAAGCTCCCCGCCATTTAGGTAATAGTGAACCATGAATATTTAAGCAACCATATTTTGGAGCATCTATTATAGTTTTAGGAAGAATTAAACCATAAGAGGCAACTATTACTAAATCAAAATTATACGATAAAAACTTCTCTTGGTTTTCCTTAGATTTTCTTAAACTTTTAGGAGTTTGAATTTCTATTCCTTTATCCATAGCTAAATCATAAACGGCAGAGGTAATAATTTTATTGCCTCTACCTGCTGGTTTTGGTATGCGAGTGTAAACGACTTCTACATTATAGCCAGCATTTAATATTGCTTCTAAAGATTTGGAGGCAAAGGTTGGGGTCCCCATAAAGCATATTTTCATTTAGTTATCTTCTTTTTCTTCTTGCGATTTTTTATACTTTTTAATTAGCATACCACGTTTTAGCTTAGATATTCTATCTATAAAAAGAATACCATCTAAATGGTCTATTTCATGTTGCAGGCAGGCAGACAATAATCCACTCCCTTGTATAATTTCTTTTTCACCATTTAAATTAGTATAGGCAACTTTTACTTGAGCAAATCTTTTAACTGTAGCAGATATACCAACAATTGAAAGGCAACCCTCATTACCTTCTTCTAACTCCTCTGATTTTTCTATAATCTCAGGATTAATCAAAACTATTGGGTTAAATGGCTCTTCTTCTTGTAAATCTATTACAATAATTCGTAATAAAATCCCTACCTGATTAGCGGCTAAACCTATACCTTTATTAGCATACATGGTATCTAACATATCCTCAGAGAGTTTTTTAATTTCTGGAGTTATTTCTAAGATAGGCTTGGCTTTTTGTTTTAAAATATCATTAGGATAGGAAACAACACTTAATATCATCGTATTACCTATTAGTTCTTAAATTAATAGCAGTGGAGAGAGTTATTTCATCTAAATAATCAATCTCACCACCCATTGGAATACCTTGTGCTAAGGTAGAAACTTTAATATTATCTGGGATAAGTCCACTAATATAATCAGCAGTAATTCTGCCCTCACTAGTGGCAGAGGTCGCTAAAATAACTTCATTAATTTCTTGATTGGTAATTTTATCCATTAATTTAGGGATTTTCAAAGTTTCAGGAGTTGCACCTTTCATTGCTGAAAGAGTCCCACCTAGCACAAAATAAAGCCCATTGTAAGAATTAGTTTTTTCACTAGCTCGTTCAATTGCCCAAAGGCTTGAGATATCTTCTACTATGCAAATGATATTTTTTTCTCTTTTAGGATTACTACAAATATGGCAAGGATTAGAGGTATCTAAATTAAAGCATTCCTCACAAGGAGCGATACTTTCATATAACTCTTGCAGTGAGGTAATTAAAGGTTTAAGTAATCCTTCTTTTTTCTTCATTAAATCAAATAGAATTCTTCGTGAAGAACGAGAACCAATGCCCTGCAACCTTCCCAAAAGTAAGAGGTTATTTTCTATAATATTGTTATACATCATCTTTATGATTTTGTTATTTCTTTACCTATATAATATTATATGGAAATAAAAAACAATGCCAAATAAAATTTAATATTATTTAGTAGTAGTGGTAGAAACAGTAATAATTTTTTTTGAGCTTCCTAAATCGCTACTAAATAAAATTATAAAAAATTCTATAAATATCCATATACCAATAATAATCATAGGGAAGTAAGTCCACCCTAAGCATATAGTTATTGCAAGCTGAATTATTCCTTTTCCAGTATTTCCTAAATAAAAATTATGAATTCCTAATGTTCCTAGAAAAAAACACAGTAATAAAGCTATAACTTTACTTTTAGGGGTAGAAATAATAGAAGTTGTAGTAGTAGTGCTTTGATTATCCAAAATAAAAATTCCTTAGATTAGCAAAATAATAAATATCATAGCCATAGCCAGCTTAAAATAGATACATATATTTATTACTTTTAAAATAGGAAATTATACATAAAAGATACAATCTTGTCAAAAGAGCAAAGAAATACTTGTTTTTACTTTGTCTTGAAAGTTAGATTATTTTGCTACAGTGTGATTAATATTAAAATTGAAAAAAATACCTAAGAAGTTATACACTAGAATTAAAAATTTCTTAGATATCTTTGATGTATAATTAATACAAAACTAAAACAAACCTGGAATTTTCATACCTGGAGGAATTGGTAAACCTGCAGTTAGTTCTTTCATTCTTTTTTCAGTTTCTTCCTGAACTTTTCTTCTTAAGTCGTTATAGCAAGCTACAATTAAATCTGTAATTAAAACTTTTTCGGCTACATCAATTATAGAATCATCAATCTCAATACTGATTATATCGTAATTACCGTTCATAGTCATTTTAACTAAACCACCACCTGAGGTAGTATCAAATGTTAATTCTTTAATTTCATTTTGCATAGAAGACATACTATTTTGTAATTCTTGTGCCTTCTTCATCATTTGCATAATATTAGCCATTACTTACCTGTTTTAATTTTAATTAATTTTGTTTTAATCTTTATCTACGATTCCAAGAACTATTTCTATTCATAGAACTACTAAAACTATTTGTTTTATTTGTAGTTAAATTATTAACAAAGAAAGATTGTGAAGATCTTGGTGTGATTCTTCCTCCGTTTGAATTCATTGTTCCATGATTCATTGAGCTTTGCCCAAAAGATCCATTCCCTCCATTTCCAAAAGAATTTCCTCCGAAAGAATTATTCCTTCCTGAAGAAAAAGAATTGTCATTGTTTCCCGAATGATTAGAAGAAGCTAAATTATTTGCAGCAGCTCTAAATCTTGGTTTACCACCTATTTCACCTACTTGCTGCATAGGTATATTGCCATTAATTTCTTGATTAGCGAATCTATTTTGATGCGGAGTATTTCCACTACGAGCACGACCAGAAGCAGATCTGCTTCTGTTAATATTACTAGATTGAGGTGTATTGTTTTGGTGAGAACCTGAAGCTGTTCTATCTCTACGGCTTGCCGCTCTTCTATTATTTCTTCTTGGTTGAACATTTTCTTCAAAATGTTCATCTCCAGAATGCTCGTGATTAGAATATCCATTACCAGAATTTCTGTGGCTTCTTGGAAGATATTCTTCTTCAGTATGATGATTATCATCATGATACTCTCTATGACCACGATCACCTTCTTCAGAGAAATCAGGAAGACGTCTTTTACTTCTTTTTCTAGAGTAATCTTCTAAATAAAGAGGGCTAGAATAATGTGAATCTAAATCTTCGTGATGATTATCAGCTTCATAAATAGCTCTTTTTATATTACTATGATCAGAATCATCAGTGTAATGATTATCATTATGTGAAGGAAAAATATTTTTAGCTAAATCAAAAAAACCACTTCTAATACCGCTAATTATAAAATATATAATTAAAATACAAACAATTAACATAAAGAATTTTAAATATAGTTCGTTTTTTATATCAATAGAAACAACTTCTAAATTATCAAAACCATGATAAATAAAATAGTAAATCATGGTATAAAGTATTTGTGAAAGAGCAATTGCTGGTGTGGCTTTTATCCATAAATAAGGAATATTAAACTCATTTTTCATATATAAATATACTTTTATACATAATAAAAACGAAGCTATATAAGATACAAAAACACAAAGTAAAATCTTTTGGTGAAAATTTATAAAAGAAGATTCATAATAACCAATTGGTACTGGGTTAAAATCAGGAATAAAGGCTGATATAAAAAAGATTAAAAGGATAGCATAACTACCTGCCATAAAGGCTTTAATAGCATTTTTTTTATCGTAAACTTCTAAAATTACTACTAAAATAGCAACAGCTAACATAGTACTAAGAGCATTAGCTGAAAAGAAAATATCACCTAGACCGATATATCTTGTAGCAAAAAAAGTAGAAACACTCACACAGGCAACAAAAACAGCGATAAGATTAACTGCTTTTGAAGTTAATAAATATAGTTTAGGTTTTTTAACTTCAACAATTTCGTTCTTGGGGTAGTTATTGTATTCTCTCAATGTTAGAATCCTTTTAGCAGTAGTTAAATCTTAATAAAAAACACCATACAATATATTATAGCAATTTTTCTTAAAAGTAAAAAAAAAATTACACTAACTATTTTTGTTTGAAATAAAACATTGTTTTGTGCTATAATCTGCAATACGAGTGTTTAGTTAATTAAAGGATTGTTGTATTATGAAAAATGAAAAGATCTTTTCTCCAATTGCAGGACAAATTATACAAATAGAACAGGTTGCTGACCCTGTTTTTGCTGAAAAAATGTTAGGCGATGGTATAGCTGTTAGACCGCAACTAACAAAAGGGTTTGTTGTAGCTCCTTGTGATGGTGAGATTAAAACTTTACATTCATCAAAACATGCTGTATCAATTTTAAGCAATGAAGGTTATGAGTTATTAATTCATACAGGTATTGATACTGTTAGCCTAGAGGGAAAAGGTTTTGAGTCTTTTATTACGATAGGACAAAAAGTTAAAAAGGGCGATAAGCTACTAGGAGTGGATTTTGATTTTATCTCTAAAAATGCTCCAGCATACGATGTTATTATGCTTATAACCAATGCTACCGATAAAACAACTTTAGTAAAAAATACTAATCAAAATATTTCTGATGGTGAAGAAATTTTTACAATTAGTTCACAAGATTCGCAAGGTTCTTCTAAAGGTGGATTTTTCTCTAAACTTTTTGGTTCAAAAGGTGAGAAAGAATCTCCAGCTGTAGAAGCTAAGCCTGCTCCACAAGAGGTTAAATCAAGCGAAGTTTCTTCCGATTTATTAACTATTATAAATCCAACAGGAGTTCATGCTCGTCCAGCTTCAAGAATTTTGCAAATGGCTAATAAATATAGTTCGCAAGTAGAATTGGTTGCAGGTGAAAAAAAAGCTAATGCTAAAAGTGTGGTAGCAATTCTTGGTTTAGGTTTAAAATTAAACGATAAAGTTAAAGTAGTAGCTAAAGGTGATGATGCTGCAAAAGCTGTAGCTGAAATTTCTGCCGATATAATTGCAGGACTTGGTGAAGCTGAAGGACATGGTGAGGCTGAAAAAAAAAGCTCAGTAGCTAGTTCAGCACCTGAGGTTAAAGCAGAAAAAAATATTAATGTAGATTTTTCTAAAGAAGCTTTGTTAAGTGGAGTTTTAGCTGCTCCTGGTTTATTTATCGGTCAGGCTTTTATTGTTAAAAAAGAAGAAATCGCAGTAGAAGAAAACTCTAAAAATTCTAATGAGTTAAAAACTTTAGAGGATTCTTTAGTAAATGTTAGAAAAACTTTAACAGCTGATATAGAAAAAGCTAAATCATTAAAACAAACAACTAAGGTTGAAGTTTTTTCTGCTCATTTAACTATTTTAGATGATCCAATGTTATTTGATTTTGCTAAAGAAGTTATAGCAAAAGGCAAAACAGCAGCTTTTGCTTGGAGAAGTTCAGTTAATAATAGTATAGAAATTTTAAAATCAACTAAAGATGCTCTTTTAATTGAAAGAGTTGCTGACCTTAAAGATTTAGAAAGAAGAGTTATTTACAATATTTTAGGAGTTAAAGAAGAGCGAATCTCTTATCCTGTTAATAGTATTATTGTAGCAGAAGATTTTGTTCCCTCAGATTTAGCTCAGCTAGACGATAATGTAAAAGGTGTGGTATTAGCTTTAGGTTCAGCTACTTCGCATGTTTCTTTAATTTTAAGAAATATGGGAATTCCTGCCCTTGTAGCTGTAGGTAAAGCCGTTTTAGGTATTAAAAATAATATGCCATTAATTTTAGATGCTAATGAGGGTTCTCTTACTGTTAATCCTAATTCGCAAAAATTAGAAGAAATTAAATCTAAAAGTGAAAAACTAGAAAAAGTTAAAGCCGAAAATGTTTCTAATGCTAAATTGCCAGCTACTACAACAGATGGCAGAACCATTAAAGTTAAAGGTAATGTTTCTAACGGTAATGAAGCTCACAAGGCTTTTGAATTAGGTGGTGAAGGAGTTGGTTTATTAAGAACTGAATTTTTATTCTTTAATACTCCTACTGAACCAAGTGTTGCAGAGCAACATCAGTTGTATCAATATGCGGTTGATGCTATGCAAGGTGGTAGTGTAACCTTAAGAACTCTGGATGTTGGTGGTGATAAGCCTTTATCTTTTGTAAAAATTGGTGAAGAAGAAAATCCAATTATGGGTTTAAGAGGAGTTAGAAACTACTTTAACAATACAGAAGTATTTTTAAACCAAGTTAGAGCTATCCTTAAAGTAAAACCTTTAATGCTTTGCAAAATAATGATTCCAATGGTTGCTGAAATTTCTGAAGTTGTTAAAGCTAAAGAAATGATTATGGCAGAGATGGCTAAGTTAGGAATTAAAGAAAAAGTAGAAATTGGTACAATGATAGAAGTTCCATCCGCTGCTCTTATTGCTGATAGAATGGCAAAATATGTAGATTTCTTCTCAATTGGTACTAACGACTTAGCTCAATATACTTTGGCTATGGATAGAGGGAATCCTAATTTAACTGCTAGATTAAAAAACCTTAATCCAGCTTTATTAAAATTAATTAAACTTACAGTTGATGGCGGATTAAAACACGGTAAGCCTACAGCAGTTTGTGGAGCAATGGCTTCTGAAGTAGAGTCTATTCCTATATTAATTGGTTTAGGTATTGATGAACTTTCTACCTCAATGAAGTCTATCCCTGATGTTAAAGCTCTGGTAAGAAAGCTATCTTATAAAAAATGTGTAGAAGTAGCTAATAAAGCCTTAGAGATGGAATCATCAGAAGATGTTATTGCTTTAGTGCAAAAAGAGTTCTTTGCTAGCTAGTTAAAACTAAGTTGTTAATAGGATAAATCTATCTGTAAAAATCAGGTAGATTTATCTTAATAATTAATTACTCTCTAAAATAGTTCTAAACACTTACTATCTTATATATATTTTATATGGTAGAGATAATTCTTTTTACTATGTTTAACTTAAAACATTATAAGAATAATCTATTTTTTTAATTTATTTAATAATACAACTTAATGCAAAATTTTATGTTGTCTTATTCTTACATTATGAGGTATAATTATAAGAAGATTGTTATAATCTGTATATGTTCTTTATAGTTATAAACTAAATTAAAATTAAAATAGAGAGGAAAAACCCATGGGAATTGGTGCTTTTTTTATTAGGTTAGGTAGGGCTTTAATGCTTCCTATCGCTGTTTTACCTATTGCAGGTATTTTACTAAGAATAGGACAACCAGATGTTTTAGACATTGCATTTATTAGTGCTGCAGGAGGGGCAGTTTTTGATAATCTTCCTGTAATATTTGCCATTGGGGTAGCTGTTGGTTTTGCTAACGATAATCATGGTGCATCAGCCTTAGCAGGATTCGTAGGGCATGCTATATTTGTTTCTTCACTTAAAATTTTATTACCTGAAGCAAATATGGGAGTACTAAGCGGGATTCTTATGGGGGTTGTAGCTGGTGTGCTTTATAATAGATATAAAGGGCTTGCTCTTCCAACCTATTTAGCTTTCTTTAGTGGAACTAGATTTATCCCGATAATTACAGGGTTAGCTGCAATAATTTTATCTTTTGTATTTAGCTATGTTTGGCCTCCAGTTGAATGGGCGATTTCAGGTTTTGGTAATTGGATAGTTGGTTCTGGAAGTGTTGGTTTATTCTTATATGGTGTAGCTAACAGATTACTTATCCCTACAGGACTTCATCATATTTTAAACTCTTTAGTATGGTTTCAATTTGGTGATTACACTGTTATTGAAAATGGTGTTGAAGTTGTTAAACACGGTGATTTATGGAGATTCTTTGCTGGTGATCAAACAGCAGGTTCTTTCATGACAGGATTCTTTCCAGTTATGATGTTTGGATTACCAGGTGCAGCTCTTGCTATGACTTTATTAGCAAAATCTACAAAAAGAAAATATATTGCAGGGATTATGTTATCAGCATCATTTACTGCTTTTCTAACTGGTATTACCGAACCATTAGAATTTAGTTTTATGTTCTTAGCTTTCCCATTATATGTAGTGCATGCCATTTTAACAGGTGTTTCTCAAGTTATTATGAATATGCTTGATGTTAAACTAGGATTTACTTTTTCTGCAGGATTATTTGACTATGTTCTTTCTTATGGTTTAGGTAGAAATGGTTGGATGTTAATTCCAGTAGGGCTTGTATATTTTGTTCTTTACTTTGTTATCTTCTATTTTGGTATTAAAATGTTTAATATTAAAACTCCAGGTCGTGAAGATGAAAGCGAAGACGAAAATCAACCATCAAATATGGTAATTGATACTGAACATCAAGGAGCAAATTTCCTTGCAGCTTTAGGTGGTACAGAAAATATTATTAAACTTGATAACTGTACTACAAGATTAAGATTAGATATTAAAGATGTTAATCTTATCAACGAATCAGCCCTTAAAAAATTAGGAGCTAAAGGAGTTGTTAAGGGAGTTAAAGGCAGTTTCCAAGTTATTATTGGTCCTGAGGTTGAGCATGTGGCTAATAGAATTAAGGCTGTAATGAATAAATAATTAAGTAAAAACTCTATATTTTTGGCTTGTATATTGTCGCATTTGTTTTTATGCTCTTAATATAAGCCTAAGAATATAGAGTTTTTATATTGTTTTATGAAAGATAAAAGGAATTAAGTTATGAGATTGATTATTACTAAAAATGTTGGTTTATGGACAGCAACTTATGTTAAAGAAAGGTTGAAAGACTTCAACCCTAAAGATTGTTTTGTTGGAGGTGAATCTAATTTTGTTTTAGGATTACCAACTGGTGGTACAGCGGTTGATTTATATAAAAATCTTGTAGCTTTTTATAAGGCGAAAGAAGTTAGCTTTGAACATATTACAACTTTTAATATGGATGAATATATTAGTTTACCAAGAGATCATAAAGAAAGCTATTGGACTTTTATGCACGAGCATTTATTTAATCATGTGGATATGAATAAGAAAAATATTAATATTCCTGATGGTAATGCTGCTGATATTAAAAAGTTTTGTCGTGAATATGAAGAAAAAATTAAAGTTGCTGGTGGAGTTGATTTATTTATTGGTGGTGTTGGTGAAAATGGACATATTGCTTTTAACGAACCATTTTCTTCGTTTTCTTCAAGAACTCGTGATAAAGAATTAAACAAAAACACTATTGAAGCCAATGCTAGATTCTTTGGTGGTGATATTAACTTAGTTCCTAAAAAAGCAATTACTGTTGGTATTCAAACTCTTTTAGATTCTAAAGAAGTTTTAATTATGATGACTGGTGTAAAAAAAGCCTTAGCTTTACAGCATTGTTTAGAAGGTCCCATTACTCATCAGTGGCCAGTATCAGTATTGCAAATGCACCAAAAAGCCTTAATAGTGGTAGATGAAGATGCTGCAAGTGAACTTAAGGTTAAAACTTATAGATTCTTTAAAGATTTTGAAGATGAGTATTCTTACATAGAAGATTTATGTAAATAAAAAACTTATGGTAATATATTTATAAATAGGAGTTCTTTATGGTTTATGCAATTACAGCAAAAAAGGTTTTTGATGGTGAAGCCTTTCAAAGCAATAAAGCAATCATAATTGATAATAATAAAATCAAAGATATTATTGCTTTAGAAGATATTGGCAATATAGAGCTTATTAATTATGGTGATAATATTATCGCTCCAGGTTTTATAGATTTACAAATTAATGGTTGTGGTGGGGTATTGTTTAACGATAGTATTTCGCCAGAAACCATAGAAATTATGCTTAAAACTAATCTTAGTTGTGGTACAACTAGCTTTTTACCAACTTTAATTACAGCAAGTGAAAGCGATGTTAAAAAAGCTGTAGAAACGGCTACTTTAATGCATGAAAAATATCCCCATAATATTATTGGAGTACATATTGAAGGTCCTTATATTTCTAAAATAAAAAAGGGAATTCATAATCCTGTTCATATGAAAGCAATTTCCAGTGAAATGGTAGATTTTTTTGTATCATTTGCTAAAAAAATTCCAATAAAACTTACTTTAGCACCTGAAGAAAATGATGTTGCTAAAATTCAGCAATTAGTTGATGGTGGAGTTAAAGTATCTATCGGGCATAGTAATGCTAATTATATACAGGCAATAGCTGGTGTAAATGCTGGGATTTCTCTTGCTACCCATCTTTTTAATGCTATGTCTCCTTTTGAAGGGAGAAATCCTAATGTGGTAGGAGCAGTTTTAAATTCTAATTCAGTCCATGCTGGGATTATTATTGATGGGAATCATGTGGATTTTGCCTCTGTAGCCTTAGTTGCTAAAATCAAAAAAGAAAAACTATATATGGTAACCGATGCGGCTACTCCAATGGGAACGGATATGAAAGAATTCCGTTTTGCCGATCAGTTAGTATATGTAAAAGGTGATAAGTATGTTAATAAAGATGGCACACTAGCTGGAGCTAATATTAATATGATGGAATCTATTGCTAATGCTGTAGAAAAAGTTAATTTACCACTATCTGAAAGTTTAAAAATGGCAAGTTTATATCCAGCAAATGCATTGGGAGTTAGTAAACTTGGTAGAGTTTTAAAAGGTTATATTGCTAATTTAGTTGTATTTAGCAGTGATTATAACTTAGTGGCTACTATAGATGGTGGCAATATCATTAATCTTAAATAAGAGTTGCTTATGTTGAAATATTCTATATTGTTTTTTACTTTTTTTTCTTTAACTGCAGTATTGCAAGCTGATGATAATACTAAAGATCCAGATATTTCTAGTAGTTCATCGCAACACATAGAAGAGGTAAAAGAAAAAGCAATAGAAGTTATTAAAGATTCAATTCCAGAAGCTGAGGTTTCGGTTTCTATTAGTAATGTTAAAAATGTTAATACTGAGGAAAAAACTCCTGTTAATTATAAAGGCAACTATATTAGATTTGGTAATGCTATGTCTAGTAGCGAAGGGGCTAAAGGAAGTATTAGTAATTTAGATTTTAGTCTTTTTTCTATTAAACAACTTATTATAGGA
Organism: Alphaproteobacteria bacterium; assembly: GCA_031256515.1. Lineage (GTDB taxonomy): Bacteria > Pseudomonadota > Alphaproteobacteria > WRAU01 > Hepatincolaceae > WRAU01. Next base: position 112,634 of record JAIRQL010000100.1, read on the forward strand.
GCATCCTTAGAGCAAGGTCTTTATAGCTATAAGGGTGGTAATTGGGGTAAAATTAGTCAAGTAAGAAGTTTTGCTAGTGAAGCTGATTTTAATAATCTTTATAGAGATATAGATAAAATTAAAGGATTTACTTCAACAACTAATGGTTTTCTTACTCTTATGTATGATGTTGGTAAACCAAGAGGTTTATACTTTATCGGTGGTGTTGGCTATGGCTTAAGAGCTAAAGTAAGGGGATCGTTAAAAGATTTAGCCCATTTAGCCTCTATTATTGATAGCGGTAAATCTCCACAAGATTTAATTAATGACCCTGATTTTATAAATACAATTAATTCTTTAAGTAAGAATCCTAGCGATTTAGTAGATTTAATTAACCAAATTTTACCAGGTAATACCGATTTAATCTCGCAAGTGGATACTCCAGAAAAAATTAAAGGTTTATTAAATAGTGGTAATTTAGATAGATTTATCAATGATGCTCAAGGTAGATTTGATAGTTCTTCTTTAGATAAATTAAATAGCCTAAATGCGGTTTGTAATACTTTAATTACTTGTGATTGGGGAATGTCTTATACTCTTGGAGTAGGGTACGATTTACCAATATATAAAGCTATAGGTCTTGATTTACAAGCTAAGTCAAGATATATGGCTAATAGTCAGCCTATATATTCTTTAGGAGCTAACTTAATTTTTAGATGGTAGTTTAGTATAGTTCTTATGAAATTTTTTGAGCCGAAAAATCTTTTTGTTTTTGATATTGAAACCATCCCTGACGATGAGGTAGCTTTTAATTTAATAGATAATACTGAAGATTTATCTGATATAGAAAAAAGAAGAGAGGCTCTTAGGCAGTATCATCTTAATATTACTGATGGTAAAAATGATTTTCTAAGACAGCCTTTCCATAAGGTTGTAGCTATCAGTTTTTTAATTGCCAGCATTGAATACAACAATGAAGAACAAGAAGTTATTAAATTTAAAGAAATCCGTTCAGGTGGGGTTGAAGGCTCTACTGAGAAAGATCTAATTAAAGGTTTTTTTGCAACTATTGATAAGTTAAAACCTAAAATTGTTAGTTTTAATGGGCGAACATTTGATATTCCAGTTCTAAAATACCGAGCAATGAAATACGGAATTACTGGAAATTTTTACCATAATTCTGGTAATAAATATGAGGGATACTCTAAAAGGTTTTCAAGCGATTGGCATTGCGATTTACTAGATGTGCTTTCAGATTTTGGTTTATCGGCTAGAATTAAATTAAATGAAGTTTGTAGTATTTTAGATTTTCCGGGTAAATTTGGAGTTGATGGCTCACTAGTTTCACCAATGTATGATAATAAACAATTAAAAGAAATTAGAGATTATTGTGAAACTGATGTTTTAAATACCTATCTTGTTTATTTAAGGTACATGCTACATGCAGGTAAGATTAGGCTTGATACTTATAATTCTGCTATAGGAGATATTGTAGATTTTTTAAAAGATTCGCAAGAGTTACATTTTAATGATTTTTATACAACTTGGGCTAGTGTCAATAAAGGAACTTTTTATTTATAAAATCATATCTTTTCTAATGCTTGTGAAACTCTCAACAATATAAGTTGTTTTTTTGTGCAATTTATGATTGCAATATGCTGAAATATTTGTTATTATATAGATAACTAATAATCAAATAAATAGGTAAAAAGTAGGCAATAGTTTTTAACTTAAAGGAGATAAATATTTTATCTCCTTATTTTTTTATATAAAGAGTAGAACTTAACGAAATGTATTAGTAGAATCTATATTTAATTTGTGTAGATAAGTATAGTTTTTATTGAGAGATTCGTAATATTAATAAATAGTAATGTTATTTTTGATAATTTTTCTTGTTTTTTATGTTTATTATGCGATAATAAACATAATACTCGGACGAGGTAAGGTCAAGGGAGAGATGTAAGAAATTACTATCTCCCTTTTTTACTATGTAAAATAAAGAATGTCTCAAAGCAATAATTCTGATAAAAAAAACTTGGTTATCTATAGAAGAGCAAATTAATCTTTTAAAAGAGAGAAATTTAATTATTGAAAATGAAGAATATGCTAAAAATATTCTAAGTAGAATATCTTATTATCGCTTAATTTCTTATAGGTTTCCTTTTGTTGAAGATACTAATAAAAATATTTATAAAGAAGAATATAAATTTGAAGATTTAGTTCATCTGTATAATAAAGATTCAGAATTTCAAGCAATTTTGTATGAAGTTTTAAAAGAAATAGAGGTGATCCTAAGAACCCAACTCATTTATTGTTTTTCTAAAAAAAGTCTTTTCTTTTATAAAGATGTTAATTTTTTTAATATCTTAGGTAAAAAATATGATAAAAAGAAGAAATTATATCTTAAGAAGATGGAAGATAGTGTAGAGAATGATTCTAATGTTCATATTTCTTACTATATAGAACAACATGATAATAATGAGCTAGATTATAAATTTTCTAATTGTTTTTGTGATTATAAAGAGGTTAAATTTCCTTGTAAAGCATGCAATATAGAGATTAAAAAAAATAAGAATTTAGAGAACCTAAAAGAATATCATGTGGTTGTTATCCTCCCGCATGGGTAGCTTTAGAATCTTTTGATTTTGGTACATTAATAGATTTATATTCTCTTATTAGCAAAGGTAAAAATTCTTCAAATTATTTAGTATGTGAAGAAAATTTTAGTAAGTTTTTTAATTTAAAAAGCAAATCATTGTTAAATTTATTAAGAGATATAAAAGTAATTCGTAATTTGGTAGCTCATCATGATAAAATCATAGATAGATACTCTTTTAAAGAAGCAAAGTCAATTGGCTTTTTAAAAGAGTATTATGAAAATAATACCGAGATGAATATATTATTAGAAACTCCTGAGGAGTATAGAGATACTTTCCTACCATATTTCTTAGTTATTAAATACTTTTTAGATATTATTTTTAAAAGAGAGCCTAATTTAGGTTATCAAGTGAATATTTTTACAAAACTTTTAGATTTTGTGAAATTAAATAAGCATTTACTATTTCTTGATAGTTTACCAAAAGAAGTTTTTGAGCCATATCGTTGAAAGAACAATTATAACTAAGTAATTGTTCTTATTTAGCTAATTTTTGTTATATTTTCACTACCTACAAAAGTTGCTTTTGGGAAAAGGCGGAGGACTTCTTTTTTAATTGTTTCGTTTTCTTCTTTTTTTTCTAAATTATCTATAATACTTACATTATTACCTAAATTAGAACTTTCTGTTTTATTTCTACTATTAGCAGGAGAAGGCATACCATAATCTTCCATTTCTGCCGGTGGAATATCATCAAAATAATTATTATTTTGTGGTTTATTTACTGGCTGGCTTTTAACTACAGTCGGAATAGGCATAGGAGGATTAGTAATAGTAGGGACAACAAAAGAACTATTGTGTGGGTTATTAATCAATGTATTATTAACATTATTACTACTAACAGGAGCATTAATTACTACATTTTTTTTTTCTTGAGATTTCAAGAAATCAATCATTTTACCAACATCGCCAAGCTCAGAAACCAACAGCATTTTTGTAAACACCATATTTGCAAACATTAGGGAATTTCCAGAATCCTTAACTTCTTTAATCCCTTTAATAAGAATTTGCCACAGTTTTAAAAGTGAGGCTAAATCTGTGTTTGAGGCAATTTCAATTGCTTTATTTTTTTCAACTTCTGATACATCTAAAAAATTAGTATTACCCATAACTTTAACTACCGAAGCATTATGGCATACTTCAAGAATATCTTCTAATAATAGGTCTAGTTCAATTCCTTTAGTATATTGAGAATTAAGTAAATCAAAGGTCTTTTGGTTATCTTTACTAATAATGCTAAAAAATAGATTATAAACATCTTCTTTAGCACCGAAGCCTAACATTTGGATAATCTTTTCTTCGGTGAGATTTCTATCAGTGTAAACAATTGCTTGGTCTAAAAGCGATAAACTATCACGAACCGAACCATTAGCACTTTTACCTAGTAAAAATAAACTCTCCGAATCAAAGCTAATACTTTCACTACTACAAATTTTAGCTAAATGTTGCGATAGCTCTGCTGTACTAACTCTTTTTAAATCAAATCTTTGACATCTTGAAAGTACAGTAATTGGTACTTTTCTAATTTCTGTTGTTGCAAAAATAAATTTTAAATGAGTAGGAGGCTCTTCTAAAGTTTTAAGTAAAGCATTAAAAGCATTTTTAGAAAGCATGTGTACTTCGTCTATTATAAATATTTTATAACGGCTACTAACAGGCTTATATTTAGCATTTTCTATAATTTCACGAACATCGTCCACCCCTGTTCTTGAGGCAGCATCCATTTCTATAACATCCATGTTGTTATCATTGCTGATAGCCACACAGCTTTCACAAACTCCACAAGGATTTAAAGTAATATTGCCATTACCATCTGCTCCTGTACAATTAAGAGCCTTAGCGATAATCCTAGCAGTAGTAGTTTTACCAACTCCACGAACACCAGTTAGCATAAAAGCATGAGCCACACGATTTAAAGTAAAAGCATTAGATAAAGTTTTAACAAGAGCTTCTTGCCCAATTAAATCTATAATTACTTGTGGACGATATTTTCTAGCTAAATTGATATAAGTTTGATTATCTTGCATGTTAAAAGTTGTTTTATGGATGTGAATGACAAGCTGACCCGAGAAAACTTAATACGACTGCTTTGTTTCCAATCTGATCGGTTTTTCAAGTATCCCGTCCAACTTGCCAAGAATATTATAGCATAAAATATTTATTCTTAAAACTATTTCCACTAAAAATTATTTACTAAGCGATTTTAAATAAGTACTGGCTTTTTCTAAGTCTTCTATAGTATCTACCCCAATTGGTACAATATTACATTGTTTAAATCCGATACTCATACCATTATCTAAGGCTCTTAACTGTTCTAATTTATTGGTAATTTCTCTTTCGGTAGGTTTAAGGGAGGTGAATTTTTTAAGAGATTCTCTTCTATAGCCATAAATTCCTATATGATGGTAGCAATTTTTTGCTTCAGCACTATTGACATTTCTTTTAAAATCAAGAGCTTTAGCAATTTTTTCTTCGTTAAAATTAGCAATAGCTTTAACGACATTAGGATTATTCATATCTTCATCAGTTTCATTTAATTTAACCCCAATAGTAGATATATCATAGTTAGAATTTTGCAAAATATCTAAACAGGCTTGAATACTTTGTTTATCTATGGTTGGTAAGTCGCCCTGTAGATTAATTACAATATTATAAGATTCCTGTGGATCGTATTTATTTAAAGCCTCATTTATTCTGTCTGTACCCGATGGTAAATTTGGGTCAGTAAGAATTCCTTTTATATTGTAAGATTTTAAAGTATCTAAAATTTCCTGATCTCCAGCAGCTACTAAAATTTCGGCAATATCTGCTTCAATAGCTCTATTTACTACATGGATAATCATAGGGAGATTGTTAATTAACCGTAAAGGTTTATTTGGTAAGCGAGTTGCTGCTAATCTTGTAGGAATTACAATAATAGGATTTATTTTCTTCATAATGTCCTTTAAATGTTATAATATTTGGTAAATTTAGAGGTTATAAATGTTTAAATTATATCACTTGCTTATATTAAAGCAATGTTTCATTTTGCTTGTTCTTTTGTGTAGCATTGCTTTTGCGAGACCTCAGGGTGGAGGAGAAATAAAGCTAGGAATAGTAGGAAGTTTTAATAGTTTTTTGTCATTTTCTTTAGTTGGAGTAATTCCACAAGATTATTATTTTTTAGTATACGATAGCCTAATGGTAGAATCTTTAGACGAGCCAGGTAATTTTCAACCTCTGTTAGCTAGTAGCTACCAAGTTAAAAATAATAACATTATAGTGAACCTTAATGAAAATGCTAACTGGAATAATGGTGAAAAAATTACCGCAAATGATGTAATTTACACTTTTGAAGTTATTAAAAAATTTGGAGATCCTTATTATAAAGAAAAACTGCAAAGTTTAAAAAGTATCAATAAAATTAATGATTATACAGTTGAGTTTATTTTAACTGAATTTGAGGATAACCTTTTTAACCTTATAATGGCTTTGCCAATTATTTATAAAGAAGAAAATGCCGACTTTATTTCACCATCCCTTAAAATTCCAGTAGTAAGTGGAGCATACTATATAGAAAAATACAAGGCAGGTTCTTTGATAGTTTTTAAAAGAAATTCAAACTATTGGGGGAATAACTTAGAAAGTCGTAAAGGTTATTTTAATTTTGATAAAATTTATTATCACTATGTAAAAACTCAAAGTCAGCTAGATAGGTTATATAAAAATCAAGAAATTACTTTTAAAAAGAAATCTCACAATGATATTGTTAGTAAAGATGATAAGATATTTTTAAAAAAGCAAGTTCATATTCCAACATTTAAAGCCTATTTTTTAAACATAAATGGAATTTTACAAGATATGACCTTAAGAAAAGCAATAGCTAATGCTTATGATTTTAGGAAGATTAAAGAGTATTTTCTTAATGAGTACCAAATTAGGTTGCAGAGTTTATTTGAGACTTCTAATTTTAAAGATGAGAAATTTCTTTTTAATGATACATCAAATTTAGTTGAAGCTAAAAACCTTATGGGAGGGCAAAAAAATATAAAATTAAAAATTTTATTTAAATCTACCGAAGATTATAAAATATCCCAAGATTTTATAAATAATTTAAATAGTATAGGGTTTGAGGTTTCTTATAAAATACTACCATTTTATGATTATCAAGAGGCGATAAAATCCCAACAATATGATATTATTATGGAAAATCTTGTTTTTGCTTATTTTCCCCAAGATGAACTAATCTCTTATTTTACAGCAAGTGGTGAGTATAATTATTCTCATATTAACGATAAAAAAATAACGAGTTTAATAAAGCAAATTACTGCTAAAAAATCTACAGATAAAGAAAAAGAACTGCAAGAGCTAGATTTAACCCTTAAAAAACTTTATGTCTATATTCCTCTTTATTATGAAAATAAACAAGAGTATATCTATAAAAATTGGCTAAATTTTAATGAAAAAGAAGAGTTTTCTATTTATAGATGGTGGCATAGATAAATGCAAAAATATATTTTTTATCGTTTAATTTTTATATTTATTACTCTTTTTTTGATTGTTTTAGTAAATTTTACCATCTTACATAGTATAAAAGTTGGAGCATTTGAGACTGCAGTTATTAATTTAGAATATAATAAAACTGGAGCAAAAGTAGATAGCGATACTATGCAATCGTTAAAAACATATTTTGCTTTAGATGAGAATCTTCCTCTACAATTTTTAAAAACTTTTAAAAATTATTTATTTTTTGATTTTGGGGTTAGTTATTTTACCAAGCAACCAGTTATCTTAATTATCTTAGATAAAATGAAGGTTTCGCTTGTTTTGGGATTTTTTTCTACAATTTTTTTATACCTAATCTCCATAACCTTAGGATATTTAAAAACCATACAGGGAAAAATTTTTGATAATATTTCTACACTTTTTTTAGTAATTTTATACATTATCCCTACTATTGCTATGGCTGGTATGGTAATTTTACTTTTTGATAATAGTAGTTTTTTTGTTATTGGTGGAGTGGCTTCAGAGAATTTTTCACAACTTTCTTTATTAGAAAAAATAAAAGATTTTACCGCCCATATGTTACTTCCTATACTTATTAATGTTTGTGGCGGATTATTATTTATAACCATATTTGCGAAAAATATTTTTTTATCACAAAAACAAAAAACTTATTATATTTTTGCTAAATATAAAGGGTCATCTAGCTTTAATTTATTCAAGAATCATTTGTTGAAGAACTCTATGTTAATAATTTTTGCAGATATTTCTTCTATTTTTTTAGGAATCCTGTTTGGAGGGTCGTTATTTATAGAAATTTTATTTTCCTTAGATGGCATTGGTCTTTTATCTTATGAAAGCATTATTAATAAAGATTACCCCATAGTTTTAGGAACAATTTATTTACTCTCTTTTTTAGGATTATTTCTAAGATTGTTAAACGATATTATTATTTTCAACATTGATAAACGGCTAAAAATGTATGAAAATACTTTCTAAACTTATTTTATTAGCTTATTTCATTTTAGGAGTTATTTACTTTTTTAAAGATAACTCTAGCATTTATCAGCCTTTTTTACCTCCTTCATTAACTCATTTTTTAGGGACAAATTCTTTTGGTAAAGATATTTTTAGTAGTTTGTTTGCCTCTATACTAGACTTATTTATAATGATGCTTTTTGGATTTGTTTCAATTGTATTTGGAGTTTTTTTAGGAAGCCTACAAGGATATTACCGCACATATTACGATTTTATTTTGCAAAGGCTTTACGAGATAGTTATATCTATTCCATTTTTTTATGTAATAATTTTGTTTAGCGGTTATTTTGAATTAAATATTTTTAACTTAGGCTTTTTACTGATACTTTTTAACTGGACTTTTCTAATTCCCTATATTCGTCTGCAGGCTCTTAAAATTAGTATATCTGCTTATATAATTCAAATGCAGGATATTGGCTATAGTAAAAGAAGAATTTTGTTTTTTCATGTAATTCCTAATGTTTATTATAATATTAAATATTTAATTCCCTTTGTTTTAATTTTATTTATGACAAGCCTTACCTCGCTAGACTTCTTAGGATTTTTTAATCAAGGTAATATGAGTGTAGGTAGTTTAATATTTGAGGGAGTTAATTACCCAGATTTTCCTGTAATTTTAATATCTTCTTGTGCTTTTATGATAGTTTTATTTGTAGCTTTAATCGGACTATTTGAGGTAAATAAATATTATGATTAAAGTTATTATGGGCGAAAGTGGAGTAGGAAAAACTACCTATTTAAAGCAATTACTTATAAAATTATCACAAAAAGAGGTAGGATATTTACCACAGGAAATTGCTGGAATTTTTAATCCTACCAGAACTATCTATTTACAAATCTTTGAAGTAGATTTTAAAAAAGGAGATTTTAACTACTACCTAGAAAAACTTAACCTTAAATACTTAGAAAATTCGCTAAATAGGTATCCTTATGAATTTTCTATGGGAGAATTACAACGGATAGCCTTACTAATTGTTTTTTTAAAAAGTAGCAATAAAAAGCAGATATTTTTAGATGAACCTTGTGCTTTTTTAGATAAAAAAAATCAGGATAGTCTTGTAGATATTTTTTTCTTTTATAAAATTCCCATAACTCTTATAACTCATAATTTAGATTTTGCCCTTAAACTAAATGGAACAGTAAAGATTATGAAAAATGGTGAGTTAGAAAATTTCTCTAGTCAGTATGGAATACCTAATAATTTAGATATTCCATATTTTGTTCCAGAGTTTACCCATATTTACAAGGCTAAATTAGTTTTAATAATAGGTGAAAGCGGAGTAGGTAAAACTACTTATTTAAGGAAGTTCCATAATTTTTTATTAAATAAAGGGGTGAATGTAGCTTTTTTAGCCCAAGATTATGCTTTGAGTTTATCGCCTTTAATAAGTATTTTAAAAATCTTACTGGAGGCAATAAAAGTTAGAGAGAAGAAAATATTTACTAATAAACAAGATGTTAAAGAAGTTATTAAAGTTTTTAAAGAACTAAACTTAAATACCAATATTTTAAAAAAATATCCTCATGAGTTATCGCAAGGAGAAAAACAAAAAGTTTTAATAATAAGAGCTAGCCTTTTAAAATGTTACAAAATTCTTTTAGATGAACCAACCGCTAATATGGATACTCTCAGTGAACAAAATATTATAAACTTTCTTTTACAATTACAAAATAAATACTCTATAGATATTGCTATAGTTAGCCATTCGCAAGGATTACTTAAAACCCTGCAAAATAAAGCTAACTATATTATAAATTTTAATAAAAATAGTAAACTAAAATAATTATTCCTAATAAAATACGATATATCATAAAGGCTTTAAAGCTAAATCTTTTAACAAACTCTAGTAAAAATTTAATTACTAAAAGCCCAAAAATAAAAGAAAAAACAATCCCTAAAACAAAATCAAAAACAGCAAAATTAGAATTACCAATGTCAAATAAAGTTAAAACTGCTGCTCCTAAAATAGAAGGAATAGATATTAACATACCATATTTAATAGTAGCAATTTTATCTATCTGTAGTAATCTTCCCATAGTTATACAAATTCCCGAACGGCTTACACCAGGTATTAAAGCTAGGGCTTGGGCTATACCGATTAAAAACCCTTGTTTAACCGATATACTATAAAGGTCAGTTTTCTGTGGAGATTTTATATCTATAATATATAATAAAATCCCAAAAAATATTAAGTTAAAAGCAATAATCGGGATAATTCTAAAGTTATCTACTAAATTATAATGGATAAGCACAAATCCAAAAACTACTGCTGGAATAGTAGAAGCAATTATTTGAAAAACTAATCTAGGTTTTTTTTCTTTACCAGTAATAAATTTTAGGGAGTCTTGTAATAAAATTAAAACCTCTTTATAGAAAAACACCATAATTGCAAGGATAGTTCCTAAATGCAAGGCTACATCAAAGGCAAGAGATCCCTCTTGATCTATTTGTAAAATATTTTGAAAAATTACAAGATGCCCCGAAGAACTGATAGGTAAAAATTCGGACATTCCTTGTACGAAACTTAAGATTAGTATATTTAAAAATTCCATGATGTACTCTTTAGATTAAAGTATTAGTATAGCTACCTATAAATTTTATTTTGTTTTGTGGAATTTGCAATTGTTTTTCTAACTCCATTACCGATAACTTTGATTTTATTAATAAATGAGTAGGGGTTTTATCTAGTATTTCTAAGTTAATATCTAGTGTAATATTTATAGTTTTTTCTATAATATAAAGTAAATTCTCACTAAAAATATCTTGATTGTTAAGGGATAAAATAAAACCTTTAGCATTTCCAAAAGTTTTAATTCCTCCTAAATAAGGTAGTTGAAAATTTATTTTTATATTATTATACTCTTCTTCTAATAGTAAAGTCCACCATTTGATGGGAGAGTCTTTAAAATCTGGTAAAACTATACACTCAGTATTTTTAGCTATTAATTCATTAAGTATAGATGGAATATCTTCACATACTTCTAAATTAACTGTACCACTAAAATGGTCTTTAGTTATTTCCCATAAGTTAAAATTTCTATAAATAATAATTTTTAAATTTCCTTCTATATAAAGAGTTGCTGAAATTATTTCTCGCCAAATTTTTTGCATAAAATTAGACTTATACAAACCAAAATCTTGCTTGGCAATTTTTTTTGCCATTTCTACTTCTCTTTTAAAGGCAATTTTGTAATCCCAAGATTCCTTAACTCTTTTAACTTTAGGAACAATAAAACTTCTCTTTCTTAAAAGTTTAAAAAGAGCCTTATCTATATTATTTATAGCTTTTCTTAGAGGGATGAGTTTACTTATTTTATTTTTTATCATTTTAATTTATAATCTATTGTTATCTAAGTTTAAATTACAGGAGATGTAAATGCAATGGACTTTTACAAAAATACTAAAAGATAATTATTCTTGGGTTATTTATAACGACAAAAAAGAAGCTATTGTTATTGATTGTGGCGAATATAAGCCCATATTAAATTTATTAAAGAAAAACGATTTATCATTAAAGTATATTTTAATTACTCATGCTCATTATGATCATATTGCCCAAACTGATGAGTTAAGGCAAGCAACTGGTGCTAAAGTAATTGGAAATAAGCACTTCACAGAAAGATTACCAAAATTAGACATGGAAATAGAAGGTGGCGATGAAATAACCTTACTTGATGAAAAAATTAAGGTATTTGCTACACCAGGTCATTGTGCCGATCATATTATTTTTTATTTTGAAGAAAGCAAATTACTTTTTGTAGGAGACTTTATATTTTCATTAGGATGTGGCAGAGTTTTTGAGGGTGATCCCTCTAATATGGTAAACTCTTTTAATGTTCTTAAAGGATTTCCACCACAAACTTTAGTATTTCCATCGCACGAATATACAAAATCTAATTTAGAGTTTACCAAATCTTTAGGATTTTTTGATTTAGGTGAAAGAGAAAGATTCATTCTAGAAAATGAAATAACTCTACCAACTGTCCTAGAATTTGAGTTTCGCTGTAATCCCTTTTTAAACCTTCATAACGAAGATTTTAAACAGCATGTATTGCACAACCAAACTATGGATTCTGTATCTTTCTTTGCTTTTTTAAGAGAAATTAAAAATACTAAAACAAAATTAATAGGTGGATAGCTTAAGGATTTGATATTAAACTGCTCGGATAGTTTGGTTTATCCGAGCAGTACAATTATACTAAGCACAGGCGAGGGCGATTTTCATCATATCGGTGAAAGTTTTTTCTCTATCCTCAGAAGATAAAGCCTCGTGAGTTCTAATATGGTCGGATATGGTAAGCAAAGCTAAAGCCTTAGCTCCAAACTCCGCAGCTACTCCAAAAAGTCCGGCAGCTTCCATTTCTACACATAAGATTTTCATTTTTTCCATTAAAGCAAAGGCTTCAAAATTTGGAGTATAGAATAAATCTGCACTAAAACATTGTCCTACTTTTGCAGGGATATTAAGAGATTTAGCAGCATTATAGGCTTTTAAAGTAAGCTCAAAATCAGCTGTAGCTGCAAAATCAAAACCACCAAGTCTTTGGCGATTAACTCCTGAATCGGTAGAAGCACCATTAACAATAATAACATCTCTTAATTTTGTACCAGTTAAACCGCCTGCTGAACCAACTCTTATAATATTTTTTACACCATATTCGGTAATAAGTTCTTTAGCATAAATAGAACAAGATGGAATTCCCATCCCGCTACCCATAACTGATACTTTTTTACCTTGATAACTACCTGTAAAACCTAACATATTACGAACATTAGTAATCTCAGTAGCATTTTCTAAAAAGTTTGTTGCAATAAACTTAGCTCTTAGTGGATCGCCAGGTAATAAAACGGTTTCAGCAAAAGCATTGTCTTTAGCATTAATATGTGGTGTAGTCATTACTCTTCTCCCTATATGTAAAATTGAATATTGTTGATTTCTGCTTTGTCGGGTTGCCCTTCATGTATTGATTATACACTACAGGGCAACCCTTCTCGCATAAACCTAACACTATTCAATTTTGTTAAAAACTTAAGTTATAGCAAACTTCCTTAATTTAAACCTAAAAATCTAAAATTAATCTTTTAGTTTAATTTTCCACAACAATACAAATTGTTGTGGATTTTATATTATCAGTTTGTTAAGTAGCTTATCTTACAAAAACGATTTACCATGTTTTAGTGTTGGTAAATTTAAAAAACTAGCAATGGATTGTGATAGGTCAGAGAAGGTTTCTCTTCTACCAATATCTTTATTTTTAAAATTTTTATTATAAAGTAAAAAAGGTACATGCTCCCGAGTATGGTCTGTACCAGTCCAAGTAGGGTCATTACCATGGTCAGCTACTATCACAAGTAAATCTTCATCACTTAAAATATTTAATACCTCAGGAAGACGGTTACTAAAATATTCAAGAGCCTCTTTATAACCCTTAACATCTCTACGATGTCCGTATTCGGAATCAAAATCTACAAAGTTTGTAAAAATAATGCTAGCTTCTTTTTCTTCTTTAACTGTTTTTAAAGTATCATCATATAAATTTTTTAAAGTTGAAGATTTTATAGATTTAGAAATACCTTGATCAGCAAAAATATCGGCAATTTTACCAATAGATACTACTCTTTTACCATTTTCTACTGCTACATCTAGTAAGGTTTTTTCGTGAGGTTTAATAGAATAATCTTTACGATTACCAGTTCGTTTAAATTCACCTTTTTTTTCACCAATAAATGGACGGGCAATTACTCTGCCAATATTATATTGATAAAGCTCTTCTCTAGCAATTTTACAAAGAGTATATAGTTTCTCTAAGCCAAAGTGTTCCTCATGAGCGGCAATTTGAAATACACTATCAGCAGAAGTATAAAAAATAGGTTTACCAGTTTTGATATGCTCTTCGCCAAATTCGTCTAAAATTACAGTACCAGAAGAAATACAATTTCCTAAGGAATCCTCTAAATTAGCTTTTTTTAAGATAGTTTCTAATAATTGTGGTGGAAATACTGGAGTATCATGAAAATAACCCCAATCAAAAAGTACAGGACAACCCATAAGTTCCCAATGTCCGCTAGGAGTATCTTTGCCATTGCTAATTTCTACTCCATAACCGTAAATAGCATGAGGATTTAAAGCAACAGATGGTAGTATTGCTTGATTAGCCTCTGCACTACTAGCTTTAAGAGAATGAATTATTCCTAAAGAAGCAAGATTATCTATATTAATTTGGGGATATTTTTTAATAATATGTAATAAAGTATTAGAGCCAACATCGCCGTATTTATCGGCATCGTGTGAATAGCCAATGCCTACAGAATCCATCATTAAAATAATTGCTCTTTTCATTTCTCTTATCCTTTAAAAGTTAATCTTTTGGTTTTATCTTAAAATTCTAACTTTTATTTAAAATTAAGTCATTTGAGTTTAATTATCTTTAATATCTTAAATTTTTACTCAATATCCTACATTATCTTTGTAAAATTGCCTTTATTTTCGGGTTCTTTATTTTTTTTCTCAATAGGAGATTCTTTATTTTCTGTTTTAGGAATCTCTAGCCATTTCTTTTGAATTTTGCCATATATGCTAGACTCTGGATATTTACCATCGCTATCAGGAGTACCTGCAGCAATTCCTGTAAGGATTTCAATACCTTCATCAGCATGAGATATAGCATAAATATTAAACAAATTCTTCTCAATAGCTTCTCTAACTTCATCGGAAAGCATTAAATCTGGGATATTAGATTTTGGAATTATTACTCCATGCTCACCAGTTAGTCCGTTATTTTTGCATATTTTAAAGAATCCTTCAATTTTATGATTAACTCCACCAATAGCTTGAATTCTACCTTTTTGATCCATAGAGCCAGTTACTGCAAAATTTTGTTTTATTGGTACATTAGATAAAGCCGAGAGTAAGGCATAAAGCTCGGTTGAGGTAGCACTATCACCATCAATAGGACCATAAGATTGTTCAAAAACGATACTAGCTGAAAAACCCAATGGATATACTTGTCCTAAGCGAGAATTTAAGAATGATTGTAAAATCATAATTCCCTTATGATGGATAGCTCCAGAAAGAGCCACAACTCTTTCAATATCCACAACCCCATTTTTGCCTTTATAAACACTGGCACTTATTCTTTGTGGTTGTCCGAACATAAAATCATTGATAGAAAAAACAGATAAGCCATTAACCTGACCTACTTCACTACCATTTGTTTCTACCAAAATGATTTTTTTATTAATGAATTTTTCCATAGATTCCGAAAACTTACCAGAGCGATCTCTTTGCATTTTATAGGCTTCGGCAACTTCTTTTTCGGTAATAATATTAATTTTTTTTGTTCTTGCTAAATAATTGGCTTCAATCACAATTGATTTAATTTTGGCAAGATTAGCACTTAAAAACTCTTGCGAATCAGCAAATACAGCCCCTAATTCTACAATCTTAGCGATGGCTTCATTGTTAAAATCTTTAAGTTTATTTTCTTTAATTACAGACTTTATGTAAGAATAATAAATTAAAGAGTTTTCTTGATTGTAAGGAATTTCATTATCAAAATCGGCAACAATTTTAAATAACTCTTTAAATTCAGGATCATACTGCCATAAAGCATAGTAAACATTAGGTTCACCCACAAGAATTATTTTAATATCTAATGGAATCGGTTCAGGCTCTAAACTAACTAATGAACTATTGTAAATAGTACTTTCTGGAGTTAGAAACTGGATTTTTCCATCTTTAATAACCTGTTTTAAAGATTCCCAAAGAATTGGGATTTCTAAAAGTTTTATAGCATTAATTAGCAGATAACCACCATTGGCTTGATGTAAATAGCCAGCTTTAATATTTGTGAAATCTGTGGATAAAGTTCCCATTTGAGTAGAGTATTCTACTTTACCGAATAGTTTTCCGTAATTTGGATTATCTAGGTAAATTACTGGAGCCCCTTTGTTATTGCGAACATCTTTACTTTTATCTACAATCACATTAACTTTAAAAACATTCATTTGTTTTTCAAAGAACATTTCAGTAAGAAGTTCTTGTCTTTTATCGGCTGATACTTTTTGAGTTGGCAAAAACACCGAATAATTTTCAATAATATGTGATAAAAGTTGTTCTAAATAAAGAACCACTTCTCTAGAAGTCGCCCATTTTCTTAATAGTTTAGAAACAAATGGTTTAAGAGTTTTTTCTATTACTTTTTCGTTATAAGAAGCAATTTTTATTTGTTTTTCTTTTTCATTTAAAGGCAAAGAACTTAAGATTTTTTCTAGCTTTTGTTGAAAAGATTTAATATCAGAAGATATTTTATCTTTTTGCTCTACAGATAACTTATTAAAATCTTCTTCACCATAAGGTTTTTTGTCTTTATTAGCTGCCATAATTGAAAAACCATTTTGAGTTTTAGCAATTAAAAGATTACTCTCGGAAGCCTGCTGACTAAGTTTTTCAAAAGATTGTTGTTGTTTAGCACTTATGCTTTTAGTGATTTCAATGATTTTATTTTGGTAAGCCTCACCCTCAAAAATTGATGGAATAATAATACTTAAATCCAAAATCATTTTATCAATATGTTTTTTAAAAACTTTTGCCTCACCAGCTGGAAAAGCAATAGCATTGGGAATTTCTGGGTTTTCAAAGTTATAAACATAAACCCAATCTTTAGGGATAGCCCTATCTTTAGCTTTATTATTTAAAAATTCTAAAATCAATCTTTTTTTGCCAATACCATCAGCCCCCATTGCAAAAATATTATAACCATTAGAATTAATATTAACTCCCATATTTATGGATTCTAAGGCTCTTTTTTGTTCAATTCTATTTTTGGTAGTGGTGTCTTTAATATCTTTAAAAATCTCAACAGAACAAGATTTATAAACTTGCTGTATAGATAATTTGAATTTTTCCATTGCAACCCATTTGTTTTTTATTTAATTTGTTATATTATACATTATAATATCTTAATACACAAATAAGGTTATTAAAAAATTATGATAGAAATTACTCTTTTAGATGGGTCAAAGTTAAGTTTTGAAAATCCTCCAAGCGGTTTGGATGTTGCTTATAAAATTAGTCCTCGCTTGGCTGAAAATTCTTTTTGCCTATATGTTAATAATGAATTATGGGATTTAAAAAGACTAATCACCTCTAATTCTAAAGTAGAAATTGTTACTAATAAAAATGTAGATGTAGTTTTGCCAATGCTTAGACATGATATGGCTCATTTATTAGGAGAGGCGATTATGGAGCTTTTTCCTGATACCAAATTAGCCACAGGTCCTGTTATTGAAAATGGTTTTTTTTATGATTCGCTACCAAATAAACCTTTTAGTGAAGAAGATTTATTGATAATTGAAAATAAAATGAGAGAGATTGTTGATAGAGCTGAGGATATTGAATATCGTATGATTCCAAAGTCTGAAGCAATTGCTTTATATAAAAAGCAAAATCAAGATTTTAAAGTAGAGATTCTTGAGGGTATAGAAGAAGAATTTGTTAGTTTTTATAAACAAGGCAACTTTGATGATTTGTGTCGTGGTCCCCACATAGATAACACTAAAAGAATCCCTAAATCGTTTAAATTAACTAAAGTATCAGGAGTTTATTGGCAAGGTGATGCTAAAAATCCTATGCTTCAAAGAATTTACGGAGTAGGGTTTTTAACTCAAAAAGATCTTGATAGTTATTTAACCTTACAAGAAGAACTAGAGAAAAACGATCATCGTAAATTAGGTAAAGAACTAGATTTATTTCATATGCAAGAAGAGGCAGTAGGCTCGGTTTTTTGGCATGATAAAGGCTGGAGATTGTATCGTACTTTAGAAAACTATATCAGGGGTAAACTAGAGAAAAATGGTTATACTGAGGTAAAAACTCCTATGATTCTTGATAGATCGTTATGGGAAGCCTCAGGACATTGGGATAAATTTGGCGATAATATGTTTGTTATTAATAACAATGATAATACGGTGTTGGCTCTTAAACCTATGAATTGTCCTGCTCATATTCAAATTTTTAAACAAGGGCAAAAATCCTATAGAGATTTACCTTTGAGAATGGCAGAATTTGGTTGTTGCCACCGTAATGAACCATCGGGAGCTTTGCATGGAATCATGAGAGTTCGGGCTTTTACCCAAGATGATGCTCATATTTTTTGCTCTGCTGATCAAATAGTTTCAGAAACCGTCGCTTTTTGTAATTTATTAAAAGAAATTTATAAAGAAGTTTTTGGCGATATTGATATTATTGTTAAGTTTTCAGATCGTCCAGAAAAAAGAGCAGGTAGCGATGAAATTTGGGATGAATCTGAAAAAGCCCTACATGATGCTGCAACAAAAGCTGGTTTAGATCTTGTTTTAAATAAAGGTGAAGGTGCTTTTTATGGTCCTAAACTAGAATTTGCTATTAAAGATTCGCTAGGCAGAGATTGGCAATTAGGGACACTACAAAGTGATTTTGTGTTGCCAAGAAGATTAGGGGCATATTATATTGGTGAAGATGGCAATAAACATGCTCCAATTATGCTTCATAGAGCAATATTAGGTTCTCTGGAAAGATTTATCGGGATTTTAATAGAGCATTATAAAGGAAAATTACCATTATGGCTTTCTCCTATACAAGTATGTGTAATGACAATTTCAAATAAATTTGATGATTATGCAGAGTTAGTATCCTATTTTTTAAAGCAAGCAGGTATTAATGTAGAATTAGATACTCGCTATCAAAAAATTAGTTATAAAATTAGAGAGCATACTTTAAATAAAGTTCCTTTAATGCTAATTATTGGCGAAAAAGAAGAAAGTAGCCGATCGGTTACTTTAAGAATTTTAGGAGAAGAGAAACAAATAAATGTAAGTTTAGAAAATTTTGTGGAAATTCTAAAACAAAATATAGAGGAAAAAAATATAAACTTTACAATTTAGTATGATTTATATTAAAATTTAATATCTTAGCTTTCTATTTAGTTGTTTTCCTCCTTACATATACTTTATGCTATGGAGTATCTTCTTAATATAAAGTTCAAGATAAATATTAACAAGGAGAGAATTTTTTTGGCTGTAAATCCAGATAGAGATAAATTTGATAAAAAAAATAGTAAAGATACTACAAGAATTAACGAAGCAATTAAAGTCCCTAAAGTAAGGCTAATTGATGAAAATGGTGATATGATAGGTGTTCTATCAACTAAAGAAGCCCTAGAAAAAGCCTTTGAAGAAGGTCTTGATTTGGTAGAAGTTAATCCAGAAGGTAATCCTCCAGTTTGTAAAATCCTAGATTATCATAAATATAAATATACTCTCCAAAAAAGTAAAAAGAAACAAAAAGTAGTTCCTCTAAAAGAACTTTATATCCATTTAAATATTGCCAAAGGCGATTACGATGTAAAACTAAATCAGCTAAAAAAATTCTTAGAAGCCAATTCTAAAGTAAAAATAGCCGTAAAGATTCGTGGTCGCGAAATGAGCTATGCCAATAAAGCATTAGAACTATTAAATAAATTTTACGAAGATATAGGTAAAGAAGAAGGTGCAAAACTAGATGTTGCTCCTAAGGTTGAGGGGAATAATGTGGTTACCATCTTTTCTCCACTAAAAAGCTAAAAATTCAATATTGTTGACTGGGAGGTAGCTCATGTATTATTCATACACTTTGTTATCTTCCTCCTAGTATAATCCTAACAATATTGAATTTTAGTTCGGTTCTAGCTCAGTTTTGCTGAGATAAAATCTCAAACTATTAACTTTTCTTGAAATACAATTTGTTAATATGCTTTCAAAGATGTTTCTTGCATTTTAGGAAAGTGTATAGTATAATTTTCAACTGATGATAAGGCAGGGTATGCCGATGCACGGAATTTAATTAGTTTTTTAATTAAATTTTAAATTTTTTTAATTTAAGGAAGAAGAAATGCCCAAATTAAAATCAAAATCAAGTGCTAAAAAGCGCTTCAAGGTTACAGCTAACGGACTTATTAAAGTTGGCTATGGTTGTAAACAACATTTTTTAAGAAGAAGAACTAAAACTATGAAAAGAAGTGCAAGAGGCATGGGTGTGCTTAGTGTTGCTGATACAAAGTTCGTTAAAACATATGTTAGAGGTTAATCATGGCTAGAGTTAAAAGAGGTGTAACCGCCCACAGAAGACACAAAAAGATTCTAAAACTTGCTAAAGGTTTTAGAGGAAGAAATAATAATGTTTATAGAGTTGCCTTAGGTAAGGTTGAAAAAGCCTTACAATACATGTATCGTGACAGAAAAAACAAAAAAAGAGAATTCAGAGCTTTATGGATACAAAGAATCAATGCTGCGGTTCGTGATCAAGGTTTAAGCTACTCAAAATTTATGAATGGCTTAAAAAAAGCTAACATTGATCTTAATCGTAAAATGTTATCAGAATTAGCGATTCATAATAATGAGGCTTTTTTGTCTTTAATTACTAGAGCCAAAGAATCTCTAAAATAAAAAGTTAATCTTTTGAGTTTCTATTAAAGAGTTTTATTCACTCATATATCATTCATATACTTCGTGATAAAACTCTTTAATATAATTCTCAAAATCTTAACTTTTTTATCTTGTTTCTAGAGTGTTCATATTGTTTTTCTAAAACAATTATTTCTTGTTTACAATCTACAGTTGATTTTTCTTATAAAAATATTTCTATTCAAAAGTAATTCTATTTTAAGTTTAATGGTGCTTTGGTTGTACTAACATATTTAAGAAATTGATATATATCATTTCAAAATATCTAATAAATGTGCTATGATTTAATCAAATATTTTATATGTTGCTAACAAAATATTAAACATTAAAAAGAGGTTGACTGTAATGACAAAAAGAATAGAAAAAGATTTAATTGGTGAAATGGAAGTAGATGACAGCCATTACTACGGAGTGCATTCACAAAGAGCTATAGAAAACTTCCCAATTACTGGAATTAAAACTTCAAATTACCCTGTTTTTATTGCAGCTTTTGCAAAAATAAAAAAAACAAGTGCTTTAGCTAATAAAGAGCTAGGTGAGTTAGATGCTAAATTAGCTGAATATATTATCAAAGCCTGTGATAAATTAATTGCTGGTGAATATCACGAACATTTTGCAATTGATATGATTCAAGGTGGTGCTGGTACTTCTATGAATATGAATGCTAACGAAGTAATCGCTAATGTTGCTTTAGAGCTTATGGGAAATAAGAAAGGTGAATATACTATCGTAAGTCCTAACGATCATGTTAATATGTCGCAATCTACTAATGATACTTATCCTTCTTCTATCAAAGTAGCTGTTTATGAATATATAGATACTCTTGTTGCTGAGATGAATTTATTAATTAAATCTCTTGAGAAAAAAGGTGAACAGTATAAACATGTGGTTAAAGTTGGTAGAACCCAATTACAAGATGCTGTGCCTATGACTGTGGGTCAATGGTTTAACAACTATGCGAATCAAGTTAGATCTTCTATTGAAACACTTCTTGATAGCAGAAAAGTTCTTTTAGGCTTAAATATGGGTGCAACTGCAATTGGTACAGGTATTACAGCTAATCCAGCATATTCAAAGACTTTTGATAAACATGTTAAAGATGTTATCGGTAAAGATTTCTTTGTAATGAAAGATTTATTTGTAGGAACTCAAGATGCTAGTGGTTTTACTTATGTATCTGGTGGTTTAAAAAGATTCGCAGTGCAATTATCTAAAATTTGTAATGATTTTAGATTAGCTTCTTCTGGTCCTAGAGCGGGTCTTGGCGAAATTACTTTACCAGCTAAACAAGCAGGAAGTTCAATTATGCCAGGTAAAATTAATCCAGTGATTGCCGAAGCGGTGAATCAAGTTTGTTTCCAAGTAATTGGTAATGATACAGCGATTTCTTTTGCAGCAGAAGGCGGACAGTTAGAATTAAATGCTTTTGAGCCATTAATGGTACTTAACTTATTAGAATCTATTAATATGCTTAAAAATGGTCTTAAAACTTTAAGAATAAATCTAGTTGATGGTTTAGTAGTTAATGAAAAAGTATGTCAACATCATGCTGAAAATAATATAAGTATTGTAACTGCTCTTAATTCTTATATTGGTTACAAAAAATCTACTATGGTAGCTCAGAAATGCTTAGAAGAAAATAAATCAGTGTATCAAGTAGTTTTAGAATTAGGACTAATGGAAGAAAGTAAACTGAAAGAAGTTTTAAATCTTAATGAAATGGTTTATCCAAGAAGATAAGTGTTATAAGCAACTATGTATTTAATATGTAGTTGCTTTTTTTTAATAGTATAAGTACAACTAAAAGGTAGACAAAATGTTTTTTATAATAGCTGCAATTGTTCTATTGCTATCCATATTTTTGGGTGCAAGAATCGGAGGTCTAGGGATAGCCTACGCCGCTGGTATTGGTTTATTTATTATTACAATGGTAATGGGGATCGCACCAGGAAATATTCCTATTGATGTGGTATTCATTATTATTTCTGTGATTGGCTTAATTGCTGTAATGGAATTAAGTGGTGGCTTAGATTATTTAGTTTATTTGGCAGAAAAATTACTTCGTAGTAATCCTAAGTTTATTAACTACTTAGCCCCTCTTGTAACCTTTTTTATGACAGTTTTTGCAGGAACAGGGCATACCGCATTTTCGCTTATGCCAGTGATTGTTGAAGTTGCAAAAAATCAAGGAATCAGACCATCTCGTCCGCTAACCTTAGCAGCAGTAATGAGTCAAATCGGAATCATTGCTTCGCCAATTTCTGCAGCAGTAGTAGCCTTTGTAGGATTTTTAGCTGGAATGGAAATTAGTTTACTTAAATTATTAGCAGTTATGATTCCATCTGCAGTATTAGCTAGTTTAGTAGCTTCGTTTATTATGAGCTTCTTTCCACAAAAATTAGAAACAGATGAAAACTATCAAGCTCTTTTAAAAGCAGGTAAAATAACTGAAAAAAAACTTGAAGAAAAAGTAATTTCTAAAAAAGCTCCATTAGCAGTTTTAATATTCTTACTTACTATATTAGCGGTTGTAGTTTATGGTTTATTCCCAGAGTTTAAACCAGTTTATACTAAAGCCGATGGTTCTACTTTTGTAATAAGTACAGCACAGTTAATTATGATTTTAATGTTGTTAGGTGCCTATGTTATGGTAATAGTAACTAAAGTAGATATTACTAAAATAGCTACTCAATCAACATTTAAAGCAGGTATGCAAGCCGCTTTGTGTGTGCTTGGTGTAGCTTGGCTTGGTGATACTTTAGTATCTTTTTATAGTGGTGATATTAAAGAAATCGCTGGAGAGTTTTTACATAGTAATGGTTGGGCTTTTGCAGTAGTATTATTTTTTGCATCTTCTTTACTATATTCGCAAGCAGCAACAACAACAGCTCTTATGTTGCCTTTAGGTATTGCCTTAGGACTATCTCCACATATCATGATAGGTTCTTTTGCAGCAGTATGTGGTTTATTTTTATTACCAACATATCCAACTGTGATTGCTGCAGTACAAATGGATTATACTGGCACAACAAGGTTTGGTAAGTATGTGTTTGATCACTCATTCATACTACCAGGTACTTTATTGTTGGTACTTACTTGTGTGATAGCATACTTTATGTCATACATAATAATATAAATTCAATATTATGAGTTTTTATGTTGTCGGCTTACTCCATAGTGTGTATTAAACACATGAGGAGTAAGCCTCCTAATAAAATTCTCATAATATTAAATTTATTTAAAGTTTAAGATTTTAGCTTTCTATATTGTTGTGTAATTCCTTGTATATGTTTAATACATAGGTTTTAATTTGTTATACAAAGCAAGTTTTTATAATAATAAAAAAGAGGATAAATATAATGTTATTTGTTATTTGCTTTGCAATATTACTACTATCTATTTTTTTAGGAGTAAGATTAGGTGGTCTTGGAGTTGCTTATGCAGGAGGTATCGGGCTTTTTATTTATACTATGGTACTTGGGATTCCGCCAGGGAATGTTCCAGTAAGTGTAGTATATATTATTGTTTCTGTAATAGGAATGATAGCTATTTTAGAATTAAGTGGTGGTTTAACTTATTTGGTATATTTAGCAGAAAAGGTATTAAAAAAGAATCCCAAACATGTTAATTATTTAGCCCCATTAGTAACTTTCTTTTTACCAGTTCTTGCAGGAACAAGCCATACCGCATATTCAATGATGCCAGTAATTGTTGAAGTTGCAAAATCGCAAGGTATTCGCCCAGTGCGTCCACTAACTTTATCTGTGGTAGCTTCAATAGTTGGGATAATAGCTTCGCCAATTAGTGCAGCTTTTGTTGCATTTATGATGGTTTTAAGTGATGGTAATGTAGGTGTAAGTGCTTTATCAATATTAGCGATAATGATTCCTTCAGCAATTATGGGAATTTTGATTACATCAACTATTGTTAGCATGCTGCCACAAAAATTAGAAACTGATGTTAATTACCAAAAACTACTAAGTGAGGGTAGAATCGTTTCTAGCAAAAGTAAAGAAACAATTGTTCCAGAAAAAGGACCGATTGCTGTAGTTATATTTTTAATTACGGTAATAGCAATTTCTGTATATAGTCTTTTTCCAGATTTAAAACCAACTTATGGTGATGGGAAACAAATAGATACAGCACTATTAATTATAATTTTAATGCTTTTAGGTTCTTATGTTATGGTTTTAGTAACTAAGGTAAATATTTTAGATTTAGCTAGCCAGTCAACTTTTAAAGCAGGAATGGTTGCAGCTCTTTGTGTAATAGGGGTAGCTTGGCTAGGTGATACGATGATAAGTTATTATGCTAATGATATTAAAAGAGTAGCTGGAGAATTTTTAATAGCTAATCCATGGGCTTTTGCGGTAGTATTGCTATTTTTATCTTCACTATTATATTCACAAGCAGTTACTACTGTGGCAGTTATGCCTATAGGAATATCATTAGGATTGCCAATTGAAGTATTAATTGGGTCATTTGCAGCAGTATGTGGTTTATTTTTATTACCAACATATCCAACTATAATTGCTGCTACCCAAATGGATTATACAGGTACAACAAGAATAGGAAAGTATGTATTTAATCATTCTTTCTTATTGCCAGGAATATTGTTATTATCGTTTACTTGCATAATAGCTTTTACTCTTGCCTTGATTGTAATGTAGGTTGTTGTTATATTATTAAAAATGATTTATAATATAATTATATGTTTTTATGTTTAATGTTTATTATTATTTGAAGGAGATGAAAATATAATGGAAAATAAAAGACCCATATCACCACATTTACAAATCTATAATATTTTTTCAAAAGATATGACTTCAGGCCCATCCTTTTTAAACAGGTTTACAGGAATTATATCTACTGTTGGTTTAATATATTTAGCAGCATGGCTTGTTTGTTTAGCTATGGGTGAGGTGTATTATGATTATTATCTATGGTTTATTACTTCTTGGTTTGGGTATTTATCATTAGTAGGATTCACCTTTGCTTTTTATTACCATTTAATAAATGGATTAAGATTCTTAATTTTTGATTTAGGATATTGGTTGACTAGAAAATCAATGTTTATAAGTGGAGTTTGGATGATTATCTTAACCCTAATTACCTCTGTAGGGACTTGGGCATTTATTCTTTGCAGATACATATTAGTTTAATTAAAAATTAGGAGATAATTATGGGAAGTGGAAGTTCTTTAGGTCCTAAAGATTACGAGAAAAAAAGTAAACTAGCACATGTTAAAGGTGTAGGCTCTTCTTATAGAGGGTCGCATGAATGGTTAGTTTCAAGATTGCAAGCAGTAATCTCAGTTCCTTTTACAATTTATGTTTTAATATCTTTATTGCTTATGGGTAATGCCAATAGTTATTTAGAATTTGTTGATTGGTTAGGCAATCCTCTTAATATGGCTTGTTTAATAATAGCAATAATTACTTTATGTTGGCATGGTGTTTATGGAGTGATTACTGTGGTAAACGATTATGTTCATGATAGTGGTATAAACTTTTTTCTAAGGCTGTTAGCAAAGATATTTTTTAGCTTTATTGTAATTGTTTCAATAGTTAGCATATTGCTAAGTGCTTTTTAGTTAAAACGAATTGAAGGAGAATTAATTTGAGTAAGTATAAAATTGTAGATCACTCATTTGATGTAGTTGTAGTAGGAGCAGGTGGAGCTGGTTTAAGATCAGCTTTAGGAATGGTAGAAGCAGGCTTTAGTGTAGCTTGTATTTCTAAAATTTTTCCTACTCGTAGCCATACTATTGCGGCTCAAGGAGGTATCGGAGCTGCTTTATCTAATGTGAATGATGATAAATGGCAATATCATATGTATGATACTGTTAAAGGGTCAGATTGGTTAGGCGATCAAGATGCTATTGAGTATATGTGTAAAAATGCTGCTAATGCGGTTTACGAACTAGAACATTATGGTGTGCCATTTTCTAGGCTAGAAAATGGTAAAATCTATCAAAGAAAATTTGGTGGACATACTAGAAATTTTGGTGAAAGCATGGTAGAAAGAGCTTGTGCGGCAGCCGATATGACAGGGCATGCTATGTTGCATACACTTTATCAACAATGTTTAAAACATAAAGTACAATTTTTCATTGAGTACTTTTCAACCGATTTAATTATGGATGAAGAAGGTGCTTGTGTTGGAGTAATGGCTTTATCTTTAGAAGATGGTATTATCCATAGATTCCACAGCAACATGGTAGTATTAGCTACTGGTGGTGGCAACAGATGCTATTTCTCTTCAACATTAGCTCACACTTGTACTGGGGATGGTTATGGTATGGCTTTAAGAGCTGGTCTTCCTTTACAAGATATGGAATTTGTACAATTCCATCCGACAGGACTTTATGGTCCAGGTTGTTTAATAACAGAAGCAGCTAGAGGTGAAGGTGGATACTTTACAAACTCTGAAGGTGAAAGATTCATGGAAAGATATGCTCCAAGTGCTAAAGATTTAGCTTCTCGTGATGTTTGTTCTAGAGCCTTAACTCTTGAAATCAGAGAAGGTAGAGGAGTTGGTAAGAATAAAGATCATATTCATCTACATTTAGAGCATATTGATTCTCATGAATTACATGAAAAACTACCAGGTATTATAGAAACAGCTAAAATATTTGCTGATGTGGATCTTACTAAAGAACCTTGTCCGGTTATTCCTACTGCTCACTATAATATGGGAGGTGTTCCTACAAATTATATGGGTGAGGTTATTAAACCAACAGCAGGTAATACCGAAGCCGTAGTGTCAGGTCTTATGGCAATTGGTGAAGCAGCTTCAGTTTCAGTTCATGGTGCTAACAGATTAGGTTCAAACTCACTTTTAGATTTAGTGGTGTTTGGCAAAGCTACAGCCCTTAGAGCTAAAGAAATTATGAAACCAGGTGCTGCTAAAAGACTAATGCCAGCATATTCTGCGGAATCTACAATTGCTAAAATTGATGCTTTGTTAGAATCTAAAGGAACTTCTTCAGTGTACGAAGTAAGACTAGCAATGCAAAGAGCAATGCAAAAAGATGCTTCAGTATTTAGACAAAAAGATTCTCTCACTGAGGGTGTTGCAAGTATTGATAAAATTGCAGGTTCTATGGATAATATTGGTTTAGCTGATAAATCTTTAGTATTTAACTATTCTTTAGTAGAAGCTCTAGAGTTAGAAAATCTAATGCTTACCTCAAGAGCAATTATTTCTTCGGCTTTAAGTCGTGAAGAAAGTAGAGGCGCTCACTCAAGAGAAGACTTCCCAGAAAGAGATGATGTTAATTACTTAAAACATACTCTAGCTTATGGTGCTCAGAAAAAAGATAAAGTTGTTATTGATACAAGACCAGTTCATACTTGGACTTTAACAGATGAAGTATCTTACATTGAGCCGAAAAAAAGAGTTTATTAATAAATATTCAATCCATGGAGGGTTAAAGTTATGGTAGAATTTGCTTTACCGAAAAACTCTGTAGTTGTTAAAGGAAAATACTTTAAAGCAAAAGAGGGTGCAAAAAATATTAGAATTTTTGAGATTTATAGGTGGGATCCTGAATCTGGCGAAAATCCAAGATATGATACTTTTGAGATTGATCTTGATGACTGTGGTCCTATGATTCTTGATGTTCTAATGAAAATTAAAGACGAAATAGATACTTCGCTTGTGTTTAGAAGATCTTGTCGTGAGGGTATTTGTGGTTCTTGTTCTTTTAATATCAATGGTAAAAATACATTAGCTTGTATTAGAAAAATCAATGAATATAAAGGAAAAATTAGAATCTATCCACTACCACACAGACCAGTTATTAAAGATCTAGTGGTAGATCTTTCTACTCCTTATGCTCAATATGAAGCTATTCAGCCATGGTTAAAAGCTGATACTCCAATTGAACAAGATAAAGAAAGATTACAAAGCCCACAAGAAAGAGCTAAACTTGATGGCTTATGGGAATGTATTCTATGTTTTTGTTGTTCTACAAGTTGTCCTAGTTATTGGTGGAATGGTGAAAGAGGGTATTTTGGACCTTCGGCATTATTACAAGCCTATAGATGGGTTGAGGATAGCCGTGATGAGTACATGGGTGAAAGATTAGCAGAGTTAGACGATCATTCAAGATTATTTAGTTGTCATACAATTATGAACTGTATGGATGTTTGCCCTAAAAACTTAAATCCAGGTAAAGCTATTGCTGAACTTAAAAAACTTGTGGTATCTAGAAACTAACAAATCTAAGTGGGCTACTTATGATAGCAACACTTAAAGTTAATCTCGTGTTTTTGTTGTAAAATTTTATAGCAAAAACACGGGTAATTATAGAAACTTTTGATTTAAAAATTACTAGTCTAAGACTAAATATGAAGATTTTTTGTTAGTTTTATAATAAGAACTTTAATATTTAGAATTAAAATCTAAAATAGTTAATTTATTATTTTAGAACAATATAAAGGGAGAAATTCTTATGAAAGTAAGCATAATTAATCGTATTTTTATTGTATTATTATTGGTAGTTTTATATTCTTCTAATACTTTTGCAAAAAATATTGTAATTGTGGCAACAGGTGGTACGATTGCAGGGTCAGCTCAACAATCTACAGATACAACGGGATACACAGCAGCAACCTTGGGGGTGCAGGCTTTAATTAATGCTGTTCCTGAAATTAAAAAAGTTGCTAATGTAACTGGCGAACAAGTTTTACAAATTGGCTCTCAAGATATGGATAATGAGGCTTGGTTAAAATTAGCTAAAAAAATAGATGAATTAGCAAGTTCTTCTAGTGTAGATGGTATTGTAATTACTCATGGTACAGATACTATTGAAGAAACTGCCTACTTTTTAAACTTAGTAGTTAATACTAAAAAACCGATAGTTTTAGTTGGAGCAATGAGACCAGCTACTGCTCTTAGTGCTGATGGTCCATTAAATTTACTTAATGCAGTCATTGTAGCGAACTCTAAAGAAGCACAAGGCAAAGGTGTTTTAGTTGTTATAAATGATACTATTTTTGGAGCAAGAGATATTGCTAAAACTAATACTTTTTTAGTAAATGCTTTTGATGCCCCAAATAGTGGAGCCATGGGCTATATCCAATCTAGCAAAGTGTTTTTATATAATAATTCTTCAGCATTAAATACATCTGCTAGTGAATTTAATATTAAAAACATTTCAGCTCTACCAAGAGTAGATATATTATACGGTTATGCTAATGCTGGCGGTGAATATGTTGACTATGCGGTGAATACTTTAAAAGTTAAAGGAATTGTGTATGCGGGTGTGGGCGATGGTAATTTTTATAAAGATGTATTTCCTGCCGTACAAAATGCAGTTAAAAATAAAGTTGCAGTTGTAAGAAGCAGTAGGGTAGGAAGTGGTATCGTTGCTAGAAATGGTGAAGTTAATGATGATGAAAATGGCTTTGTTGCTGCTAATAATCTAAATCCACAAAAAGCTAGAGTTCTTTTAATTTTAGCTTTAACTAAAAATAATGATCCTAAATATATTCAATCTGTTTTTAATAAATACTAATATCCTCTAAATTATTGCATACAAAATAAGAAACACCTTATTTTGTATGTGATAATTTTTTCTTATTAGCTATTTGATTTAATAATGTTTTATTTTCAGAGGATTGTTTGTTTTCCAGAAAATCAGTATTAATTTTGAAGATGCTATAAAAGGTTCTTGAAATTTTCTTGATAGTCAAAAGCTAGCAGAATCTTCTAAAATTATATCTATTTCTTGAGTGTTAATATTATCTTATTAAAGTAGAATATATAAAAACAGATTTAATATAATCATAATAATCATATGATTGATTATATTAAAAATTACTCATAATATTCAAGAACTTTTCTATATCGTGTTTATTGCCAGCCATTTCAAAGGTTAGAAGAATGGGAGTTTTGTAGGTTTTTTGGATAATATTAGTAGCATTACAAAAAGAGCCACCCCAGTTTTTATTACCACTGCCAATTACTCCAATCATGTTTTTATGATTATTTTTAAGAAAAGTGGCAACCTCAAGTGGAAGCTCACCAATACCAGTAGTATAAGTAATAAGCACAAAATTTTCACTTATAACCTCACTACCAGTTTCTATTTTAAAAATGTTAGAAACATTAGATTTTTTTAAGAACTTTATAATGTTTCCGGTTTTAGAGGCATAAACTATAAGCATTGGTGGTTGCCTTAGAAATTAAAATCATCATCCGATAATTTATCAACATTAGTAGTTTTAATATAACCATTGCCTTTGGTAGAAAAGAAATCATGATTTTTAGTTTTAGTATCAAGACCTCTTAAAACCGAAGCATTAACATCATTAGCATCAATGTTAAAATGAGGCTCTAATCCTAAATTCATTAAGGCTTTATCGGCATTATACTCTATAAAGGTTTTCACTTGATCGGCAAGGTTAATCTCTGTATAGATTTCCTTAGCATAAAGAAGCTCAATATCATAAAGATTTTTAAGCAAAAGAGCAGTTTCTTGGTGAGCTTGTTCTTGTTCTTCAGGAGTTAGCTTTATGAATAATTCTTGGGCAAGGATTCCCACATAAACACCATGAATAGATTCATCTCTAATAATTAAATTAATAATTTCACCAGAGGCTACTAGCTTACCTTGTCCTGCTAAATAAAGAGGATAGAAAAATCCTGAGTAGAAAAGGAAACTTTCTAAAAAAACCGAGGCAACCATCGCCATGTATAGGCTTTTATTGTCTTGGATATTATTATAAAATAAAGAAATTGTGCTTAATTTTCTTTGTAAAAGGTCATGATTTTTAACCCAAGTGAAAATTTCGTCAATTTCTTTACTATTACAAAGTGTAGAAAAAATAGAACTATAGCTTTTAGCATGCATATGTTCCATTGTTCCCATAAAACTTAAAATTGCTTTAGAATGGAGATTATCAACTGCTAAAGCGATTTGAGGCATACCAATTGTACCTTGTTCGGTATCTAGTAAAGTAAGCCCTGCTAATACTTTGATATAAGAATCTTGTTCTTTAGCAGATAAAGTTCCCCAAGTTAGTTTATCGTCAGACAAAGGAATTTCTTCATCTATCCAAAATTGGCGAATATTTTGATTCCAAAAAAGAGTGGTAAAATTATCTTTAATATTATTCCAATTTACGGCATCTTTATTGAGGTTATTTTTCCTTAAATTGAACACGACAAACATTCCTCAATGGTTAAATTTTTGGTTCTTGTATAATAAAGGCTTTTTAGCCCTACCTTATGAGCATAAATATATAGCTTTGCTAAATCTCTAGTTGAATTTTGATTAGTTATATAAAGGATAGTACTAATACCTTGATCCACATGCTCTTGAATAGTAGCAATAAGATCTATAACTTTAAAATTATCCATATTATAAGCCGATTTATATAAAAAGAAATTACTTTTATCTAAAAAAGGCATTGGATAATAAGTAGTAGAATTGGCATAAGTTCTAGTTTCAATGGCATCAACAATTGGTAATACCGAAGGTGTAGAATTTTGCAAGTAAGAAATACTTTGAGTTGGAGCAATAGCTAAGCGATAAGCATTATACATACCGTACTTTTTAACATCTTCTTTTAATTGTTGCCAATCATTAGCATTAGGAATATGGATACCATCAAACAAAGGTTTTACCTTATCAGTTTTTGGTGAATAATCGTTATTTAAGTATTTTTCAAAATAAGTACCTTTGGCATACTCAGATTTTTCAAAATTCTTAAAAGTTTCACCTCTACTTTTAGCAATTTCCATACTAGCTTGAATAGAATAAAAATTAACGATCATAAAAAAAGTATTAGCGAAATCTTTAGCCTCGTTACTTTCGTAAGGGATAAGATTTTTAGTTAAATAACCATGCAAATTCATTGCCCCAAGTCCGATAGAATGATAGTTATTACTAGAAACCTCAATACTTGGAGCATTTTTTACTTGCGATAAATTACTCACCATACTTAAACTTTCGGTAGCGATTTTTACAGCCAAGTCAATATCTTTATTTTCCATAACATTAACAATGTTTAAAGAACCTAAAACACAAGAAACATCTTCACCGATTTTATCCATTTCATGGTAATCATTAATTTCTGAGGCAGATTGCAACTGAAAAATTTCGGTACAAAGGTTAGACATTTTAATTTTGCCAAGATCTTTAAGAGCATGAGCTTTGTTAGCAGTATCTGTATAAACTAAATAAGGATAGCCAGATTCAAATTGAGTTTTGGCAATAGTGCTTAATAATTCACGGGCATCAAGTTTTTTCTTGCGAACATCGTTATGAGCTACTAATTTATCGTACATTTCACTCATGTCCATATCATCTAAATGCTGACCGAAAGCCTTATAAACTGTTAGGGGATAAAAAACATAAAAATCGGTATTATCACGAGCAATCTCAAAAAATTTACTAGGTACGGTGATTCCAAGAGAAAGCGACTGAATACGGCTTTTTTCATCGGCATTAATTTTTTTAGTATCAAGAAAGTCTTCTATATCCGCATGGAAAATATTTAAATAACCAGCTCCAGCACCTTTTCTTTGCCCCATTTGGTCGGCATAGTTAAAGCTATCTTCTAAAAGTTTTAATACTGGTAAAACACCTTTAGAAACATTTTGAACCTCTTTAATACTTTCACCTCTAGCTCTAAGTTTAGAAAGATTTAAAGCTACTCCGCCACCAATTTTAGATAAATACATAGCGGTAGACATATTAAAGGTAATACTATTTAAAGAATCGTCCATTTCTAATAAAAAGCAAGAAACTAACTCACCTCTTCTTTTTTTACCAGAGTTTAAAAAAGTTGGGGTAGCTGGCTGATAGTATTGTTTAATTAAAATTTTACATAAATTATATAAAAACTCTTCATTGCCATTAGCTAAATGTAAAGCTACAGCGAGTAGTCTATCCTCATAGGTTTCTAAATAGGTATTTTTATCGTCAGTTTTTAAAGAGTAATCACGATAAAATTTTGAAGCACTCATAAAAGAAGCAAATTGAAAATCTTCTTGTTTTAAAATATCATAGGCTTTTTGGATTTGCTTGGCAGTATATAGTTTATAGAAATCCTCATAAAAGTTATTATCAATAAGATATTGAATTTTATCATTAATGCTATTAAATTTTAAGGTTTTAGAATTTACTTCGGCTAAGTAATCAGCAAGGGCTTCTTTATCTTTATTTAGTTGAAAAAAGCCATCTTTTTCAGTGATAATCTGAGAATTCAAATTAAGATAACTAGCCATATTATAATACATCCAATAATGTTTTTTTTATCTAGAGACAACAAACTAACCTAATAAATAATATCTACTAAGTTCTTGTTTAAAGAAAATAAAAGTTAATTTTTTCTTAACTAAATTTTAAATATCAATATGAAATTTGTCAACGAATTTTTATAAATTTTTACAACTCAAGGCAAGGACTTACCTAGCCTCAAGTCTGTTCTTAAATGTTCTATATGTGGCTATTTTTTATGTGATTTTACAATATACTAAGTATACTTAATGTTTGTTTTATAGTGTTTCTAACATATTTTTAATAGGAGCAAAAGTTTTGCGATGAAATGGAGTAATTCCATATTTATTTATAGCTTCTAAATGCTGTTTTGTACCATATCCAGCATTTTTCTCC
The DNA here is from genome assembly GCA_031256515.1 of Alphaproteobacteria bacterium. Taxonomy (GTDB): domain Bacteria; phylum Pseudomonadota; class Alphaproteobacteria; order WRAU01; family Hepatincolaceae; genus WRAU01. Next base: position 146,900 of record JAIRQL010000100.1, read on the forward strand.
CAAAAATAGTAAGGAAATTCTTCGGCAAGTTGTTTCATTAGGTTGTCTCTATATACTTTAGCAATTATAGAGGCAGCTGCTATTGATAGGCTTTTATTATCACCATCTATAACAGCAAAAGAAGGAATGTTGGCATTAAAACTTTTATTGCCATCTATAATTAAAAACTTAGGGTTGATTTCACTTAAAAGTTGAGTACAAGCATTATTCATACAACATAGGGATGCTTGCAGAATATTGATTTTATCAATGGTGGCTACATCAACCTCAGCTACTTTATAATGGGAATAATTTTTAATTTGTAAGGCTAAAACTTCTCTTTTTTTTGGGGATAATTTTTTAGAATCGGTTATTTGTAATAGTAGTTCATTAGGAGTATTTGCTTTTAAGCATAAACAACAGGCAACCACAGGACCAGCTAAACAGCCTCTGCCAACTTCGTCGGTTCCAGCAACTAGAGCAAAGCTAGAATTATAAAAAAGTGAAGGGATTTGATGGTCTGCTAAAATTTTTGTTTCAATATCAAAATTACTCATATAAGATACTCTATTATGCTATACTATATAAGTAATAATTTAAAGGGTACTTAATGTCAAAACAAAAGATGAGTTGGGATAAACTTCTTAGTCCGCAAAGAGTAGATACACCGATAAGTAGTGTTGAGGGTGAAAAACTAAGAAGTCCTTATTTAGTAGATGTGGATAGAATGATTTACTCTTCACATTTTAGAACTTTGCAAGATAAAACCCAAGTGTATCCACTGGCAAAAAGTGATTATGTAAGAACAAGATTAACTCACTCACTAGAGGTAGGAGGGGTAGGAAGATCGTTAGGTTTTGCTGTAGGTGAATATATAATAAATAAATATAAATTAAAAAATATCACAGTTCATGATATTGGTTATATTTTACAAGCAGTGGGGTTAGCTCATGATATTGGTAATCCACCATTTGGTCATTTAGGTGAGGAATCTATTAAAGAGTTTTTTAAAGAAAGAAAAGAAAAGCTCTTACAAAAAATTACCGAAGAGCAATATAATAATCTAATTTCGTTTGACGGTAATTCGCAAGGATTTAGAATTATTACTAATCTTGCTGGATGGGATGCTCAAGGGGGATTCCGTTTAACTTATGCTACCTTAGCAGCATTTTGTAAATATCCTAGAAGTTTTGTTGATGCAGATGTATTAAATAAATATAAAGAAGAAAATAATTTAGAATATGTGGTTGGTGGTTCTAAAAGTGGAATCTTTTTAAGTGAAAAAGAAATTTTTGATGGTGTTGCCAGTGAAGTTGGCTTAATTAGATTAATAGAAGGGCAAAGTATATTTTTTAGGCATCCATTGGCTTTTTTATTAGAAAGTGCTGACGATATTTGTTATTGTGTTGCTGATATTGAAGATGCTTTTTTTATAAACTTAATTTCTTTAAAAGAAGCAGAATCTTTATTAGCTCCAATAGCTAGAAGTCCTAACAAATATGAGGGGGATGCTCGTAAAAGAACTTCAGAGCTAAGAACTCAGCCTTTTTATAAAAAAATGGATGATCGTAAAAAAATAGAATGGTTAAGAGGTAAAGCTATCAGTAATTTAATTGAGGCAACTAAAGATATTTTTATTGAGAATGAAGAATTAATTCTTAAAGGTGAATTTAATAATGAGCTTTTAAAACTTACAATCTTTGCCGAAGAAATTAAAGAATGTAAAAGTTTCGCTCAAACTCATATTTATTCTTCGCACGATAAAACTAGTGGTGAAATTACTGGGATTGAAGCAATTACTGGTGTAATGATTGAACTTTGTAATATGATAGATAACTTTAGCCACCCTAAATCTGTTCGTATTAATAGGTTATTAAATAGAAAACTAGACCCTAAAAAATCTTATTACGAGAATCTGGTAAGTGTAGTTGATATAATCTCAGAATTTACCGATAGAAATATCCTAGCTTTCTTAAAAGTTTTAAAAGGAACTTAGCCAAATTAGGCTAGGTGTTTATCTAAACAAGATTTATTTATTTCTTCAACCTGAATTGTAGAATGTTCTATATGAAATTTACTTCTTAAAGCATTTTTAATGTTTTCAATAACATCATGATAAGAAGAATTTTTACTAATTACTGCATGTAAAGTAATAATATTTTCTTCCTCGTTAAGCATCCACAAATGAATATGATGAATATCTAGGACTCCTTCAACATTTTTTTCAAGATAAGTTTCAATCTCACCACTATGAATATCTTTAGGGGCAGATTCCATTAAAATATTGATGGAGGAAAATATAATTTTAAAAGCATTATTAGATATTAAAAAAACCATTAGTAAAGACAAAAGAGGGTCAACAATATACCATCCAGTATAATATATGGTAATACCAGCTATAATAACAAAAACTGAGCCTAAGGCATCTGATAAAAAGTGTAAAATATTACTTTCCATTAAAAGATTTTTAGAGTTAGGTTTTTCTAGCTTTTCTTGTTTTTTTTGATTTTTAGATTCAGTTCTTCTAAAAATATACATTACTAAAAGATTAATTAATAACCCAGCAACAGCTACTGGCAACATTAATTTAGGATTTACAGGAGTAGGATGTAAAAATCTTAATACAGCTTCATAAACAATGTAAACACAAACTATAATTAAGAATATGGAATTGAGTAGGCTTAAAATTATTTCAAAGCGAGAATATCCATAAGTTTTTTCTTTATTATTAGATTTTTGAGATATATGCAAGCCGATATAAACAAAAGTTAAAGAAACAAAGTCAGTTAGCATATGCAGAGCATCTGCCATTAAAGCCAGCGAGCTACTTAAATAACCTCCAACGAATTCTATAATCGTAAAAACAAACACCAAGAACATAGCCAATAGAGTAGTTCTTTGCATAGCTTTTTTATCATAATGCTTGTTATGTCGTGGTCCAAAGGTATGCTTGTGTGAATGAGAGTGAGAATGAGGCATATCTTTAATCCTTATATTATAATGTATTAATCGCTATCAGTTTTTAAAACTTCAATAAAGGCTGATTGCGGAATTTCTACTTTACCAAATTGTCGCATTCTTTTTTTACCTTCTTTTTGTTTTTCAAGAAGTTTTCTTTTTCTGGTTATATCACCACCATAACATTTAGCGGTTACATCTTTTCTAAAAGCTGAAATAGTTTCACGAGCTATAATCTTTCCGCCAATAGCAGCTTGTATAGGGATTTGAAACATTTGTCTTGGGATTAACTCTTTAAGTTTTTCACAAATTACTCTGCCTTTTTTCTCAGAGTTAGATCTATGAACGATAAAAGATAGAGCATCAACATTTTCAGAATTTACTAAAATGCTAACTTTTACTAAATCGCCAGAAATAAAAGAAGACATTTCATAATCAAAACTAGCATAACCCTTAGAAATAGATTTTAAACGATCGTAAAAATCAAAAACCACCTCATTAAGTGGTAATTCGTAAACTAAGATAGCTCTTTTATCTAGCCAACTTAAACTTAACTGTTTACCACGACGACTAGAACATAGTTGTAAAATAGCTCCAAGATATTCTTCAGGAACAATAAGAGTAGCTTTAATCCAAGGTTCTTTAATATCTTTAATTAAATGTGGCTCTGGCATATCTGTAGGCGAATGGATACTTTTTTGTTCACCATCACTTAATTCAATTTGATATTCCACACTTGGGGCAGTAGTGATTAATTCTATATTAAATTCACGGGTAAGTCTTTCTTGGATAATTTCTAGATGTAGCAATCCTAAAAAACCACAGCGAAAACCAAATCCTAAAGCCGAAGAGTTTTCAACTTCAAAAGAAAAGCTGGCATCGTTAAGATGAAGTTTTTCTAAAGCATCTTTAAGGTCGGGATACTCAGAGGCATCTATAGGAAAAATCCCCGAAAATACTACGGGGGTAGAAGGTTTAAAACCTGATAAAGGATTCTCAGTAGGATTTTGTACTTCTGTTATGGTATCACCAACTTTTGTATCCTTAACTGCTTTAATATTACCAGTTAAATATCCAATTTCACCAGGAAAAAGCCCTTCAGATTTATTAATTTTTGGAGTAAAAAACCCTACTTGGTCTACTAAAAATTCTGTATCATTAGACATAGTTTTTATTTTCATACCTTTTTTAATAGAGCCTTCATAAACTCTAATTAAAATAATAACTCCAAGATAAGGGTCATACCAGCTATCTACAAGGAGGGCTTTTAATGGTTTATCTGCAAGAGCTACATCACCCTTAGGTGATGGTAATTTTTCAACAATAGCCTCTAGTAAATTTTCAATACCTAAACCTGTTTTAGCAGATATAAAAAGAGAATCACTAGTATCTAACCCGATAACTTCTTCAATTTGTTTTTTAATTTTTTCAGGGTCAGCAGCGGGGAGGTCTATTTTATTAAGTACTGGGATAATTTCATGATTATTATCAATTGCCATATAAACATTAGCTAGGGTTTGGGCTTCTATCCCTTGCGAAGCATCTACAACAAGGAGTGAGCCTTCACAAGCAGCAAGAGAACGACTAACCTCATAGGTAAAATCCACATGCCCTGGTGTATCCATAAGATTAAGTTCGTAAGTATTACCGTCTTTAGCTTTGTAATTTAGCCTTACAGTTTGGGCTTTAATGGTAATACCTCGTTCTCTTTCAATATCCATAGAATCTAAAACTTGAGCTTTCATTTCTCTATCTTCAAGCCCGCCACAAAATTGAATTAAGCGATCGGCAAGGGTAGATTTACCATGATCTATATGGGCTATGATAGAAAAGTTCCGAATTTTTGTAATATCTTGCATAATAGTATAGTTTTTGTCTATAATGATTGAATAATGAGTTTTAAAATAATATAGCATAGAGTTAAGGAATTATGGAAATAAAAAAAATTGCAGTTCAACATTTTTCTAATCAAAAACCTGGCACTTCGGGGTTACGGAAAAAAACTAAAGAATTTATGCAGCCTTTTTATGTGGAATCTTATATGCAGGCAGTATTTAATGCGATTAATGTTAAAGATAAAACTTTTGTGATTGGTGGTGATGGTCGTTATTATAATTCTATTGCCTTACAAAAAATTATTGCAATTGCAATTGCTAACGGAGCTAAAAAAATATATGTAGCTCAAAATGGGATTCTTTGCACTCCAGCTATTTCTAATTTTATTCTACAAAAAAAGTTAGACTTTGGAGTTATGCTTTCGGCCAGCCATAATCCAGCTGGAGTAAATGGCGATTTTGGTATCAAGGTGAATACTTCTAATGGAGCTCCTGCTAGTGTGGATATTACCACAAAAATATATGAAGAAACTTTAAAAATCACAGAGTTTTTTATCTTAGATAACCTAACAATAGATACAGCGAGTCTTAATACTTTTAAAATATTAAATACTGAAATAGAAGTTTTTAATAGTGTCTTAGACTATGCCAACAAAATGGAGGAAATTTTTGATTTTGTTGCAATTAAGAATCTTTTATCCTCTAGATACAATATAGCTTTTAATGGATTTAGTGGTTCTACAGGAATTTTTGCCGAAGAAATTTTTGGCAATCGTTTAGGTGTTAATAAAAAATATCTTCTAAATACAGAATCTAAAGAAGATTTCGGCGGGCTTGTTCCAGACCCTAACCCAACAACAGCAGCTGACTATATTAACTATGTAAAATTGCAACAGGATATATCTTTAGGGCTAGCCTGCGATGCTGATGGTGATAGAAATATGCTGTTTTCTAAAAAATATAATTTAGAGCCATCAGATAGTATTGCTATTATTTTAAAATATTCTCATTTGGTTGACTATTATAAAGGTAAAGTTTATGGGGTGGCAAGATCTAAGCCAACCTCTAAAGCTCTTGATTTTGTAGCAAAAAAAATGAATGTAGATTGTTATAGTACTCCAACAGGATGGAAGTTTTTTGGAAGTTTATTAGAAGCTAAAAAAATTACTTTCTGTGCAGAAGAAAGTTATGGTACTGGTTCAAACCACAGTGCAGAAAAAGATGGTATTTGGGCTTTATTATTTTGGTTGCATATTATTGCTAAATCTCATAAAACCTTTGATGAAATCTTAGAAGAATTTTGGGTAGAATACGGTAGAGTTTATTTTACTCGCCACGATTTAGAGAATTTAGAAGAAAATTTTTCCAAAAATTTGGTAGCTAATCTTGAAAATAATGCTAGAGCTAATTTAGGCAAAACTTTTTTTGGCAATTTTAAAGTAGAAAATGTTGAGAATTTTTCTTATACCGATATTATCACTGGCGAGAGTGTTTCTAATCAAGGTTTGATTATTACATTTAATAATAATGCTGAAGTTATGGTAAGAATATCTGGGACAGGTACAGACGGAGCTACCATTCGTTTATATTTAAGCAAATATGAAGAAGATTTAAAATTAATTTATTTAGAAAAATCTACATATTTACAAGATTTTGTTAAGGCCTTATATAGCCTTATGGAGGCTGAAATTAAACCATCAGTTATAGTTTAATTTTTGTAGCTTTTTTGCCGATTTTACCACATTAGACATTAAAAACATAATGGTTAAAAGTCCAACCCCTTTAGGAACAGGTGTTATATGTTTTACTAAAGGGAGGGCAGATTCCATATTAACATCACCAACAATTTTAGAAATACCATCAATATTAACTTTATTAATTCCAACATCTACAACTACAGCATTTTCTTTTATGTGCGAAGCATTAATAAAATTAGCTCTGCCAACCGCAGATACTAAAATATCAGCTTGCTTACAGATTTCTTCTAAATTTGTAGTTTTAGAATGAGCAACAGTTATAGTTGCATTACTATTAAGTAATAGCTGAGCCATAGGTAAACCCACAAGGTTAGAACGACCGACCACAACCGCATGTTTACCAGCTAAATCGTTGCCTAAGAGAGTTTTAATAATATGCAAACAGCCAAGAGGAGTACAAGGAATCATCCCATCTTGATTTTGAGTAGCCAGATAACCAATGTTAATAGGATTAAGTCCGTCTATATCTTTTTGTGGTGATATGGAATTAAGAATTTTGGTTGTATCCATATGTTTAGGCAAAGGTAATTGGGTAATCATACCATGAACTTGTTCGTCTTGATTGAGTTCTGTGATTAAATCAAGTAGCTCACTTTCTGAGGTATTTTCATCTAAATGATACATATTATTTTTAATACCAAGAGCCATTGCTTTTTTATGTTTATTTTTAACATAAATCATGGAAGCAGGATTTTCTCCAACTAAAATAGTGGCAAAAGTAGGAGTGATATCCTGAGAAATTAAATTTTGTACCTCAATTTGTAGTTTTTCTTCTAAAGCAATGGCGATTTGCTTACAATCAACAATCTTATTATTATTCATGTTTGCTTCTCTCATTAGGACATAGATATTGTAAAATCTTTTCCTGAATTATATTTATAGAATTATTTTTAATTTTTATGGTTTTAAAAGGCATACTTTCCCCTTGCTCTAGAGATAGCTGATTTTTAGAAGTATTGAAAATTTTTGATAAGTAAGATAGTAGTTCTTTATTAGCTTTGAATTCTTTAGCGACCTCTTTAATTTTTACCTTTAAATAATATTTATTATTATACTCAAGTATTTCTACCACACTATTTTCTTGAGAATTAGGAACTATTTTTACAAACAACAAAACATCATTATTAGTTTGTTTTATTATTTGTAAGATATTTGTCTTAGAAGTCAAAAGTACTTCTTGCTAGGCTAGCTATATAGTAATTACAAGCATCATTAATAATCCACATGATTACTACCAGAATTAAAAAGCCAATGTCAAATCTTCCTAAACTTGGGATAAAGCGATTAATGTAATTTTTTAGGGGATCTATAATTGTTCTTAAAACAAAATATACACGAGCAAGGAAGCCTTCACCCCAAACATTAACTACCCCAAAAACCGCTAATAAATTTAATATTGCATAAAGAAACATAAAAAATAAATAGATATTTGATATTGCTGCAATAGCTCTTAAGATATTAATAATAATTATAGTATCCATTTAAATTTATTAACCTTTATTTTTTACCAATAATATATTATTGTATTATAATAAATAGTATATATTTTTGCAATTAAAGAATTATTGAAACAAAATGAATAATGGTAATTTTGAATTTAAAAGAAGAGGTTCTAATATTATTATTTCAGCTCCATCTGGGGCCGGTAAATCTACATTAGTCCAAAAGATTCTTGCCAGTGGCGAAGGCTTAGAATACTCCATATCAGCAACTACAAGAGAAAAAAGACCAGCAGAAATAGATGGTCTTAGTTATTATTTTAAAACCAAAGAAGAGTTTTATGATTTAATTAGTAAAAATGCTTTTATTGAATATGCGGAAGTATTTGGAAATTTTTATGGAACTCTTGTTGCTGATGTAGAAAAAAGACTATCCTCTGGTAAAGATGTTTTGTTTGATTTAGACTGGCAAGGTGCAACAATTTTAAAAAATAAAATGCCAGAAGATACTTTAAGTATTTTTGTATTACCACCAAGTATTGCTGAACTAGAGCGAAGAATAAGAGGAAGAAAGCAAGATACCGAAGATACGATTCTTTATAGAATGGCAAAATCAAGAAGTGAAATTTCTCATTATTATCAGTATGATTATGTTGTAATTAATGATTCTCTGGAAATAGCTTTTAATGAAATAAAAGCTATAATTTTAGCAAACAGATTAAAGCGAGACAAACTTATTGATATGGAAGACTTTATAAAAAATTTATAATAAAAAAGGGAAGTTTATGAAAAAATATATAAAATATTTACTAATTTTTAGTTTATTAGTAAGCATATCATCTTGTGTATTGTTTAATAGGCAAAAATCGGATGCTAAAAAGCTAGCAACGGAAGTTGATATATTTAGACAAGAAAATAATAATACTAGAATAGAGTTTCTTACATTTATGAATCTTTCTAAAGATTATAGCTATGTGGTAGATACTCCTATTGTTGTTGAAAGAATAATAAATCCAAATATGGCGATTTTTCACCTTAATAACAATTATTTTGCTATAGAGTTTGTAGGCAACGAAATGCAATCTTTTGCTTTATTAAAAGTGGGTGCTAATATTTTATTTCAAGAAGGTATACTTTTAGATACTAATAGCCAATATACCGATGATCAAGCTCAAAGATCTTATCCTTTATTTAGAATATGTAGAACAGAATCTTGTCGTAATTTGGCTAGATTATCTATATCCTATATTTCTAGGTACAACCAAATAGATACAACTATTCCTAAAGGGTATCAAACTGGAGATTTACATAAATTCCTTGTAGATGGCAAAGCTCCAGATGTTAAAAAAGAAGAAAAAGTAAAACAGGCAGATGGTTCGGAAGAAGCTAGTAAATAATAAATTGCTAGCTTATTAAGATAGTATTAGATATTTTACAAAACTCTTCTAGTGATAATTCTTGAGGTCTTTTTTGTGGATTAATATTTAGAGCTTCAAAATCTAAATTTAGTTTGCCTAAACTATTTTTGATAGTTTTTCTTTTACCACTAAAAGCCATATTAGTAATTTTTTCTAAATTATTAATATCAACCTCTATTCTTGGTTTAGAGAGGGGAGATACCTTAATTACTGCTGAAACAACTTGTGGCGGTGGATTAAAGCTAGTAGGAGCTACTTCAAATAAAAATTCTCTTTTAGAGAGCAGATCACTAATTAAAGATAGACGACCAAAGTGAGAATCTCCTACATTAGCTGTAATTCTTTTAGCTACTTCTAGTTGAAACATTAAAAGGAAATATTCAAAATCTTTAGATTGTTGCAAATAATTTAAATAAATTTGAGTGCCAACATTGTAAGGAAGATTAGAGATTAAAACTTTATTTTCTCCTGTAATGAGATTAGGATTAATATGGAGAGCATCGCCCATAATATAATCAAAATTATCATGCTGTTTTTTTAAAGCAACTAAATTTGGCTCAATTCTTTTATCAATTTCAATGGCAATAACTTTTTTTGCTTTTACCAGTAGTGGTTTAGTAATAGCAAAATTACCAGGACCAATTTCTATTACGGTTTTATTAGTTAAATCACCAGCAGATAACATAATTAAATTGATAATTTCGTTATCTATTAAGAAGTGTTGCCCGAAGTCTTTATTATGTTTAAATTTATTCATGGTTCACTAAATTGTAGGCAACCTCAAGGCTAGCAATTAAACTATTAGCTGAGGCGATATTTTCTTTGGCAATATTAAACCCTACACCATGATCAGGTGAGGTTCTTATAAAATCAAGCCCAATAGTTGTATTAACACCACTATCAAAATAAAGAGTTTTAAAAGGAGTTAAAACTTGATCGTGATACATGCCAATAATTATATCACTATTGTTGATATTATACTGGCTAAAACAACTATCCGCAGGAAAACTACCACTAATATTTAAATCTAACTCTTTGAGTTTTTTGATCGCTGGGTTAATAATATTGATTTCTTCATTTCCCATTAGCCCGTTTTCACCACTATGAGGATTAAGCCCTAACATAAAAATTTTAGGAGTAGTAATTTTATAATATTTTCTTAAAAAATCATTAATTTGTAAGGTTTTATCTACTATAAAATCAATGCTTAAACTATTAATAGCCTCTTTAAGGCTTACATGAGTAGTAAGTGGGACAACTTTCAAAGAGGAGGCATTACTACAAAACATCATGGTTGTAGGTTTTTGGTTAGAAATATCCGATAAATATTCCGTATGTCCTAAAAATTTTTTTGCCGAAATTTTTTCTTGTAAATAACTATCAATAAGATGTTTATCTACAGGGTTGGTAATAATTGCTGAAACTAAAGATTCCTCTACCAGCTTAACAGCAGTATTAATGGATTGTAAAACATATTCAGCATTGGTAACTACAGGCTTACCAAGTTCAAAATCTATATGAGAATCAATATTAAGTACTAAAAAAAATTCTTTAAATAGCTCAGAAATTTGCTTAGTATCTTGCAGATGAGAAGTTTCAATTGCTTTAGTTTTTATGGAAAGATTAAAATATGAGATAGCTTTATCAACATTATTTTTATTACCTATAAAAACAAAAATATAGGGAGATTCCCGCAACTGTAGCCATGCTTTTAAAGAAATTAAAGTGGCTATAGAGTTAGGATCGCCACAAGTTAAGGCAAGAATCTTTTTCATGTATTTTAAAGGTTTTCATTATAAATGGTTATGCTGGCTCTTTGTTTGATTTCTTCTAGATAATCTTCAAGAGCAACTTGAGCTTTATCGTTTAATATTTTTTGTTTAGCATAATTGGTTAGCTGTTCTAAATGTTCGGGATTATTAATATCAATATAAAGCAAAGGGCGAACATCTTTTAATAAAATAATTTTATAAGAATTACCTAGAATAAAAGGTTTAGAATGCTGATTTGGTCTTAGTTGATTAATGTTAATTAGTATTTCGCTAGGTAAGAATATCTCAGGGACCCATCCAATTTCTCCACCAGTAATACTACTAATATCATCAGAAAAATTCTTAGCAAGAGTTTGGAAATTTTCCCCTTTTTGTAGTTGCAAATAAATAGAATTTATTTTACTTTCAGCATCTTCTTTAGATATATTTTTAAAAGAAATAGAAATTTCATAAAGCAACATTTCTACTCTACCATTAAGATTCAAAACTCTTTTTAGTTCAGCTTCAGCTTCATAATTAGAAACTTTAGAGCGAGAGAAAGACATAATCTGTTTCATTTTATCAACAGTTAAAGAAGCTCGCATCATAGCATAAAATTCATTTTGCGATAAACCAAGTCTTTTTGCCTCACTAACTAAAAATCCGCTAGGTTTTTTATTTTCTTTTTCTATAAATTCAATAGCAGAATTAATATCAGAGACATTAACTTGGACTTTAAATTTAACTGAGTCTTCTAAGACTAAATGATTGATTATCATTTGATTAAGAATTAAAAGTTTTAAATCTTTATCTAAAGATTCACTTTTAAGACCTTGTGGGTTTACAACTTTTTGAAAGACTATTTCTTTTTCTAAATCGTGATCAAATATTACAAAATTGTCGTTTACTACAGCTAACATTCTATTACTGTTAGCAGATATTCCTGTACTGAGTAATAATAAAAAGGTTAGATATAAGAGCTTTGTTAAAAAATTCATTTTTGTTTAGTCTTTTGCAGTTTTATATTTTCTCATTCTATCATAGCAAATATATTTTTACATTGGAATCATATAATTATCTATACTTTTTATATTTACTCTAAAGCCCCAAGAATTTGCCTTAGTAGGAGAGAGGTAATCTTTATTATTATAAAAGAGTATTTCAACACACTCGTTAACCCAAGTTAAGTTAAAGTTTACACTTTTTAAAGATAACTCATAAGCAGTACTAACATCATAAGTAGCATTAGAACTCATTTTAATATTTTTATGAATATTAAGAGCCCCAATAACAGATAACTCTGATATTCTATTAACACCAAAAAGATTAGTATCTAGCTGAGTATATTCATCAAAAGATCCTCTTAAAGAAAACAAATTGTTATTGTATCCTGCTCCTAGTGAGGTTTCTACTTGTTTAAAGTTTTTATCAACAATACCATCATAATTAAAAGAAAGGTTTTGTAAAGGATAAAAATAGGCTGAGACAAAATAATTTGAAGCTATACGATTGTTTACAGTTAAACTATCATCTAAGCCAACTTTAAACATTTGCCCAATAAAAATACGGCTACCCTGATTAGTATTATTTAATAAACTTAATTTAAAAGCATATTTTAAGTCTTTACTTTCGTCAAATTGATCGTATCCTTGAAAATGATTCAAATCAAACATACTACTAGAATTAACATTCACATTATAAGAATCTATTAAAAAGCTATTTTTATTTTTATCTAAATTTTTAGAATATGAAATCTGAGCAATCGGTGAAACCGAATAAACAAAACTATCTGAGGCAAATAATGTTGGATATTCTATGGTAGCTGCTACAGCTATTGAGCTAGCTGTAGTATCTTCAACAAATTTTTCAGTAGACATAGCATCAGAATAGCCAACTCCTTGCAATAAGGAATCAAAACTATAATTACCATAGTTAGTTGGTTTATAATACTTATAGGTAAGATTCCCAACAAGCCGAGTTAAGTTATCAAAACTTTTTGTAAAAAGATTTGCAGCATTAAAGAAAAAATTTACTCTGCCTAGAGGCGAGTATTCTGATAAATAAGAATAGCTCATAGAAAATGTGTTATCTAAATCATTAGTTATGCCAGCATTTTCAATCATAAAATCAGGATTGATAGTTCTATATTTAGCCATATAGGTATCAAAGTAAGAGTTGTGATTAAAAAAACCCTCAAAACGGATTTTATTAAAATAAAAACTTTCTTTAGAATCTTTAATATTAATGTTATACATATTAAGATAATCATTATCGGAGGTTTCTTCAATCTTCATACTAGTTCGCCAAGTATCGGTAAGATTTTTCTGTAAATCAAAAAAAGCATGCCATCTTTTATTTTTATCTATTTCGGCTTTATCGTATTGTGAATTTACAAAAGAAAAACTAGAGTTAAAAGAACCATTTTCTAACTTACCGTTATAATCTAAAAAATATACAGGATTTGAAGTCAGAAAAAGTTGGGCATTAAGAGTTATATCTTGATGATCTCCTAATGGTATATAAAAAGGTACAATAACCGACTTACCATAAATAGAGTTATTTTCATAACTAGGTGTTAAAAACCCTGCTTTTCTAAGAAAATCTAAGTTAGAAAAAGAAAAATAAGGAGTCCATAACACAGGAATACCTTTTACCTGAAACCAAACATTATAAAGATCTATATTTCCTTGTTCTTGATTGTAAATAGCTTTTCTAGCATTTAACTGCCATGTGGGAGTATAATTTTCGGCGATAGAACAAGCAGTAAAGCTCATACATTTTAGAGTATAAGTAGATTCATTGGTTTTACTAACACTTCTGGCTTTAAGAGTAGAGCCGTCTCTAAAAAATATTTTAAATTGCTCTATTAAGCCAGTATTGAGTTTTGGATCTAAAATAGCTTCCTCAGAATATATTTTATTATCATATTTATTAGTAAATACTACATTACCTTTAACATAAAGAATATCATCTTTAATGCTATAAAATAAAGTATCAGCAGTGATGATATTATCTGCCGAAACAAGTGTTACAAGCCCTGTTGCAACAACGGTTTCATCTTTAAAGTTATATTCAATATTTTGAGCAGAAAAATTTACATCATCTTTCTTATAATTAACTTTAGAAATGGAATTTATATTTTTTTTAAATTCTTCAGCCGGTATCGGCTCTTCTTTTTTAGCCTGTAGAGGGTTTAGATTAAGTAAAATAAATACAAAGATAAAAAAATATCGTAGCATTATAATCCTTCTTTCATAAACAACATATTAACTGCAAATAAAAGGACTATAAGTTTAGAAGATAAAGCCGAAGCTAAAGGGGAAATGTTAAAAACACCCAATGCCACATTACCAAAATTAACTAAAAAATAAGTTAAAAACCCTATAACAATACAAGAAAAAATCGCAAAAAGATTTTTGCCAGACCTAACATCATAAAGAGAAAATCTTGTACTGATAATTAGCATAGTAATAAATAGTAAAGGTAAACTTAGTAAATTATAAAAATACACCTCATAAGTATAAGAAGAAAAACTAATAGCTTTTAATCCTGCAATTACTTGAGGGAAATCTAAAGTTTTTATCATAAAAGGTTCAATACTGATATTAGTAAGATTATTCTTAGAAAGAAAAGAATCTTTAGTTATTTTTTCATTTTTAACCGGATAAAAATCATTTCTAAATTTAGAGATAGTATCAAAGAAAGTTATTTTAGATTTTTCCATCTCACCTTTTTTAGCAAATATTACTCCTTGAAATTTATTATTCTTAACTTCTAAAAAGATTACAGGAGCTAGTTCTGTAGTATTATCTTTAATATTAAGATTTCTGGTGGCGATAATATTGCTGTTGTTATTAAATTTATCTACAATCCAAATGTATCTATCTGTTGTTGTTATTTGCTGATTGGATACATCTTCTTTAGCATTTAGTCTTTCTTTTAAAGTCAGCATATCTACTGAGAAAGGTACAATTAAAAGGATAATTATTGCCGACCAAATACAAGAAATAATCACAAAAGGAACTAAAAATTGCCATATGGATATACCAAAAGATTTTAAAATATCTACTTCTTTCCTTAATACCATAGTTCTTATGGTTGTAAAAGAAGCTAATAACAAAATAAAAGGCGATATTTGCACGATTAAGTAAGGAATATTCATTAAAGATAAACTAATTAATCTGGGAATATTCTCTGAACCAGATATACGAATATTTTCGGTAAAATCAGCAATAAAGATAATACAAATTATTACCAAGTGAAATAATAACAAAGACTTTATAAAAGAAACACTAATATATCTAAATAGTTTTTGTGGCATGTTAATTAATATCTAAAATCTTATGGGGGTTAAAAATGTTTTTACTATCAAGAGTCTGTTTTATTAATCTTAAATTATTATATTGATTCTTAAAATAAAATTTTTTAAATTCCTCTTTATGTACTAATCCTACTCCATGTTCCGAACTAAAACTACCATCCATAGCCATTACATTCTCTACAATGATAGCTTTAATTTCTGGTTTTAATGCCATTAAGTTATATGCAGAATCTTGTGGTGAAATATTAAAATGTAAATTACCATCACCCATATGTCCGAATATTACAGGCATTAATAACTTAGGATACTTACTTTCTAAATCGTTAAGGGATTTTTTAATAAAACTTGCCATTTTTGAAAGGGGAGTAGCCACATCATGCTTTAAACTTTGTCCGAAGGATGTTTGTGAAGTTGGGATAAGATAGCGATAATCCCAAATGCTTTTGTCTTCGGTTATAATATATTCATTATGGGGCTTATTAATTTTAGCAATAAACTCAGTAATATTATGATTCTCCTCAAGTATATCAAAAGCCATAATAATATACCAAGATGAGTTTTTAAAGCTAAATTTTAAATCATGATGTTTTTTTACAACACTTAAGGCATTATGGTTAAATAATTCAAATGAAGATAGAGATGAAGAATATTCATTATAAATTTTTTGAAAATACTCTTCAGCTTCATCAATATCATTTAAAGTTATTAAAACATTAAGAATCTTTTTAGGTTTGGGGAAAATTTTTAAGCAAGCCTTAGTAATAAATCCTAGAGTTCCTTCGCTTCCTATAAAAAGATGCTTTAAATCTGAGCCAATATTTCTTTTTCTTAGTTTATTAAGGTCGCTATAGATACTGCCATCTGGTAAAACTACTTCAAGCCCTAGAGTTAAATCCCGAGTATTGCCATATTTTAAAACACTAATCCCGCCAGCATTAGTAGCTAAATTTCCACCAATACAACAAGTGTTTTCTGAGGGCAGACTTAAGGGGAAATAACGATTATGCTTACTAACAATATTTTGAATATCTTTTAAAATACTTCCAGACTCTACAGTAATTGAAAAGTTTTCTGTATCTACCTCAATAATTGAGTTCATTAACTTTGCAGATAAAATTATTTGTTTATCGTTTGCCACTCCGCCACCTACTAATCCAGTATTACCAGCTTGTGGTACAATAGAGATATTGTTTTGATGGCAAAATGAAACTACTTTAGAAACCTCACTAGTATTTTTTGGTAAAACTATACAAGAACAAGCAGATTTAAAATTGCCTCGCTTTTCAACTAAAAAAGGTTGAGCCTCAACAGAGGATCCAGATATAACTTGATTAGAAGATAATAACTCTTTAAATTTTTCTATCATTTTACTCTTCCTTTGGTAGTTTTAATAATCTTTGATTAATACTTACACCAAGCCCTACATTAGGGATACTCATAATATGAATTTTTTTAAGGTTCATATTTTCTAATTTTATTAACATCGCAAAAAGATTTTGCGAAGCCTCTTTTAAATTACCACTTTCAGATAAATTTAAAACAATTACTGAGTTTGGAAGGTGTATATCAATTTTTCCAAAAGCTAGTAAGCCCTCATTTTCTTTAATTTCTAAAGAATTTAAGCAAATTTTTGTTTTAAAGGTATAACTATTTAAAGAGTTATCAGCAATTTTAACATTAATTTTTAAGTTTAGTTCTTGCAATTGCTCTAAAGTAATTGCTCCATACCTTAGCAAGGTTATGTTATCTTCTTCTGATATATCTAAAATTGTGGACTCAATCCCTTCTAAAACATTATTATCATTTAAAATTAGTAGGTCGGTATTCTTAAAGTTTTCTAGTACATGGTTAGCGGTAGTGGGGCTAATTTGTGAAGATAGATTACCGCTAGTAGCAACAATTGGATTTTTTACATGGGATAATAATTTTAAACAAGTTTCATTATTAGGAATCCTAAGCCCAAGTTTATTAGTATAATTAGAGCAAAGAGGATGAATCTTAGAATTTGACTTTTTATTTAAAATTAAGGTTATTGCTCCTGGCAAAAATTTTTCAGCTATACGATAAAAAATATCATTAACAATAAGGTATTCCTCTGTTTGCAAAATATCATGTAAATATAAAACTAAGGGATTATTTTTAGGTCTTTTTTTATAATCATAAAGTTTTAAAAGTGATGTTTCGTTAGTAGCAATACTTCCTAAACCATAAACAGTATCAGTAGGAAAAGCTACTACTTCTCCATTATTAAGTACTTCTGCCAGGTGGATAATATTTTCTAAAGTATTGGAAAGAACTTTTGCCATATTTCAATAGTAAACCTTTCCTTTTCTATAGTTTACCTCTAGCTAAAAGAGCAGGAGCTAAGTAAGGAGACTTACCATACTGAAAGTTTTCTTCATTATTAGTAAACTCTACAACTCCACCCGCAGCTAAAATTAAACCATGCCCTGATGATATATCCCATTCACAAGCCTTATTTCTTTTTCTTGTGTAATAATCAGCAATTCCTTCAGCAATATAGGTAAATTTAATTGAAGAAGGCATTTTTATTTCTTGAACAATACGGAGTTCTTTTCTTAATTCTCTAGGGGTTAGCTGCTCCTCAGAAGACATTAATACAGCTCCATCTTGTGGAATTTTTCTTACAGAAATTTCTACCGGAGTATTATCACCAATTTGTTTAAAAGCTCCAACTCCCACAGACCCAAACCAAGTAGTATCTATTTGTGGAGCATGAATTAATCCAAAAGTTGGTACTCCTTTTTCAATATAGGCAATATTTAAAGTCCAGTAAGGATAACCTTTAATAAAAGAAGTGGTGCTATCTATGGGATCAATAGACCAAAAAGATTCCTCATCTTTAGCTTCAGGTGAATTACCAATACCAACATCTTCTTCAGAGATGATTAAATCTTTAGAGTTTAATTCATTTTTAATAAAGTTTGTAAAAATAAGGTCTAATTCTTTATCAGCTTTAGTAACTTTAGTGCCATCGGGTTTTAGTTCAACATTTAACCCAGTTTCACGGATTTTTATAGCAATTATCCCTGCACTTTTGGCACACTTTACCAATTTTTGCATATCTTCTAATGAAATCATTTAATAATCCTAACTTTTCTTTTATCCAAAATTATTTTATAATGATTATAACATTAATGTAAATATTATTCTATAAGGAAAAACTTATTATGATAGTAAAATTTGCTAAGGAAACACCAGAAAAATCTACACTAATTATTTTTGTAGATAAAAACAATTTGCCAAATGTTGCTAAATATCATACTGCAGACTTTGACTTTCAAGGAAAATTTAAGGAAGTTTTAGAGATTAAAAACTTTGCTCCCCATAAAAGATTGATTCTTGTAGGGCTTGGCGAACAAGAAAAATTAAGTGAAAAAACTTTTATGTTAGCTGGCGGGTTTGCATCAAGTTTTGTTGCTAAAGAAGAAAAAATATCTATTCAATTAGAATCTAGTTTTGATACTCATAAAGCAGTTGAGAACATTATTTTGGGAATTAAATTAAAATCATATTCTTTTGATAAATATATCTCTGCAGAAGATGATAAAAAAACCTATCAAATTAAAGAAATTACAGTTATTGCAGATGAGGTAAATCTGACAAAGGCTGAGGCTATTACAAGTGGAGTAAACTTTGCTAGAGATCTAATCAACGAGCCAGCAAATATTCTATATCCTAAAACCTATGTAGATAGAATATTAAAGCTAAAAGAAATTGGCTTAGAAGTAGAGATTCTTGATAAAAAAGAATTAGAAAAAATTGGAATGGGTTCATTATTATCTGTTTCTTGGGGGTCAGACAAAGAACCATATGTGGCTATCCTTAAATATAATGGTAACCCAAAACAAGAAAAACCTTTAGCTTTTGTAGGTAAAGGGGTAACCTTTGATACTGGTGGCTACTCTTTAAAACCTCCTGCAGGTATGATGGATATGAAAAAAGATATGACAGGGTCTGCCGTAGTTGTAGGTTTAATGCAAACTCTAGCCTTAAGAAAAGCAAAAGTTAATGCTATTGGTGTGGTTGGACTTGTGGAAAATGCTGTAAATGGTAGTGCCATAAAACCAGGTGATATTGTAAAATCTTTATCATCAAAAACTATTGAAGTTTTAAATACTGATGCTGAAGGTCGTATGGTATTAGCAGATATTTTATGGTATACACAAGAGACCTATAAACCAGAATTTATGATTAACCTAGCAACTTTAACCGGAGCCATGATTATAGCACTAGGTGGTGAAAGAGCAGGGATGTTCTCTAATAATCAAGATTTAGCTGATAAAATTAAATCTTCTGGTGAAACAACAGGTGAGTTAGTATGGCAAATGCCTTTAGGAGAAGAATATACCAGATATTTAAAATCTCCAATTGCCGATTTACAAAATATATCTACAGCAATGAAAGGAGCTGGTAGTATTTTTGCTGCTCAGTTCTTACAAGAGTTTGTAAATGGTTGTAATTGGGCTCACTTAGATATTGCTGGAGTATCTTCAAATGTTGGTGATACAGAGATTAATAGAAAGGGATGTGTGGCTTTTGGGATACAATTGTTGAATAATCTAATATCTACTCACTACGAAAAGTAAAAAGTTAATCTTTTGAGTTTCTATTAAAGAGTTTTACCACTTATGTATTATTCATACACTTCGTGATAAAACTCTTTAATATAATTCTCAAAATCTTAACTTTTTATAAGCCTAATGTTATTAGGTTTTTGTTTCGTAAAAAGTATAATTATACATAAAATGTTTCACGTGAAACATTTTTCGTGAATATTCAGCTATTTGTATTTTGGGTATGTAGGTATTGGGAGTATTTTTATTTTTAAGGTATATTAAGATATATGGAAATTAATTTTTACGGTGTTTTACAAGACGATGTGCAAAAAGTGGTAGCAGTTCTTTTAGAAAAAGCATATAAAACTAATAAGAATTCTGTACTTTTAGTGCCTACAGTTGAGGAAGCAAAAAGTTTTGATGCTAGGTTGTGGAGTGCAGTGTCTTGGTTGCCTCATTGTTTAGAAGGTGATAGTAAAGAAGAAAAAGCTCCTCTTGTTATTAGCTTTAATGGAGTTTCACAAAGTATAAATGTGAAAAATAATGCTAGTTTCTGCTTTGTGTTTGGAGAATCAGAGCATTACGATTTAGAAAAATTTGAAAAAATTTATATTATTTTTGACTTAAGAAATCAAAATTCTGTAAAATTTAATAGAGAAAGATGGAAAGATTTACAGCAAAAAAATTATGCCATGCGATTTTATAAGCAAAATCAACAAGGTAAATTTGAAGAAACAAAATTGTAATAATAGGAAATAAATGAAAAAATATGTTTTAGTGCTATTAATAGTATTTTTAGCTACTAGTTTAAAAGCTAATTTGTTTGAACATTCTTTAAGAATTGTGGGGACATCTGAACGAGATACTCAGCAAGCAAAGCTAGAAGCAATCTCTCAAGGAAGGGAAGATTCTTTAATGTTTGTAATTTCTAAAATTACCGATAAACAATCGCAAGAAAGAATTAAAGAATTACTCCAAGAAACTAAACCAATTACCTTTGAAAAAAGATTTTCTCTTAGCCGTGAAAATATTACCAATAAAAAGTATGAAGCGGATGCTTTATTTGTTTTTGATGAGGAAAAAATCAAAGAGTTTTTAGATGCTAATGATATTCCATTTGTTAGTGTTCCTCTTGGTAGATATATGATTATTCCAGCATTTTATGATGAAAGTGGTATACAAGTAGAAGATAATATTTGGAGTAGTTATTGGGAGGCAAAAAGTAATGAAGCTGTCTCAAGCACTTTATCAACTTTAATTTATTACAATAATCCAACAATTACTACCAATAAGGTTAATTTATTAGAGATAAAAAAGAATCTTAATTTAGATGAAATCTTTTTATTAAGTTTGCATACAGAAAAAGATGGTACTTTTACTTTAGAAATTAAAAATGCTCTTACTGATAAAATCAATAAAATATCAGGGATACCTTCTATTCAACAAGCTACTATGATTGTGCCACTTGAGTTAGAAGAAGATAAAAAAGTTGAATTTATTACTAACTATTTAGCAAATTCTTCTACCGTAATATTAAGTGTGGCAACAGCTAATTATGAAGATTGGATTTTTATTGAAAATAAACTTAAAGATTCTAATAATGTGGGTAGTTTTGTTTTAAACGATATATCTACTAATGTTCTTAAAGTTAAAGTGCATTTAAAAACTAATATGGAAAAATTTAAGAATTCTATGGAAGCTAATTGTGTATTTTTTGATATTCCTAATTTAACTTTATCTAAAATTACCGAGTGCAATGGTTAGATCGCAACTATTTTTTAGTTTTGATAATCATGTGGCTTTAAGTAAAAGCGATATTGTGGTGGGAGAATTCAATAAAACTCTAGTTGATTTCTTATTTTTAAATACTAACTGGCTTAGTAATATTTTATATATTTATGGTGATATTGGGGTTGGGAAAACTTTTATTAGCCGTATTTTTATTAAAGAAAATCAAGGGGCAGTAATTTCTTTAGAAGATATTGATTCTTTAGAAAAAATTGAAAAAATTACAGCAAAATTTAAAGTTATCCTGTTAGAAGATATTCATAATAAAAAAGATAGCGACGAGGTTAATCTTTTTAATCTGTATAACACGGTTAATACTTTAGGATTGAAGTTAATTTTAACCTCAAGAAAAAATATTGATGATCTTAATATTAAACTGCCAGATTTACATTCAAGGCTTATGGCAACTATGATTTTTAAAATTAATAATCCTGATGATGTATCTTTAAAAACTATATTTTTTAAAATGCTTTCAGATAAACAACTAAATGTTAGCATGGAAGTAATTGACTATTTTTTTAAAAGAATCAATAGGGATTGTTTTACCTTGCAAAAATTGGTAGCAAAAATAGAAGATTTTACCATGCAACAAAAGAAAACTCTAAATTTAATGACAGTTAAAAATATTAATTTAGATTTACTCTAGGCTGATTTTATTTCCTTTAATTTTTAAAGATTTTTTCTCTTCTAAAAAGTCTAAAACTAAGCTACCAAATATTTCAAATCGCCAGCCATTTAAGAATTTTGCTTGCGAGTTTTCTTTATTAAAAACCACATCTATTAAGTCATCGTTAGAGGCAATTAGTGAATTATGCACTTTTTTTGTGGTAGCCACATGAGAAAGAATAACTCTTAGTATATTATATATCTCAGCCTGAGATTTATTAAGGCTAGGATTTCTTTTTATAATAATAGGATTTTCAGCAGGTGATTGCACTATCTCAAAAATTGTTTTTAACATGCGATCTTTCATACTACCTACAATTTTTTTTAAATCTTCTTTAGTTGCAGGAGCTTTTTTAGATATTTCTTTAATAACCTCGGTATCAAGCAGAAAACTTCTTGGAATATCTATTTTTTTTGCATGTTCTTCTCGCCACATTAACAAGCTATACATTATATTTATAGATTCTTTAGATAGATCGTTTGTAGCTTTAGTAAGGTCTTTTTCTATGCTATTTTCATAAGTATGAACATCTTCAAGAGAATCAAAAAGATTCTCTAGCCAAGTTAGACGATTATGTTTTTCTAGTAATTTTAAAATAGCAGTATAAGCCTCATATAAATATAAAACATCATTGCTTGCATAATCTTGTTGTTCTTTAGAAAGAGGTCTTTGTAGCCAATTGCTAGTACTTAAACTTTTATCAAGCTCAGTATTAAGCAAATCTTTTACCATTTTTTCGTAAGAAATATCTTTAGTAAAATTTATTAGCATTACAGCTAATTGGGTATCAAAAACATTTGTAGGTAGAGATTTTTTTTTGTAATAAAAGATTTCTAAATCTTGCTTTGAAGAATGAAACACCTTAATAATCTTAGGGTTGTAAATAATTTCATCAATAAAAACATCAAGATTAAGAGTACTTAAACAGTCTATAATTATAGCAAACTTTGGCTTAAAACATATCTGAATTAAAGAAAGTTTGGGATAATAAGTGGATCTTCTTATGAATTCGGTATCAATAGCTAAGTACTCACATTTTTTCATTTCTGCAATGTATGAGTCTAGCTCTTTTTGATTTTCTACTAATTGATATTCCATTTTTTAATTAAAATTTTATAAATTTATGTTATTATAATAGAGTAATAAAATTTTGTGTTTTTTACTATAAGAAATTTTTAATAGTTTAGGCTTAATTATGTTAGAGATGTACCTTGTTGTTTTATCTGTTTTTTTTATTGGTTTAAGCATTAAGTTGTTTTATGAGTTATGTTTTCATAAAAAGTATGTTAAAAGTATATTTAGTGTAGTACAAAATTTTTTCTTAGTTTTTTGTATTATTTTTTTAATTAATTTATTATCAATATCCATAATTAGAAATGTATCGCACAATGCTTCTAATATAGATATCCAAGAATTAGCCTCAACTATAGAAAACTATGATATTAATAATATTGCCAAAAAATAATCCGCTAGATTCTATTAAGCCTAAGCCTGTGGTTTCTGCAATGTTTCCCTATACTGTTTATTCTCAGTTTGTGGAAGATATTCGTATTTTTTCGCCACTTACTGATAATCCTAATAACCAAGTTAATTTTAAACTTTTCCCGAAAGCTAATTATAATAAACTCTGTATTGATGAAATCCAAAAATTATTAGATAATAATACCTTAATTCCTATTGTTGAGGTTCATCAAGATGTAAGATTAGCAGGATTAATTGCCAAAAAATTTCCTCAAATTAAGGTTTCTGTAATTAAACATGGTGATTATTTTATTAATCGCTTTAAAGAAAGTTTAGCAATTATGCGACTATTTTATTATCGCAAATATATTAGGTATCTGCATAGTACCTATTGTATTAGTGATTATGTGCTTAATAGTTTGCTTAGTGGCTATCCAAAAATTAAAAATAAAATATTTACTGTCTATAATACTTACGGACATATTTTAGAAGAAGTTGAGAAAAAAAGTGAGATTGTAAAAAAGAATCAAATTATTTTTGTAGGTAAACCGGTTCCTCATAAAGGAATTGTTGAATTTATTTCTGCTCTTCCTGAGGTTTTAAAGCAACATAAAGATTATACTGCGATTATAGTAGGAGCATTTTTTTCTAAAAAAGAGAAATATGCTAAGACGATAGAAGAACTTATGGAATCTAGCCAAATTAAGGAATTAATTAGTTCTGGTAGGATTGTTCTTTTTAAGAATCTTACTCCTACTGATGTTTTTAGCAAAATGTTGGAATCTAAAATTGCTGTAGTTCCTACTAAAACTAAAGAACCATTTGGTCTTGTGTGTTTAGAGGCTCATTTAGCTAAGTGTGCGGTGGTTAGTTCAAAAAATGGTGGACTTCCTGAGGTCAGTGGCGATTATGCTCTTTATTTAAAGTCTGTATTACTAGAAGAAATTGTATCTTCTATAGATTACTTAATAAAAAATGCTAATGTTTTATCTGATTTATCTAGAAATGGTTATGAATATGCTTATAATAAATTTGCTCCTAAAAATCTTGTGCCAATATTAGATTCTAAAAGAATTGAGATTATTAATGAATATTAAAATTAGTTGTATAATTCCTATTTATAATGCTCACTCTTATATAAGAAGATGCTTAGATTCTATTTTAAAACAAACATTAAAAGATTTTGAAGTTATTATTATTGATGATGGTTCAACCGATAATTCGGTTGCTATTGTTAAAGAGTATCTTGATAAAGATAGTAGAATTAAGTTAATTTCTCAAAATAATCAGGGAGTGTCTATTGCTCGTAATAACGGTATTCATGTAGCTATTGGTGAATATATTTTTTTCTTAGATGCTGATGATGATATAACGAAAAATGCTTTTAAACTGTCTTATGAAAAAGCTAAGAAAGATATGGTAGATATGTTGATTTTTAATTATAACAAAATCAATAAAACTAAATACTCCATAAAAAAGAAAAAATTAAAAGATACTAAAATATATAGCACCATAAAAGATAAAAAAGCAATTTTATCTAGTGGAGTTACTCCTTGGAGTAAAATTTATAGAAAAGACTTTCTGCTAAATAACACAGTTTTTTTTCATCCTAATATTTATTATGAAGATATTCCTTTTTTCTGGAAAAGTGTGATTGTTTCTCAAAAGATTTCTTTTTTAAATGATGCTATTTATAATTACTATCAAAATGATAATTCAATTATGAATAGTAATCTTAGTGAAAAAAAGATCCAAGATATTGTAAAATCTATGTTGTTAGTAAGAAATTATCTGTTAGATTATAATGTATATGATTCTTACAAATATATTTATGAAACTAAGGTTATTAAAACTTTTATAGCATTTGTTAATGATATTGTAATTAACAAAAAAAATCATTTTAAGATGATGGGAAAATCATTAAACTTTATTAACCTAAAAGATTATAAAAAAAAGTTGAGTCTTTTTAAATATTTAAAATATAAGTGTTTTCTTAGTGGTAAGTATATTTTATATAGATTATTTTTTGCATGGTTTTAGCTGATGAAAATTTTTTATGAAGATGATAATACTTGCTTATATTTTGGTGATAGCATAAAAATTTTAAAAAAGCTATCAGATGGCAGTATTGATATGGTTTTTGCCGACCCTCCTTATAATATGCAGTTAAATAAAGATCTCTATCGCCCAGATCAAAGTAAGGTAGAAGGAGTTGGTAATACTCATTGGGATGCTTTTAGTTCTTTTAAGGATTACGATGATTTTTCTTTTAAATGGCTTTCTGAGGTTAAAAGAGTCTTAAAAGAAGATGGTACTTTTTGGGTTATTGGTAGTTATCATAATATTTTTCGCTTAGGAAAAATAATTCAAGATTTAGGATTTTGGATATTAAACGATATTATTTGGTCTAAATCAAATCCTATGCCGAATTTTAAAGGCACAAGATTCACTAATGCCCATGAAACTTTATTGTGGTGTGCTAAGAATAAAGATGCAAAATATTACTTTCACTATCATTCAATGAAAATTTTAAACGATGATAAGCAAATGAGTAGTATTTGGGAGCTTCCTATTTGCTCTGGAAATGAAAGGGTTCGTTCAGATGATAATAAAACTCTGCACCCCACTCAAAAGCCTTTAAGTTTGCTAAACAGAATTTTATTAAGCTCAACTACTACTGAAAGTATTGTCTTAGATCCTTTCTTAGGTAGTGGTACCACAGGAGTTGTAGCTAAAATACTAGGGAGAAAATTTATAGGGATAGATAAAGAGAAGCCTTATTTAGAAGTTGCCCTTAATCGTATTAAAAATTCTACTCCTGAAGATTTAGAAAAAATCCAAATTAATAAAAAAATTAAAAAAAGAATATCCATAGGGCAACTAATTTCTGAAGGGTATATTACTACAGATACTATTTTGTGTGATAGTACTTCACAGAATTTTGCCACAGTAAAACTAGATGGTTCAATAGAAACTACTGATGGAGAGCAAGGAAGTATTCATACTCTAGCAAAACAACTTACTGGGAAAGTAATTAATGGTTGGGATTTTTGGTATATAAAAAACTCTTCTCAGCTAATACCACTTAATACAATAAGGCAAACTTATTTTTCACAAAAGTTTGATTAAAAAATAGAAAGCATGCAAATAATTACATACTTTCTATTTTAGTTTGTAATCAAGTAAAAGTTAGAAGGTAGAATTATTAAGCTCTACAATCTTATAAACTTCTAACCATGTTGCATTTGTTTCAGTATCTTTACGATAAATTACTCTTAAAACAACACGATCTTCTGCATTAAAGTGATTAATATCTATTGCTTTAAAAGCAAAGTTTTTAACAGTAATTCCGATGATTTTTCCAAATTCATCTTTAAGTTGATACTGATTATCAAGGGTATCGGTAGTTGCAATAATAGTTCCCTTAATGGTAAAAATATCATGATCATTAGCATTTTTTAGAATATTAGATAAGGAGGTAGTATTTAAGCTAGCTGTAGTTGGTGATCTATTAAAATGAGTTATCTCAAAGGCTTCAAACTTTGGATGTTCAATGATTTCTTTATTAACAGCGATCCTTAAGGTTATCTCTGAATTAAGAGGTAGCAAAGAATTGCCAAGCTCTTTTAAAACAAAGTGTTTGATGATTATTTTTGCTTGCCCAGAGCTATCTTGAAACATGTATTCATTATCATTTAAATTAGCAGTTAAGGTGCCTTGAATTGTGAAAATATCACCATTTTTAGAACTATTTTTTATAAAATTGATATTGGTTATATTAGTAGCATGTAAAAGAGAAGTGCTTAATAATATTAAAATACTGAGTAAAACTTTTTTCATTTTATTGTCTCCATTTTTTATTTAAATTATAAACTATTGTTTTTTGAAAGTCATGTAAGTTTAATGATATTATAAACCTTAACTTTCATTTCTTTAGCAAATTTTTTATTAATTTTAACTTTTAAAATAACTTTATCACCATCGTTAAATTTTTGAATATTGGCATTTGTAAAAGCCTGGTGATTTACATCAATAATAGTAAGCCCACTATCATCTTGAAATTCATAACTATTGTTAGATACTCTTTGGATAATAGTTCCCTCAATAATAAAAGAATCATCATGCTTAGCATTATTTTTAATATATAAGATATTGGTTATATGATAATTCTTTTCTGTTTTTGTGTTCTCAACATTAATAACATTAAATACTTTAATATCTGTATCATCAAATAACTTTTTAACGATATTTACTTTTAGAGTTATAGGTGTGTTAAGAGGTAATTCGGTAAATCCTTTTTCTTTTAGTGCCGATTTCCAAACTTTTATTTTAGCTTTACCTGTGAAATCTTGAAAAGTATATTTATCATCATTAAATTTTTCGGTTAAAACTCCTTGAACAATATAAGTATCATTCTCTTTGCCACTATTTTTAATAAAATCAATATTAGTTGTATCTGTAGAGTGTAAAATAGTTGTTATTAATAGTGAGAAAATCACTAATAGAATTTTCTTCATTAGTTATCTCCCTTAGTGTAAATTTTAAAGATGATAAAGGTATAAAAATTAATTTATACCTTTATTATAGTATTATTGATTGATAAATTTGCCGTTGTGTTTGATAATTTCAAAGGCTTCAATTTCCATTTTTTCAGCGAATTCTTTATCTATTTTTACTTTTAAAATAACAGTATCACCATCATTAAATTTTTGAATATTAGCATTTCTGAAAGCAGATTTTTTAACTTCAATTATTGCATTACCACTACTGTCTTTAAACTCATATTTATCAGTTGAGGTTCTTTGTATGATAGTTCCCTCAATAGTAAAAGCATCGTTATCTTTAGCATTTTTATTAATAAAATTTATATCAGTAATATAAAAATTAGGTTTATTATTAGAAGTTGCAATATCAACTATCTCAAAAACTTCAAATTCCATTTTTTCAGCGAACTCTTTGTCAATACTAATTTTTAAAGTTATATTAGTATTAAGTGGTAAAGAGTTAATCCCTTTTTCTCTTAAGGCAGATTTTTCAACTTCAACTTTTGCTGTACCAGTTGAATCTTGAAATATATATTTGTCATCACTAACTCTTTCGGTTAAAACACCATGAATTGTGAAAAAATCGTTATCTTTAGCATTATTTTTAATAAAATCAATAGTGGTAATATTTGTAGCATTTAATTTTAATAGCATTGCTACAAACAATATAAAAATGGTTAATAAGATTTTTCTCATTAATTAATCTCCTTATATTGGTAAATGTTAATCCTAAGAAAATATCTAACTACTTACAGTATAATTTAGTATAGTATAATTAATGAAAGTATGCAACCACAGAGAATATAAATAAAATTAATTCTGGTTTAAATTTAGAAACTCTTTGTGTAAACTTTTATCAATAAAGGATAGTATATTCTCTAACTCTGATTGTGTTTTGTGTTTGTTCTTTTTGATATATTCTAAATGATATTCTTTTTTAGGGTTTTTAGTATATTCTAAAAATCTTATAATTATTTCCATATCAATAGAGGTTTGATAAAAACCCTTAGGATTAAGCTCACGAGAATTTAAAACCTCGTTAACGAAATCTTTACTAGTACCTGAGATATTTGTGGATAAATCAATCTGATAGAGTAAATATTGCTTGTATTCAATACGTAGCTTAATTCCGTTATCTTTTTTTACACATCTTAATTTAAAATTAGGGCTTTTCATGAAGTTTTCTATAAATTCTGTGGCTTTTTCTTTAATAAAATTAAAATCATTATCACTACATAAAATATCTATATCTTTATTAAGGGGAGTTTCCTTAGGAAAATTATGATTATTGTAGTGAGTATCTACTTTAGTTAAGCAATATTGCTTATCTTTTATAGAATTTAAAAAAGGAGTTATATCGCAATTATAAGATAAAACCATATTCATAAAATCACTATGCTCATAATTGTCGCCAATATGCATAATTATATCAAAAAAATAATTAGGAATTTTATCTTTATATAAATTTCGGTAATGATTTTTAATTTTTTCAACAGTTATAGAAATAGATTGACTATTAATTTTTTTTCGTCTAAATTCTGGTGGAAAATCTAACTTAATTACTCTAAAAGTTTTGGGATAATTTGTCATAAATTCTAATTTTTTAGCAACTTTCCAATCGGCAATATCATCAATTTTATAAAGAGCTTTTATCATAGTTTGGAAATCGTAATCATTGCTAAAATGTTTATCATAAAACTCTAAGACATTATATTCTTTAGCTAAATCTGTGGTTATTTCACTAAAATACTTATTAACAGGAGACCATAATACTACCACAAAATGCCAGCTTAGTTCATTTTTTAAAGTATTGTACTTGTTTTTAATAATTTCTAATTCAGCTTCTGTAAAATTATTATCTTTAAACCAAGAAAGTTTATAATTAATATCATTGTTGTTATCAATCTTAATAAAATTCAGTCTTTCAATTTTATGGTAAAGGGCAAGAGCTACTCTATGAGAGCCATCTTTAAGTTTTAGTAACCCATTTATAGTAATTGGGTGCTTATCTGTTAAAAAGCCAACAGTCTCTACACTTTTAATTAAGTTTTTAAATCTTTCATCTGTATGCGGTAGGTCAGAATTTAAGTAATTAGCACGGTTAATCTGCATTTTATTATAAAGCTCAAATCCATAATTGTTTTTGCCGTAATAGTTCTCAATGGCTAAATATCTAACAATAATATCAAAACGATTAAATACATTATCTTGAGTTTCATGGGATAACAGCTCAAGGACACTCATATTAATAAAATAAAGAGGCTCTTTATTTATAATAGGGGGTATAGAATCTATTTGTTGTTTGTTTTTTGTAAAATATTTTTTAAGAATTTTTCTTAAAAAGCCCATAATTTTTTCATCTCCTATAATAATATTTTAAATTTTAGATAAATATTTATTTTTCCCAAAACTTTTTTTCTCTAATAGTTTTTGATTTTAATTGTCCGCAGGCAGCAAGAATATCCTCGCCTCTTGTTTTTCTTGTGGTTGAAGTAAATCCAATATTATGTAGGTAATCAGAGAAATATTGAATTCTCTCTGGAGTACTGCTTTCATAATCGCACCCATCCCAAGCATGAAAGGGGATTAGGTTAAATTTAGAAGGTACTTGCTTACCAATTTTTGCTAATTCTTTTAAATGCTGATCAGAATCATTTACTCCTTTTATCATTAAATAAACAAAGGTAATTCTTTTAGCATTAGAATTATTGTAATAATCTTGAGCAACCTTAATTAAATCTTCAAGGGGATACTGCTTATTAATTGGCATAATACTTGTTCTTAAAGTGTTATTAGGAGCATGGATAGAAATAGATAAATTTACTGGAATATCTTTATAAAGCTGTTCTATTTTAGGAATAATCCCACAGGTGGATACAGTAATTTTTCTTCTTGATATTGCCAAGCCTTCTTGATGGTTTAAAGTTTTTATAGACTTAACTACCTCTTTATAATTTTGCAGTGGTTCACCCATTCCCATATATACCACATTAGAAATAGCTCTTTTTAGTGGAGTAGAGGAGTCTTCTTCTATTTCATCATCATCGTCTTCTTCGTGGTTATTATTAGTTCCAAAATCGTTAAGAATATCTTTAACTAACATAACTTGAGCGACAATTTCTTCTGCTAAAAGGTTTCTCACCATTTTTTGAGTACCAGTATGGCAGAAAGTACAACCCATATTACAACCAACTTGCGAAGAAATACAAAGAGTTCCCCTACTAATACTAGGAATATAAACCGTTTCTATTTCTTTACCATCATGCAATTGTAGAAGATATTTGATAGTCCCATCAGAAGATTTTTGTTCAGTGATAATTTTAGGTCTTTGCAGAGTATATGATTCCTCTAACTTATTACGAAGTTCATTAGATAACGAGGTCATCTCAAGAAAACTTTTAACACCTTTAACATAAATGAAATGCCAAATCTGTTTGGCTCTAAAAGGTTTTTCACCTAATAGAGCCACCTCACTTAGTATTTCTTCAAAAGATTTTCCTAACAGATTTTTTTTCATAAATTCCATAAATTTTATTCTTCAACATGAATAAAAACTTCTTCTTCATAAGAAGAGTGCGAACTAGAAATAGTTGAGTTTTCGGTAGCAGGAGTATTAGCAGTAGTAGAATTCTCAGAACTATCTTTAGCTATAGTATCATCAGCATTAGTACCATCATTTTTATTTGTAAATGGATAAACATTACTAGTAGCTGAGTTTTGAGCTGTATCATTTTTAGGCTCAGTAGGTGTAGGTGTTTGATTACTACTTTCTTCAGAGCTTGTTATATTGTTAGAGTTATTCATAAATGGATAAACATTGCTAGAAGAATTTGGTGTTTCTTCTGCTACTGCAGTTTGAGTATCAACAATGTTAGAAACATCAATAGGTTGAGCTTTTCCAGCAGGAGTAATAATGATTTTATAATTACCAATATCTTTAGGTAATTTTTCTTGAATATTTTTAAGAACTATATAAGATCCGATACTGCTTTTATATTCAAGAATAATTGCTTGATTTCCACCAGTATAGCTTAAAGAGTTTTTATAAATAGCCTCAAATTCTGCAATAATATTTGCCCCATTAGATAAAACAATATTGAAAACATCGTTATCTTTAGGTTTAAATTTATTAAACTCTTTAGCCTTGATAAAGGTAAAAATATCACCATTTTCAGCATCTTCAACTACAAATAAGCTAGAAATAGAACTACTGCTAACTTGTAAAGGAGTATAGCTAAATTTGGCTAGTTTTTCTATATTAAGAGGTTCGCCCATAGTTTTAAAGCTATTAGGGTCATTTATAAGTTTAGCCCCTATTAGATATTCTACATCTCTGCCGTTAAAAGTTTTTGAATCAAAGTTTACTCTTTGGATTTCTCTAACCTCAGCAATACCAACAGTATCTTCAATAAAGGTTAAAACTCCAGAATTTTGGGTTACAAAAAATTGATTGTTTTTAGTTTTTACAACAATTATGCTAGTTTCAATTTTATCTTTATAAGAGCCTGAAACAAATACCGCATTTTCCCCCCAATATTGAGCTGTTTTTAATAATTTATAGGCTTGAGGAATAGTATTTTTAGGTTCACTAGGATTAGAAACATTAATAATATCTAAATTTTTATTAACGGAATACAATACGCCTTTAATAGCACTTATAAAAATAGGATCTTCCTCAAAGTTATTAACAATAATTAAAGGAGGTAGTTTAGAGTTTCTTGCAACAATTGGAGTATTTTCTGGTGTAGTTTTTTTAGGTTCAACCTTAGTATGTTTAGTTGTTGTACCTTTCTTAGGAGTGTCTTTTGTTGGTTTTTTATTAGCTTTTTGCTCTTGTTTTTTTTCAACAGATTTTCTAGTTGCATTATTTGATTGAGGCTTTTTAGACTCAACTTTTTTTGTTTCAGTTTTTTTAGGTTCTACCTTCTTAGGTTCGGCTTTTGGCTTAACAGGAGCAGGGGCTGTTTCAGTAGCTGATGGACTATCAAAAACAGTAATAGCTTTTAGTGAGTTAATATTACCAAGAATGAACATAATTAATATTAGTGGGATAAATTTTTTCATGGAGTTAAACCTAAAATCTTATATTTTAATTTAGTATACACTATTCTATATGTATTTATAAATATTTTCAATATATAGTGTTGTGTTTGTTAAATATTATTTGTATAATATCTAACTTAATTTTATTTTCAAATGGAAAAATTTATGGAAAGTTTTAATAATTTTAATATTCCACAATGGTTAAAAGATTCACTAGGTCTAATGGGATACACAGCCCCAACACCAATTCAACAGCAGGCAATACCATCTATTTTAGATGGAGCAGATGTTTTAGGATCAGCTCAAACAGGAACTGGAAAAACAGGAGCTTTTTTAGTTCCATTACTTAATTTTTTAAATAATAATACTAGTGAGACCGCTTTAATTCTTACACCAACAAGGGAGCTTGCCATACAGGTTAATAATGTGGCAATGCAAATGCTTAAAACTAATAAAAAAATTAGAACAGCTCTTTTAATAGGAGGCGATCCTATTGCTAAGCAGTTTTTTCAGCTTAAACAAAAACCAAGATTAATTGTGGGAACTCCGGGTAGAATTAACGATCATCTTATTAGAAAAAGTGTAGATTTATCTAAAACATCTTTTGTGGTATTAGATGAAACTGATCGTATGTTAGATATGGGTTTTGGTATTCAAATTGATGAAATCTTTAAATATGTAGCTGCAAAAAAACAAACTCTATTATTCTCGGCAACTCTACCGAAAGAAATTATTAAACTAGTTGATAATTATTTAATTAAACCTGTTAGAGTATCTGCAGGTGAGGTTAATACAGTAGCTACTAAAGTATCGCAAAAAATTATTAAAACTAAAGATAAATACTCAGAAGTTTTAAAATTAATTCCTGAGTTAAATGGCACTACTTTGATTTTTGTAAGAACTCAAAGAGGAGCTGAGAGTATGACAGCTAATCTAAAACAGCAAGGTCTTAAAGTAGAAGCTATTCATGGTGGTTTAAAACAAGGTAAGCGAACTAATGTTTTAAGAAATTTTAGAAGCAAAAGGTTTAATATCCTTGTGGCAACTGATGTAGCAAGTAGAGGGTTAGATATTGACCATATAGAAAATGTAATTAATTATGATATACCCGATAATCCTGAAGATTACATTCACAGAATAGGTAGAACTGCAAGGGGCGATAAAGAAGGTTCTTCTTACAGCTTTGTTTCGCCTAGTGAAGAAGTTAAATGGCGAGCTGTACAACGGTTTTTAGACCCTGAAGCCTATAAGAAAGAAAAAAATCTTGAGGAAAACAATAATAAGTGGAAGCCTTATAAGGGGAATAATTTTAATAAAAATAAGCCTAATAATGGCTATAAGTCAAATAAAAGAAAGCACGATGGCGAGTTTTGGCATCATAGCAAGCCAAAGCATAATAAGAGAGAAGAAGGCGAGGATAAGTCTTATAGTAAATCTTCTTATAATAAGCCAAATAAACCTTGGGGAGAAAAATCTGAGGGTAATTCTCATCATAAACCAAATTTTTTTGATAAAGAAAAGAAATTTGGCAATGGTAATCAATCTGGAAACGGTAATCGTAAAGGTTCTGTAAAAAAAGAAGATAATATTTCAAAAGAAGCCTTAAGTAAAATTAAAAATATTTTTTCCTTAAATAAAAAGAAAGATAAATAAAAAATGGTTTTATAGAAAATGTCAAAAAAAGAAAATGAAAGTGGGTTTAAAACTAATTTAGGAGCGGTTCTTTCTGCTATTGGGAGTGCAGCCGGACTTGGTAATATTTGGCGATTTCCTTTTAAAATGGGAACAGAAGGTGGTTCTTTATTTTTATTGGGATATATTTTTGTATCCTTGCTAATCTGTTTACCGCTTTTAATTTCTGAATTTGTGATTGGTAGAGCCGGAGGTGGTTCTAATTTACAAATATTTGATAGATTAAAGCCAAAAAGTTTATGGTGGTTAGTTGGACTATTGGGGATTTTAACTACTACATTAATTATTTGTTTTTATAATTTAATTGGTGGTTGGATAGTTTATTATTTTGTGGAAAGTATAACCTTAAATTTAACACAAAATAATGATTATTCGGCTTACTTCGGAAACTTTATGTCCGATCCATTTATTCCTTTAATATTTTTATTTATTTTTACGGTAGTATCAGCACTTGTTGTTGCAAGAGGAATTCAAAAAGGAATTGAAAAAATTAATGTAATATTAATGCCAATATTTGCTTTAGTGTTGGTAGGTTTAATGATTTATTCTTTTACTTTGCCAAATACCTCACAAGCAATGAGATTTTTATTTGTACCAGATTTTTCTTTATTTAACAGAACAACATTTATTTCAATTATTGCACAAGCATTTTTTTCATTAAGTCTTGGTATGGGAATTATGATGCTCTATGGTGGATATATGTCAAAGAAAGATAATCTTGTAAAAAATGCTTTGCAAACTACAATTTTCTCGGCGATTATTTTTTCTTTAGTATCTTCAATTTTAATTTTTAATATTGTATTTGCTTATAACTTAGATATGTCAGCTGGTCCTAAATTATTATTTATTGTATTACCACAAGCATTTTCTAGTATGTTTTTAGGAGAATTTGTTGCTCCAGTATTTTTTATTTTAATATTTGTAGCAGCTTTTACCTCAGCAATTAGTTTACTAGAAGTCCCTACGGTGTTTTTACATAAGCATTTTAATTTAAGTCGTGGTAAGGCAGTAGCTATAATAAGTATCTTAATTATGATAATAGGGAGCCTAGCTTCACTTTCTCTTTCAGGATATATTGGAGTATACGGCAGAACTCTAACCTCTTTTATAGTATTATTAGTTATAATGGTAGTAGGCTGTATCCTATTATATAAACCAGCTTTAAAATATTTTAAAAATAATCATGAATTATCAGAGAGAAAATCTAAACAAATGACCTATTTATCTTTACTAGGTTTATGTGTTGTGATTTATGGCTTTTTTGATTTTAATATCGGTAAAGGAATATTTGATATCTTAGATACCACTACCGAACAAATCACTATCCCACTAGGTGGAATATTAGTAGCTATCTTCATTTCTATGGTAATGGATAAAAAAGCAGTTAAACATGAGCTAAATATTCATGGTGAAAGCCGTTGGTATAATTCTTTTATGTTTTTTAATAAATATTTGATACCGATTAGTATATTAACAATAATGGCATACACTTTCTTCTAGTTTTAAGGCTCTTTTAGCTTTAGTCGTTGTTGCTTGCCCGCTTATGTATTATTATACACTGCACAGGCAAGCTCCTAGCCTAAAACTAAAAGACCTCTTAAAATATGATAGCTATAGTTTTTGTTTTTCAGCAAACTTGAACCACATCCATATTTAAAATATTAGCAAGTTTTTTAATCTTATTAGCAATGTGACCCACACCTATAGCACAATGATGAGCGGGAGCATGGCTATTCCAATCATTAATAAATTGCTTTGCCCCAATACTAAACTTATAACGGCTATTGGTATTACCAATGGCTAAAGTTTCACCACTTACAGATTCTCCCTCAGCTACTAAAAGCATTAATTTATCTCCAGTTTGTTCTACTACCGAAAGCAGAGTAATTTTTCCTTTTTTAACCGCCATTTCTACACTTAAACCACTACCAACTTTTCCATGATAAACATTTAATGGGCGAACTTTAACTTTGCCTTCTGCAATTCCTAAATGTCCTGGTCCATCATGACCGAATAATATTACATCATCGTTAAAATCTATCGCATAGTACTCACTAAAAGAACCACCTGCTTTAAAACTATCCATAATTTTCATAGCCATAATATTTTTTATTTCTAGTTCACCAGCTACCGGAATATTATTAGCAGTTAAAAGTGAATTTCCTAAAATTACCGAAGATATAACATCTTCATTTTTATGTAATCCTCTATAAAAATAAGCTAAAGAGCCTAATTTATATTTTTTTGTGAGCTTATCTAAAGCACAAGAGGTTCTAGCTGCACGATGTAATTCTTCTTTGGAGCAATCCTCTTGAATATCAAACTCTTGTTGAAAAATTGCTAGTTTTTCTTGGATTTCGTTCTCTAAAACATTTTGCGAAATATCTGCTAATTCATCTACCTCAATAATTTCGGTATAGCCACCAAAATATTTATGTTGTAAAGTTATATCTGTGTATATATCTAGCATCCCGCTATAATAATGCCCCATAACTCCTAAGCGATTATAAAATAAAATATTTGCTACTTGAGTTGCCTCAATCCAATCTTTAATTTCGGCTAGGCTTTCTTTATCATTTAAATGCCCGACGATTTGAAAAAAATTTATCCCAACCCTTTTAAAAACATTCGCAATCTCAGGAGCAGTACAGGCACTGCAATAAGATAGCCAATGCTCGGTCATAGCTTGGCGATTAGGAAGATTTGCAAAATATTTATAATCAATCGCTTCATTAGGAGCTAAATTTAAAATAATTACAGGAACTTTAGCTTTTTGCACCACAGGTAGAATAGTTGCCGATAGGGCATAGGTAGTGATATATAAAAATATTATATCTACAGATTTTTCTCTAAAAAAATCTCCAGCTTCAAAGGCTCTATCTATATTATCTACAAGACCTGCATTAAAAACATTGCTATTTATAGCTTGAATATGTTTATGGATAGTTGCAAGATTATTTTCTAAATTATTTTTAAGGGTAGGAAATTGCGACCAATAGGCTTCAAGACCGACTCCGAATAATCCTATTTTTAAATTATTTTTCATTTTTTTGTCCTTAATTAAAAAAATTAGGATACACCGAAAAAAGTGTATCCTAAGCTGAGGAGGCAACTGTAATTATTTATGTAAGAAAAAAACTTCTTTTAACTCTCTGCTCTCTGGAGAATTATCAGGATTACTTGGCATAATATCGCTCATAAACTTCCACCATTTTTTACAGATTTCAGTATTAGCAATACTATCCCACAAATCTAAATCCTCAACTTCTACATAGCCAAAAAGTTGGTTAGTTTTAGTATCTAAAAATATGGAATAAGTTTTAACTCCATGATTTAACAATGTTTGTGATAATTCATTCCAGATTTCATCGTGCCTTTTTTGATATTCGGTATGATGTTCTGGTTTAACATACATAATAAAGCCTTTTCTATACATACTTTTATATTCCTTTTGTTAAAAGTTGAATAGATTGGCTTTCTATGTTGTCTCTTTGCTAAATTCCAAGCTATTCAACTTTGTGTTATTTTTATTCTAAAGCCATACCTAAACCTACAATATTAGCAGAAATTATTATTACGATAATTCCTAACCAAAGAATTCTATAAGGTTTGCCACCTATACCTTTCCATTCACTTAAAGCTAAGCCAACCACAGCAGCCGCAAGTACATAAATACTCATGTGAAGCATCCAGTTAATAAAACCTAATTCCACTGGCACATTGGCAACACCCCAAGAATAGAAAAAGAATTGTAAATACCAACAAACCCCAGCACTAATTGCTAATAAAGCACTTGGCATTAATAAAGATGCGGGTTGTGATAAATCTTTTTTAACTGAAAGCTCTTTTTTAGTAGCTAATCTAAAAATACAGAATGTGAAGTTAATAACTGCACCCCCTCCCATGATAATTCCATAACTTGGTAATAAGGCATAAAGTGGATTTACTCCTAAAGCCAAAGCATTATTTTGAATGGTAGTAGCAAATTCTAAGCCAAAAGCAAAACCAGCACTAAAAATACCACAAGTAATAGCGATTGGAATTCCTTTTTTCATACTGAAGGCTTTTTCAGTGTTTTTTAGTAAGTTTTCTTTTAACATTCCAGCATTGGTTACAATTCCTACACCAAAAATTGCTACTAGTAGTCCAAACATGGTAACAAT
>JAIRQL010000014.1 GCA_031256515.1 Alphaproteobacteria bacterium
CCTACTAATCGCTACCTTCGTCCGTACACAATCTCTCATATACTTCCTTTCTTGGCAACCTCTATACTCTATTCTTTTTTTTTATCCTTGTCAAACTCTTTTTGTAAAATTTTTTAATCGCAAAGAATTTAATAGCACAGACACCGAAGAAAGACTCATTGCAAGGGCTGCAAACATAGGATTAAGCAATGGTCCACCAAACAAATGTAATACTCCTGCTGCAATTGGAATTCCTATAATATTATAAGCAAATGCCCAAAAAAGATTCTGTTTAATATTATTAACTGTTTTTTTGCTGAGTTCTATCGCCTTTACTACATCCATTAAATCACTTCTCATAAGCACAATATCTGCCGATTCTATAGCCACATCTGTACCACTTCCTATAGCAATACCAATATCAGCTTGCATAAGACTTGGAGCATCATTAATACCATCACCTACATGTGCCACTTTATAACCTTTATCTTGAAGTTCTTTAATTTTCTCAGCTTTATCTTTAGGTAAAACTTCTGATAATACTTCAATGATTCCCACCTGTTTTGCTATAGCTTGAGCTGTTTTTTTATTATCTCCTGTTAGCATTATTACTTTTAAATCAATTTTATGGAGAGATTCTATAGCTATTTTGCTAGAATCTTTTATCACATCAGCTACAGCAATAATCCCAGCTAACTCTTTATTTATACTAATATACATGGGAGTTTTACCCTCATTTGCTAATCTAGCCGAATCTACAATAAAATTATTTAAACTAATATTGTTATCTAGCATAAGTTTAGCATTGCCAATAAGTACATCTTTCTTATTAACTTTTGCTTCAATACCGAATCCAATAATTGCTTGAAAGGATTCTACTTCAAATAAGTTTAAACCTTTATTTTTAGCATAATCAACAATAGCTTGAGCTAACGGATGCTCTGACTTTACCTCTACTGAAGCTACTATTTGCAATAGAGAATCCTCTTGATTATAGGTAGTTAGAATATCTGTTAAAACAGGCTTACCTTTGGTAATCGTGCCAGTTTTATCTAAAACTACTACTTGAGTTTTACAAGCAGATTCTAAAGCCTCACCACTTTTAATTAAGATTCCACTTTCTGCACCCACACCTGTACCAACCATGATTGCTACAGGTGTAGCTAGCCCTAAAGCACAAGGACAAGCAATAATTAACACAGTTGTAAACGTGGTAATAGCTAAATTAAAATCTCCTGTTCCTAAAAACCAAGCAATTCCAACTAATACTGCTAAAGTCATAATGATAGGAATAAAATAGCCAGAGATAACATCCGCTAATTTAGCAATGGGGGCTTTACTACTTTGGGCATCTTCTACTAATTTGATAATTTGAGCTAGTACGGTTTCACTACCAATTTTTTCGGCAATGATTTGAATATTTCCAGTGGTATTAATTGAAGCAGTATAAACATTATCACCAATATTTTTATCAACAGGAATACTTTCACCGCTTAACATAGATTCATCAATACTAGTTTGTCCCACAATTATTTTACCATCCACAGGAATTTTATTACCTGGCAATACCATAAGAACATCATTAATTTTAACCTCACTTAGAGGAATTTCTTTCTCAATGCCATTTTGGATTAAAATTGCAGTTTTTGGAGTTAAGCCCATTAGTTTTTTGATTGCCTCACCAGTTCGCCTACAACTCACCACCTCTAGCAATTTTCCCAATAAAATTAAAGTGATAATTACACCAGCAGATTCGTAATATAAGTAATGTACTGACTCAACATTCCCTAAAGAAACCAACCATGTATTATATAGGCTATAAATAAATGCGGCAGTAGTACCAATAGCAACTAGCGAATCCATATTAGGACTTAGGTTAAATAAAGATTTAAAACCCACTGTATAAAACTGATAGCCAGCTATCATAATTGGAATTACCATTATTAAGCTAACTAAAGCATAGATTAAAGGATTCGCAATAGGATTAAGCCAGCTTGGCAAAGGTAGCCAAACGATATTTAACATGGGAGTCATCGCTATATAAAATAAAGGTATTGCAAAAACTATTGCAACGATAAACTTTATATAAAGAGTTTGGATTTCTTTTTGACGATATTTTTTATCTTCTTCAGTATTATTGGATGTTTCAGTATTTAATACTGTATAACCTAATTTTTCAACAGCTTCTTTTATAGTAGATAACTGCAACTCTTTAGAATTAAAACTAACTGTACCTTTTTCAGTGGCATAGTTTACCGAGACACTTTTTACACCATTTAACTTTCCTACCGCTTTTTCAACTCTTAAAGCACAAGAAGCACAGTGCATGCCACGAATATCTAATACTTTGTTTTTCATGGGCAGTCTCCTTTTTTAGAAAAATATTTAGAGATTATGCTATGGTATAACCTAAATCTGTAATAGCTTTCTTGATAGAATCTACTGAGATAATTTTTGAATCAAATTCAAAAGATGCTTTCTTATTTGGTAAATCTACCTTAGCTTGCTTAACCCCTTTTAACTCTTTTACAGTTTCTTCAATTAAGGCAGAACAAGAACTACAGTGCATCCCACCAACATTTAATATTATATTTTCCATAATAAAATCTCCTCTTTATTTTTATTACTATTAAATTTTTTAGTTTTGAGAATTTAATTTAGTAAAAGTTAATAGCTTGAGGTTTATATTAAAGAGTTTTATCATGAAGTGTATGAATAATACATGAGTGGTAAAACTCTTTAATAGAAATCCAAGATATTAACTTTTTTAGATGCAAGAGTTGATGTAAGATACTATCTCCTCCGCAATCCCGTTTATTAATTTACCATCTTCGCCTTCTACCATTACTCTTATTAATTTTTCTGTACCTGATTTTCTCACGAGGATTCGTACTTTATCTTTATATTCTTTTTGTTTATTTTCTATATAAAGTTTAATATTTTCATTATCTAGTGGATTTTGCGAATACGAATCATTATATCTTAAATTTTTTAAGACTTGTGGCATTGGAGTATATAATTTACAGCATTTACTTGCTGATTCTTGCGAATCTAAAATATAAGAAAGAATAAATAGGCTAGCTAATAAGCCATCACCAGTTGTATTATAATCTGATAGAATCACATGCCCTGATTGTTCTCCTCCTAGATTATAACCATTGTTTTCCATAGATTCGCTAACATATCTATCACCAACTTTTGTTCTTACTAAAGTTATTCCTTGCGATTGCAGATAGTTTTCAAAGCCCATGTTTGCCATAATTGTACCAACAACAGTATTAGCTTTGAGTTTATTTTCTTTTTTGAGTTTAGTTGCAATAATGGCTAGAATATTATCGCCATCTATAATATTAGCTTTTTCGTCTACCATAAGAACTCTATCAGCATCACCATCAAAAGAAATTCCTACATCTGCGCCATTTTTTAAAACTTCTTCACGAAGATTTTCTATATGAGTTGAACCACAGTTTTCATTAATATTTATACCATTAGGAGAAGCCCCCACTGCAATTACCTCTGCCCCTAACTCATATAAAACAGCTGGAGCTATTCTATAAACAGCTCCATTGGCACAATCTACAACTATTTTCATTTTTTTGAGATTATAACCACTAGGAAAAGAAGATTTAACAAACTCTATATAACGACCACTAGATTCTTTTAATCTTTCTACTTTACCGATGGAATCTGACTTAATTAAATATTCGTTTAAATCTTTTACTAACAATTCTTCAATGGCATTTTCATCTTCATCTGATAGTTTATGCCCGTTTTTATCAAATAATTTAATACCATTATCAAAATAAGGGTTATGCGAAGCTGAAATCATGATTCCTAAATCTGCTCGCATAGATCTTGTAAGCATTGCTACAGCTGGAGTTGGCATTGGACCAAGTAGTAGAACATCTTTCCCCATACTGGTTAGCCCTGCCACTAGAGCATTTTCAAACATATAGCCTGATAATCTGGTATCTTTACCAATTAAAACCCTATTAGTACCACCACTATGTGAAGATAAATGTAGGGCTGCTGCCATTCCTACTTTTAAAGCTAAATCAGCTGTCATTGGATAAACATTAGCATACCCACGAATCCCATCAGTCCCAAAAATTCTTGCCATAATTAATTGTTTCCTAATTTTTATTTTAGTATCTATGAATATTGTATATGAAAGTGCAAATTAATGCAAAAAGTGGAGTAAACGAGGTGATTAGAATTTATAAAAATTGAATAGTGTTAGACTTATGCTAGGAGAGTTGACTCGCAGTGTATGATTAATACATGAGAGCCAACACGACAAAGCAGAAGTCAACAATATTCAATTTTTACCCGACAGATGGGACAGAGATAGTATTCTCATCCCTAACTTCCTCTTCTACTTTTTCTTCTTTAGTATTTGAAGAATTACGAATCTCTTCTACTGTTTTACCTTCGCAAACTAACTTTGCTTCATTACCACTTAGAGTTTCATGCTCTAATAGAGCTTCTGATAGTGCTATATGAGCAGTGGCATATTCAGTTAAAATAGCTCTTGCTTTATTTTCAGCATCTTGAATAAGTTTTCTAACTTCTTCTTCTATTTCTTTAGCTGTACTTTCTGAAGAACCACGACTTGGATAGCCATTTTCATTATCTACATGTCTTACTCTACCAATAACATCACTGAACCCCCATTCACTAATCATACGATTAGCAAGATTAGTCGCCATTTGAATATCCATAGATGCCCCTGTGGTAATATTTTCTTTACCAAATTTTATTTCTTCTGCCAATCTACCACCGAATAATACTGCTAATTGAGCGGTTAATTGTTTATATGAACGGCTATACTCATCTTTTTCGGGAATAAAGGCGGTTACACCTAACGATCTTCCTCTTGGAATGATAGTTACTTTATGCACTGGATACGAACCTGCCGATTTAAATGCTACTAAAGCATGTCCTGCTTCATGGTAAGCAGTAAGGATTCTTTCTTCTTCACCCATTTTTGAAGATTTTCTTGCTGCTCCCATTAAAATTTTATCACGAGCTTCTTCAAATTCTTCCATATCAACTAATTCTTTATTTTTACGAGCTGCCCCTAGAGCTGCCTCATTTACTAAATTAGCTAACTCTGCCCCAGAAAATCCTGTAGTACCACGAGCTAAAACATTTACATCTACTTTAGGATCTAATGGCAATTTATTAAGATAAATTTGTAATATTTTTTCTCTACCTACTATATCTGGCAATGGCACAGTAATTTGTCTATCAAATCTACCTGGTCTTAATAAAGCAGGATCTAAAACATCAGATCTATTAGTAGCTGCTAAGATAATTATACCTTGATTAAAATTAAAACCATCCATTTCTACTAGTAGCTGATTAAGAGTTTGCTCTCTTTCATCATTACCACCACCAATACCAACACCTCTTTTACGACCTACAGCATCAATCTCATCAATAAAAACAATACATGGAGCATGTTTTTTTGCTTGATTAAATAAATCTCTTACTCTACTAGCTCCTACCCCTACAAACATTTCTACAAAGTCTGACCCTGAAATAGAGAAAAAAGGCACTTGAGCTTCACCAGCTACCGCTTTAGCT
Source organism: Alphaproteobacteria bacterium (assembly GCA_031256515.1). GTDB lineage: Bacteria > Pseudomonadota > Alphaproteobacteria > WRAU01 > Hepatincolaceae > WRAU01. The sequence goes on from JAIRQL010000014.1 coordinate 5,569, forward strand.
AATAAAGTTTTACCTGTACCTGGTGAGCCAACTAGTAAGCAACCCTTAGGAATTTTAGCTCCCATTCTTTCAAACTTTTTAGGATTTTTTAAGAAATCAACCATTTCTTCTAAATCATCTTTAGCTTCGTCTACTCCTGCTACATCAGCAAAAGTTATGGTAGAATCTTTAGGAGAAGATAATTTTGCTTTAGATTTCCCAAAAGAAAACGGACTATTCCCACCACCTGGAGCATTACCAGAAGAATTTTCACCACCACCACGAATACTTCTAAAAATCATAAAGATTAAAAATAAAGCTAAACCAATAACTAAAAATGTCCCCACTCCGCTACTAGTATTATCGGGCATAGCTATAGAAATATTTACTCCTTTAGCTCTTAGTTCTCTGAAAATTTCACTATCATTCTCTGGAAAAGCTGTTAAAAATAATTTTCCTTCCTTATCTACAGCTTTAAGCAAATTACCATTAACAGAAACTTTTGTAATGGTATTAGTATCTAATTTCGCTAGAAATTCTGTATAAGTGATTTGTTGTTCTCTTGGTTTTCTTTCATTTAAAAAGAAATAATTATAGCCTAAGGCTAATCCCATTACTACCAAGATAGCTACAACAAAATTATTCTTATTTTTCAAATTTATATCTCCTGTTAATAGAATTTATTCTAACAAATTTATTTTGAAAAAAAACCCATAAAAATAGACTCAGAAGATTTATAATTAAAATGTTTTAAATCATTATAATCTTGTTTAGGACCATTTTCTGTAAATACATAAGGTAAACCCCAAACAAAATCTCCATCTAAGCCATATTTTTCACAATATTTTTTAAACTCTTTATCTTTAATTTTTGTAAAGTAAGTTTCTTTACTAATTTTATCTATAAAAATCTTATCATCTTGGTTTTTATTATAAAATATAAAACGATTATCCCAGTAATTAACTGGTTTATTGGCTTTAATTTTATTACTAACTAAACGATTTTTATAAATAAATAACTCATTTTTTTTAACTTTTAATAAGCAATTTCCTAAGGAAAATTTAAAAGAATCGCTTAAGTCTAGCTGCTTTAAAAAAACTCTTACTTTTTCTATTTTTACTTCATAGTTTTTGCCATTGGCAAATTTTAGTAATTTTCTTAAGACTAAAACTTTAATATTATCCCTATATTTATTAAGTAGTATTAAATTTAATTTAATCAAGCCAAATTTATTAATTAATATTCCTTGCGATAAAAATTCTAAGACTTCATTTTCTAAGTCAGTACGATTTTCAGCATTTTTTTGATATTCTTGCACAAGCAATTGCTTTTCTTCAGATGAAAGAAAGTTGATTTTTTTACGATATTTTACTCTAGTATATTTTTCATTTTGATTAGAGGGATCTTCTATCCAAGTATCAGTAACATTTTTAATAGTGTTAATAATCTGCTTTTTTGTATAACTTAAAAATGGGCGAAGTAAAATAGTTTCTGGGTAAACAACTTTTGCTGACATTCCAGAGTTCCCCACAAGATTCTCACCACTATCTTTTCTTTGCATAATGGTCTCTAGCTGATCGTCAAGATGATGTGCCACAAAAAGATAAGGGAATCCTTGCTCCTTAGCATAATTTTTTAACAAAGCATATCTATCAAATCTGGCTTTAGATTGAATACCTGTAGTTAGTGGAATATTATCTCTAGTTAAAATTACACTTTTAATACCAAAATTTGTTAAAAGATTAGATACAAACTTGGCTTCCTCTGTGGATTCTTCTCGTAGCTTGTGATCTACAATCACCGATAAAACTTCAGCATTAATTTTTTGTGAAAATTTTTTTAACATAATACTTAAGCACAAACTATCAGCTCCACCAGAGGTAGCAACTAAAAACTTTGGAGATTTTGGTAAAACAACTAATCTTTTAATATTATTCTCAAAATCATCTTGATTAATTTCAAGAGTATTCATTGCCTACCTGTTTATTTTTATATCTGTATTTTAACAGAAAAATACTTAGTATATTTTTGATTAACTATTCTTGGATATTACAATTAGAGATGTCTCTAATTCTTTCAATAAAAGAAAGATCAGATGGTCTAAGTTCATATTCGGGATCAATTTCTTTAATTTTAGCTAAGGTTCTTTCAATTCTTTGAATAGAAACACAAGCCTCAGGGTATCTTTTTAAAATTGAAAAAGATTCTGTAATACCAATAAGCGATAACATAATAACATCAGGATCTTTAGACTTATTATAGGCTTCTACTAAAAAAGGGACAGATTCTTTTGGTTGAATATCAATAAGATAAATTTCACCTAACAAAAAATTAGCTTTATCTATGGCTCTTTGATAACTAGCAAGGAAATCTTCATCTACCACTTTTTGGGTAGCAACTGGAGCATTAGGCTGAGAGTTATTTCTTTCTACCGAACCCTCAGTCATAGTACTTTTACCCTCAACATTTAAGGGATCTTTAATTAACTCACGGGAAGGTTGTTGCTCTACTGCTGTTTCTTTATAATAAAGAGGATTATTTTTAACATCTTTAGCAAGGAATTTTAGTAAAGATTCCCTTGCTTGATCTAAATTGCCTAAAAGAATTGCCGAATAAGCATAATTAAAATCAGTATCTTCAATTTCCTTTGATGAGAACACTGGTTTAGCTAAAATATTTTTAAGCCTTTCAATTCGTAAAGCTCTTGTGTTATCTAGTTCTTCTTTTCTTTTATATTCTGATAGTTCATCTTTAAGATTTTTAGCTTCTTGGTCTTGTTGCATAACTTTATCTTTAAGATCTTCTACCTCTAAATTTAATTTAGAGATTTCTTCTTGCCAGGAAAAGTTATCAGTTTCACTTTGAGATTTATCTACCTCTGTTTGAGGTATTAATGTATTTTCAGTTTTATTTTGAGACTTAGGAGTTTCTACTGCTACTAATTTACTAGATTCACTTTGGAGTTTTTTAACATCAGATTCTAGCTTTAACATACTATCATTTGTGTTTTTATTATCTGCTGTATTTTGAGATTCTTTTATATCAATCACATCATGCTTTGGTATAAACATATCTTCAGCCTTTAAATTATTATTAAAAACTAAAACAACAAATAAAATCACCAAATAAAGTTTCTTCATGAATTTATCTCAAATTATTAAAAGATAAAAAGAAGATAATCAATAAGTTATTAATTATCTTCTTTTTAAAAAATTACAGATACTATTTTAAAACAGTAACAGTTCTTCTGTTTTTAGCATTACCTTCAGGAGTATTAGAAGTATCTACTAATCTTGATTTACCATAAGATACAACTTCTACGATGTCTTTATTAACACCAGATTTAACTAAAGCATTTTTAGTTGAATTTGCTCTTCTTTCACCTAAAGCAATATTGTATTCTTTAGTACCAATTGGGTCAGTATGACCTTCAACTACAACTGCTTTTGTTTTTTCTTTTTTAATTTTTTCAGCTTGTCCTAAAATTTTACCAGCTTCGCTTTCTCTGATAACAGATTTATCAAAATCAAAAAGAACTATTGGATCAAAACCTTTTACTGGAGCTGGTTTAGTTTTAACTACTTTTGGAGTTGCATTTTCTACAAGAGGTTCATCATCTACTGCTGTTTTATCATCAGAAACAGGAGCAGTAGCACAAGCTGTTAAAATTAGCATCCCAAACAATAAAAACAAAGATTTAACTGCACTTAATTTCATGGATTTTTCCTTTTATTAATTAAACATGTATCTTACATATAAGCATAGTATATATTAAAAATAATATTTTGCACTAATTTTTTTGGTAGGAATTACACCAAAAGAAAGACTAGGATCTTGAGCATCTTTCATTGGATTAATTAATAGCTTATGTCCTGAGAGTAAATCCATAATATAAAAAGAATAAAAATTCTTACCACCGCTTCGTTTATAAGCATATTGATAAATAATATGGCGACCATCCGCAAGCCAAGAAGGACTTTCTACCAGTATATCTTCTGCAACAATTTTCTCACTACCATTTAAAGATAATAAGCCAATTTGGAAATCACTTTTATAAATTTTTGTAAATAAAATTAAGTTAGAATTAGGTGAAAAAGATGGAGTATAATAACTACCAAGCTCTTTAGAGATTCTTCTTAAACTTTTATCCTTTACCTCTAAGGTGTAAATTTTAGGAGTACCTGTTCTATCAGAATTAAAAACAATATAATGATTATCTGGCGAATAATTACCTGGCATATTTATAGAATATCCACTAGTAAGTTTAAACATTTTACCAACATCAAGCTGGGCTTCATACATGTGAGTAGACCCTTCATTAGCTATAGCAAAAACTATGTTTTTATTATCTTTAGAAAAAACTGGCGATAAACTTAATCCTTTAAAATTAGCTAACTTCATAGCTTTTTTAAAATAAATATCGTACAAATAGATAACACTTCTGCCTTCAAAAAAATCTACATAAACAACCATTTTGCCATCGTAAGAAAAACTAGGAGCAAGAACTGTTCCTTTAGTTTTTAGTAAAACTTCTCTATCCTCGCCATCATAATTACTCATAATTAGCTGGTTACCAGCCACAAATAATAACGAGGAAGTAAAATAACCTTTAAGTCCTAATGTGGTTTCGTAAATTTCGTTAGAAATATCGTGAGCAATTCTAGTAATTTCTCTTTTATTGCTAGTAGATTTTAACTTATAGCCAACATTTTTAAGAACCTCACCCGATGAATTTGAAACCGAAAGTTCAATATTATAAGTTTTATCTTCAGCTAAATAAACTACCTTGCCTACTACAATATATTGATAATGATTATAAGGGTAAAGGTCAATTTCTGAGAAAACATTTTTAAGGTCTACATTATCAACAATAATTTGTTCGTAAGAGAATCTTAAATCAAAAGCTCCACTATTTTGTATATCTCTAGTAAAAATTGTTTTAATATTTTCGTACATGGTAGCAGATTCGTCATCCACATAGAAATCTGAGATTAAAAGCGAAACTGGTTGATAATCACGGCTTAGAACATCCACTTCCAAATCAAAAGCAGCTAATATGGGAGAATAAAAAACTATAACTAAACTTAACAATAATTTATTAATTTTCATTATTCAAAAAATCCTCTTAAATTAATTTTCATAGTGAATTTTTGCCAGTAATTAAATTTTCCTTGTGGCAATATTAAAGTTGCACATTTTGGATTATTAAATAAAGAGATTACTCTTTTTTCTAAATTACTCCAATTATTATGAGAAATAATTTTGTTATCTCTAACTATTTGAATATCTTTAATTTTAGCATCTATACCCATACTAAATATTAAACTTATGCTTTTAATATCATCTCTTAGTTCTATAGCTGGTGCTACACATTGAGCAATTTGATTAGAAAGAGCTTGCTTTTCACTATCAGACATTGAATGATTCTCATCACTCATAATATCAGTGGCAGTATCGGAAATACTACTTACAACATCCTTTAGGTTATCATCTTTAGCAGAAGAAACATCTATGATTTTTCTTGCCGGTAGCTTAGGAGTTGGCAATTCAGCTGATTTTTGCTCTACATTAGGCATTACTGGATTATTATAAGGGCTTGGGCTTACTTCTTCCTCTTTAGGTTGTGGTTCTTCTTGTGGTGCTACAGCATTTAAATAAGGATTAGGAGTATTATCCACAGGATTTGGCTGTGGCATTGCAAGTTGTGGTACTGGCAACACTGGAGCTACACTTTCCTTAGAGGTAATTGTTGGAGTTGGCTTAACCGCTTGTGTTTGTTGTTCTTTAGGCTTAATATCTTGTAAATCTGATGGTATATTTGATTTTGGAACAACCTGAGATTTTGGCTGAGATTTTATAGCAACAGGAGCTGGTTGTGGTTTTGGAGTTTCTTCCACAGCTTTTTCAATAACTTTTTCTTGAATATCCTCTTTTAGAACTGAATCTAATAGTTCTTGTACCTCAGCGGTCTTTTTTTCTGCTACTTTTTTTTCATCAACTGCAAGTGCTGACTCTTTTTTAACATTATTAGTTTTAGGAAGTGTCGCAAGGGTAATTTGAATAGTTTTAGGTTTTGGCGAATAAAAAGAAAATCCTAAAACTATCGCAAAAAGAAACACATGTAAAACTAAGGATAATATTAAAAATCTAAGCATTAATTATCAACTTCAGTTACCAAAGATATATTAGAAAAACCTATTTTATTTAATGAGCTCATAATAGAAATAACCTGTTGATACACCACATCTTTATCGGCTTTAATAAATATTTGGGAATCAGCAGAATAGCTTTTCATCACACTATTAAGATTTTTGAAGGTAGTTTTTTTATCATTAACATATACATTGTTTTTTTTATCTACCGATATTACAACCTTTTTATTGCCTAAATCAGCGGTTAAATTTGGCGAAGATTTCGGCAATGAAACATCAAAACCCATATTCATCATAGGAGCAGTTACCATAAAAATAATTAAAATAACTAATAGCACATCCACAAAAGGTGTAACATTAATCTCTGATATAATCCGATTTTTTTTATGTCTCATGCTTATTTACCTTCTATTGATCTTTTTGAGCCAAATAAATAAGCTGTTGAATTAAAATATTATGATACTCATCGTACTCACTAATTTTATTAACAAAAAAGTTATAAGCCGCCGCTGCAGGGATTGCTACAAATAGCCCGAAAGCTGTAGCATATAAGGCTTCTGATATTCCTGGAGCAATTACACTAAGGCTAGCCGAAGAAGTAATTCCAATTTTTTGGAAACTATTAATAACCCCTAGCACTGTACCAAATAATCCAATAAATGGAGCAGCATTAGAGATAGTCGCTAAATTACTTAAATTTTTACTTACCAAATTTGAAGCCTGATTAAGGATAATTTCACTTTGTAATCTTACTTCCGAATTATTGGCTTTATTGCCTTTTTTATAGGATTCCACTACAAAATCTATAAATTTTGAATAGATACCATAGTTATTTTCTGCATATTTTTTAACATCATACAAACTTCTTTTGGTAAAAAGACGACTAATTTCTTCATATTCTCTAATTAAATTTTTATAAGTAGAGTATTTCTTAAAAATTAAAGCCCAAGAATATAAAGATAAAATAAATAGCAATCCAAAAACTATTTTTCCTACAACTCCAGCATGGATAAAAGCATAAATAAAGCCAAAATTTTCCATTAATTTCTCACTTTGTTAATTATCAATTTTATTTGTATATATTTCTGATAGTTTTTCAAAAATTTCAGAATTAATTCTTGTAGGTTTTAAATCACTGCCAATACTTAAAAGATGAGTTTCGTTAGCTGCAACTAAATTATTATCAACGAACATTTCATGCAAAAAAATTACACTAGCTTTTTTTAGTTCTTTAATACTAGTTTTTACAACTAAAGTATCATCAATTTTAGCAGGAATAAAATAATTTATTGAGGTTGAACGAACTGCCCAGTTTTGTTCTCCATCAAACTTAGTTTTGCCAAAAAGGGTTTTTAATAATTTTGACCTACCTTTTTCTGCATAATTAAAATAATTAGCAAAGTAAACAACTCCTGCTATATCAGTATCTTGATAAGTAATATCTACTTTATAAATACCTGCTTCATTATTATCCATATTATTGTCTCCTTATTTTTATGTAAATAAATCTATTTTTTTTGGGTTAAGGTTAAAATAACTCCACCCTTTAGTGGTAATAATTCTACCACGAGTCGTTCTATTAACATAACCTTTTTGAATTAAAAAAGGCTCTACCGTATCCTCTATAGTATCTTTACTTTCAGAAAGCACCGTAGCAATAGTATCTATCCCCACAGGACCACCATCATAAAAATCTATGATAGATTTTAAATACTTACGATCCATTTCATCTAGACCGTTTTCATCAACTCCTAATTTTTGCAAAGCCTCATTAGCAAGTTTACCATCTATAACATTTTTAGAAGAAACTGTCAAAAAATCTCTAATTCTTCGCAATAACCTATTGGCAATTCTTGGAGTTCCCCGAGAACGTCGTGCAATTTCATTAGTGCCTTCATTATTAATTTTTAACTTTAGTATATCTGCTGAACGGCTAATAATACTAGCTAGCTCTTCATCATCATAAAATTGCAATTGCAAAGTAATACCAAATCTATCTCTAAGGGGAGCCGAAAGCAAACCATATCTGGTAGTTGCCCCTACTAAGGTAAATTTTGGTAAATCTATCCTTAAAGACCTTGCTGTAGGACCCTCGCCCACAATAAAATCTATTTTATAATCTTCCATCGCTGAATATAGAATTTCTTCCACACTAATGGGCAAACGGTGAATTTCGTCTATAAATAAAACCCCACCTGGCTCTAAATTAGTAATAATTGCTGCTAAATCTCCTTGTTTAGAAATAGCTGGTCCTGAAATATACTTAATTCCTACTCCCATTTCAGTAGCAATTATTTGCGACAAAGTAGTTTTTCCTAAACCTGGTGGACCGTAAAAAAGTATATGATCCAATGCCTCACCACGATGCTTTGAGGCTTCTATAAAAATTTCTAGGTTATCTTTTAAACCTTTTTGCCCGATAAAATCTTTTAATGAAGGTGGGCGAACGGTAATATCTGCCTCGTTATTATCTAAATCAGCGGAAACAAGACGACTATCTCCTAAAGAATTAGCCCCAAAGGAATTAGTATTCATTTTAGTTTCCTAGCCCTTGTGCCATATACATTAAAAACTGTTTAATTAACTGTTCAGAGCCTAAATCTTCTTTGGTTTCAGCTTGAATTTTATCTAACACTTTAATGATTTCAAATTTAGAATAGCCTAATCCTAATAAAGCCTCTATTGCCTCATTTATACTAGAGCTTTCTTTCATTATTCCTTTTTTATCAGTAGCTAAATTAGGAATTGTTGTAATTTTTGTGATTTTATCTTTAAGTTCATTAACTAATCTTTGAGCCACTTTCACCCCTATCCCATTGATAGATTTTAAAGTCTTAATATCTTCAAACAAGATAGCTTGCGATAAATCACTAGGTGTTAATTGCGATAACATCACTAAAGCGATTTTAGCTCCTACTCCTGGTACACTGATTAATAAATTAAAGATTTGCTTTTCAGCAGAACTTCTAAAACCATAAAGACTAATAGCATCCTCTCTAACAATAGTTTGAATATATAGGCTTTGGCTTTCACCAATATCACTACTAAAAAAACTATTATTAGGGATATAAACAAGATAACCTACACCACCTACATCTAAAGTAATGTTGTCTTCTTCAATATCAGCAATAATTCCTGTCAACTTGGCTATCATAAAAAAACCTTTTTATTTAATTATATTATAATAAATAAAAAATATTAATAAATTATAAATACTTATGGTAAGAATGGCACAAGGCAATGGATACAGCATCAATCGCATCGTCTTTTACTTCTTTAATATTCGGCATAATAAACTTTAGCATTGCCTTTACCTGTTCTTTACTAGCATGACCGTTGCCAGCTACCGTTTTTTTTATAGTAGTAGGAGCATACTCAAAAACCTCTAAAGCATAAATTGAAGGAATCATTAAAGCTACCCCTCTGGCATATCCTAATTTTAATGCTCCTTTAGGATTATTATTAACAAAAGTTTCCTCAATGGCTACAACCTCTGGATTAAAGTTAATTATAACTTCTTTAAGTCCTTCATAAATTTTATGAAGCCTTTGGGAATCGCTATTTTTAGCTGGAGGATTAATAACTCCGCAATCAATAAACTTTACACTGTTATTAGATGTTTCAATAATCCCCCAGCCAGTAAAGTTTAGACCTGTATCAATACCTAATATTCTCATTGCACTCTTTCAATATTAGTAAAATTAGTTAATCCCTGTATAAATTCAGGTACAACTAATACTAAAAAAAATCCTTCTCTTTGAACACTATCTTTAAGATCATTAAAATCATAAAAATATCTATTACATAAATTCATAGAACAAATAAAGGCATAATCCTCTAGTTTCATAAGAATTACATCATTTGAAGTTTCTGACCTTCTAGCATTTAATACTACTCTTTGTAAATAAAAAATTCCCTCATAGCCAAAATCGTCCACAATTTTATTTAAAGAGTTTCTAACATCTTCTTCAGTGTATCTTATTTTACCTACTTCTCTATTTGGTGGAAGATCGGTAATCATACTACCATCATCTAACTTTCTGCCTAAATGATTACCACTACCTTGCGGAGAATATCCTTGTGTTGATTGATTATTATTACTACTTTCTGCTCCTTCTTCATAAGTAGGATATTGCCCTTGCTCTGAAATGAGAGCTGGGTTTTCTGCTGAGTTTTTATCTTTATCACTACTTAAATAATCTGAATCTGCAATATATCTCCCATAATTACTTTCATAAACTAAAAAACTTCCTTTAACAATTGCCGTAACAAAACAAAGGATAATAAAAGCAATCCCTACACCACTTAAAGTAAATAAATCGTGAATAACATGGATTCTTACAAAAAGAAGAACAATTATTGTCGTAAAAATGATAATCCATACAACTTCTGCTAAAGTAGGATGGCTGAAAATCGTTTTTAGAAAAATAACTATATCCATTAACCTATTCTCTCAAGAATATCCTCAGCAATATCAAAGTTAGAAAATACTTTTTGAACATCGTCTAAATCTTCTAAGGCTTCTATTAATTTTAAAACTGATGAGGCTTGTTTTTCATCCTCTACGGTAATATCCATTTTTGGTCGCCATCCTAAAGATGCCGATGTATACTCTTTAGCTAATTTTTCAACTAAACTATTAGCTACCGTATGAAGGTCATCTGGCTTAGATAAAATTAAAAAAGATTCCTCCTCTTCAATAACATCTTCAGCTCCTACCTCTATAGCTATTTCAAAAATCTTATCAAAATCTAACTCTTCATGGCTAAAGGTGATAAAACCGAATCTTTCAAACATAAAATTAACACTACCATTTTCACCTAAACTACCACCTAATTTTGTAAAGCAAGAACGAACCTCTGAGGCAGTACGATTACGATTATCGGTTAAAGCCTCAACAATAACTGCTACACCACCTTGAGCATAACCTTCATAGCGAATCTCTTCATAATTATCACCAACACCAACACTTTGGGCTTTTTTGATAGCTCTTTCAATGTTATCTTTCGGCATATTGTTAGATTTAGCTTCAGCAATCGCACTTCTTAATCTAGGATTAGAAGCCACATCAGCCGAACCCATTTTAACAGCTACCGTAATTTCTTTTTGAAGTTTGGTAAATAATTTTGATCTTTTTTTATCTTGTGCTCCCTTACGGAACATAATATTTTTAAACTGCGAATGTCCTGCCATAACAACCTCTAAATTTAACTAACAACCTATTTAGTATATCATGAACTATAATTAAAAACTTCCTTAAAAATTTAATTATTGCCCTCTATTAAATATTTTACCATAAGCTACGGATTCAATAAAAATACACTTACCTGTATTTTCATCAATTTCTAAAACTACACCTGCTAACATTCCCTCACCAGTTGCCGGAGCAAGTCTTGTTCTTGTTTCATCTTTTTGGAGAAAAAAAGCACTTAAAGCAGATTCTTTTGTCATTCCTATAACTGAATCATAATCACCACACATTCCTACATCGCTTTGATAACCAGTACCACCTGAAAGAATTCGTGTATCGTTGGTAAGAATATGAGTATGAGTACCAAACACTGCCGAAACTCTACCATCAAGAAAAAATCCCATCGCATTTTTTTCTGAGGTAGTTTCTGCATGAAAATCTACAATAATCACATCAACATTTTCTTTTAATTTGTATTCTTGTAAAACTTTATCAATACAAATAAAAGGATCATCAAAGGCAATTTTAGAGTGCATAAAAAGTTTTCCTAACAAATTAACTACTAGCACCTTAAAACCATTGTGTTCTAATACATATAACCCTTCTCCTGTGGAGTTTTTGTAATTAATAGGACGAATTAACTTAGGCTGTTTTGCAATATATTCCAAAATATTTTGATTATCAAAGGAATGATTCCCTAGTGTAATAATATCTGCCCCTAATTTAAAAATATCCTCAGCAATGCTTTGGGTTATCCCAAAGCCATGTGCGGAATTTTCACCATTAACAATTATAAGGTCTAAATTTAGTGAGGATTTTAACTCTGGCAAATACTTGTTAAGAACTTCTCGTCCAGACCTACCAACCACATCACCACAAAATAATATTTTCATTTAGCTCTACTTTT
>JAIRQL010000029.1 GCA_031256515.1 Alphaproteobacteria bacterium
TGAAACTGTTCAAAAATTTATGACTGAAATTAAAAAACATAAAACTTACAGAGACAGTATGCATACTCAATCAGTTTTAACTATTACTTCTAATGTGGTATATGGTAAAAAAACTGGTAATACTCCAGATGGCAGAAGAAAAGGTGAACCATTTGCACCTGGTGCTAATCCTATGCATGGGAGAGATAAAAACGGAGCAGTTAATGCCGCTATATCTTTATCTAAAGTACCTTACGATTATTCTTTAGACGGAATTTCTTGGACTTTCTCTATAGTTCCTAAAGCCTTAGGAAAAGCAGAAGAAGAAAGAACTTCTAATCTAAGCGGTTTTATAGATGGATACTTCTCTATGAACGGACATCATATTAATGTGAATGTGTTTAATCGTGAAATGCTTTTAGATGCTATGGAACATCCAGAGTTATATCCACAATTAACCATTAGGGTTTCTGGTTATGCTGTTAATTTCATTAAGCTAACTAAAGCTCAACAAATGGATGTGGTTAATAGAACATTCCATGAAAGAATGAGTGCTTAAGTAAAATGGTTTTATTCCTTAATGTAATTATTTTTATATTAAGGAATAATATCCAAGAGTAAGTTCTTAGTATATATTAGTTTCAAAGTTATTTGTGTTGTTATTGCTTCATAAATAACTTTGATTCTATATAGAAGTTATTAAATAAAATCGGATTAAGATATATGAAAACAAGAATTCATTCAGTGGAATCAATGGGGACTGTAGATGGTCCAGGTATTAGATTTATTGTGTTTTTTCAAGGCTGTTCTATGGGATGTAAATTTTGCCATAACCGTGATACTTGGGATAGACATTCTGGTCATGAAGTTTCTGTTGATGAATTAATAGAAAAAATTAAAGCAGGATTGCCATTTTTTAAAAATGCAAATGGTGGAGTTACGGCAAGTGGTGGTGAACCCTTACTTCATGCAGAATTTGTTGAAGAACTATTTCGTCGCTGTAAAGAAGAACTAGGTATTACTACAACATTAGATACATCTGGATGTATAGAATTAACAGACTCTGTAAAGGCAGCTCTTAAATATACCGATTATGTTTTACTAGATATTAAACATATGGTTGATGAAAAACATAAAAATTTAACAGGCAGACATAATGATTTGGTTTTTGCCTTTGCTGAATATATTAAAACTTTACCATTAGAAATTTGGATTAGGCATGTAGTTGTGCCAGGATATACTACAGATATGCAAGATGTAGAAGCTCTTGCTTTATATGTAAAATCTTTAGGTGAAAATGTTAAAAGAATAGATATTTTACCTTACCATATGATGGGAATTTATAAATGGGAAGAAATGGGATTACCTTATCCTCTAGAAGGATTAGAGCCACCAACTCCTGAAATTTTAAATGAAATAAAACAAATTTTAGAAAAATATAACAAAAATGTTTATTTATAAAAATTAGATAAATATAAATAATTTATGAATATAAGGAAATCAAGAATATTATGTTTTCTACTAATTTAATAAAAGTATCTCTAATAGTACCTTTTTACAATGTAGGAAAATATTTTGAAGACTGTATTAAGAGTTTAATTAATCAAGATATGTTAGATATGGAAATTATCTTGGTTAATAATTGTAGTACTGATGGTAGTTTAAGTATTGCTGAGAAATATGCAAAAGTAGATAGTAGAATAAAAATAATCCATAATAAAATCAATAAAATGGCGGGTGGGGGTAGGAATACTGGGCTTTTACAAGCAGTAGGAGAATATATTTGGTTCATTGATAGCGATGATTATATATCAGAAAATCCTAATACAGTACAAAAACTTTATAATGAAGCACATAATATTAATGCTGATTGGCTAATGTTTGATATTTATAACAATAATCATATCAAAGGATCGTCAATAATTAAAGATGCTAACTTAATGGAAGATTTATCCATTTTTAATGATAATGAATCTATTGCTAATATTTTAGCTAATTTTTATTTTACTCATGGTATATGGAAGATATTTTTTAAAACAGGATTTCTTATTAAAAATGAATGTTATTTCCTAGAAAATAATAAACTTGAGGATTATGTGAGTCCTCTTTGGCTACTTAAGGGAAATATAGCCGGATACTTACAGCAACCTTTTTATGTTTATAGGAAAAGGGAAAATAGTATAACAACAACTAGTCTTAATTTAAGAGATTTACCAGATTATAGAGAAATATTACGACAGATAGTTCAGTGGATTGATATTAATAATCATGCTTCTACTTCAATAGGAATTAGACAATTGTTTAAGGCATTGTTTTTTAAAGTAGGAGTATCATTGCTATTTAATGAAAGCAGTGAAGATATAAAAATAAAAATGATAGAAGAAATAATAATAACAATCAAGGAAATATCTTTTATTTTTAAATCACCATATTTTACTGAGGAAAATAATATTATAAAGGTAGCGGGAACTTGTTCAAAAGAAGATTTATCAAAATTAGTTAATGCCTTAAAAGATATTGAAAATACAGATAATTTAAGAACAGTTCTTTATCAACACTATTTAAAACTAGGATATAATGCAGAAATTATTAATTCTAATAATAGAATATCACAATTATCTAGCGATATAATAAGATTATCCCATGATTTAAATGAACTACAAACAAAACGACAAAAAGATAGAAAATTTAGAGTTTATACAAAAATATTAGCAAGCCTGTTAGTGATAAGTTTAGTTTGTATTATTCTATTTTGAAATTTAATAGATTAGTCTGTAAAAAAAAATAATGTTGATAACCATTAGTAATTAATAACTATCAACATCCATTTTATAAAGAAAACTAGAAGCAAAAATAAATGACTCATTGAGGAATACTTTACTATAAAATTTTTATCATTTGAGTAATGTTTCTTTTAACTTATACCAGTATTTTTTTAAAGGATTAAGAATTTCTGACCAAAGTAAATAATGTAGAGTATAAGTAGGGTTTTTATATAAAATCATCTCCAACTCCTTTTTTCTTTGTGGAAAAATTAGAGTTAAATCTAACCCATTATTAATCATATGTTCTAGTTGTTGTTTCCAAACTTCTAAATATCCTTTCTTATACTTATAAGATATTCTATAGAAATTACTATAGTAATGATTAATAAAAGAAAAATATAATGTTTGTTTATAGTCATAATCAGTAAATTTTTTCCAATTTTTTTCTTTTAGTTTTTTTTCTAAAAAGTTACAAGTTTCAAAAATAATAAATACTTTTTCCTTAGAATTAGAAGATGAACTCATATTAGTTTGACGATAATAATATAATGATTCATTTACTATATATATATTTTCGGCTTCAAAAAGTGTTTCTGCAAAAAAAGTAACATCCTGATAAGAGGCTCCTTTAGTTTCAATTATTTGTATATTATTTTTTAACAAAAATTCTTTCTTATAAATTGCTGACCATATAGATGGTTGAATATAGAATAAATGTAGATTATCTCTAATATTTAAATCATTTGATAAATTATTATTAATACCAAAATTTTTAAAAATATTACATTTTATATATTTTTCTTTTGTTTTATTACTTTTATCATAATAATAATAATAATCACTACGAATAATAGGAGCAGTTGTTAGGGGTACTTTATCCATTAGTTTTTGATACATACTTTTTGATACAAAATCATCACTTTCAACTATACCAATCCACTCGCCAGAAGCTTTTTCTATACCTAAATTAACAGCTTTTCCATAGCCACCATTTTTTTCGCAATTAATTACAATAATACGAGGATCTTTTTTAGCAAACTCTTGAATAATTTCTAAAGAGTTATCTTTAGAAGCATCATTGACCACAATAATTTCAAGATTTTTATATTCTTGGTTTACTATAGATTCTAAACACTGATACAAATATTGCTCAACATTATACACAGGAACGATAACACTTAATAAAGAAGGAGTATTATTTGACATATTCTTAATTCTTATAAAATTTATAGGTTAATTTTGGTGTAGAAGCTATAAGTTTTAGTAATAGTTTAAATAAAAGTACAATAACTTTTATAATTTTGTCAATACTTACTCTACTTATAACTCTTACTATAGGCTTAATGAATCTAATAAATTTATGTAAGAGACTATGTTTATAAATATCCTTCAACAACATTTTATAATAAAAATTTTTATAATTATTTCTAATTTTTTTAATCTTACAATAATAGGATCTATGTCGCTGTTTTAAGGTCTTAAGATAATTATCATCAATTTCCTGTTTAATAAAATCACTAGCTTCCTTAAAATATTCTATATCTTTATTTAAAGAATTATTTCTTCCTGTTAATCCCCAAACTAAAATATGATTACACATATAGTAATTTATGCTATTAGAATATTCACTATAAAAAAGATTATGTTTTATAAACAAATCTTTAACTAATTTATTTATTTTTATTATATCTTTAAATTTTTTATTACTTCTAGTTATAGAATCCGAATTATTTTGTGTATAATAATAAATAGCATTATTAGTATATAATACATTAGAGCTATTATCACACAATAGAAATGTATAAAAAAAGATATTATCTTCAAAAAGCAAATCCTTAGGAAAATGAATATTATTCTCTTTTATAATTTTTAAGTTATAAAGCTTAAATTGAGAAACATTTACATCAATTATATTATTAAATAAATTATCTTTACTAACAAGATTTGTTGCACTGAATTCATATATAAAATGAGAGTTTTTATAGTAGTTATCTTTGTAAAAATGTTTTGATTTTAAATCAAACAAAATGTGTTGTGGAATAACTACATTAACATTATTTTCTTTTAAAAGATTATATAAAATCTCAATACTATCTAAACTAATAAAATCATCAGAATCAATAAAAGTAATATATTGTCCTGTAGCCTCATTTATACCAAGATTTCTAGCTTCAGATAATCCTACATTTATCTTGTTGGATATAACCTTAATTCTATTATCAGTTGCTATATATTCATTTATTATTTCTAAAGAATTATCAGGAGAAGCATCATTAACTATAATAATTTCAAGATTTTTATAGCTTTGATTAATCACCGAATCTAAGCATTTTCTTAGAAATTTAGCAGTATTATATACAGGAATTACAACTGAAATAAGTTCATTATTCATTATTTACCATTTACCATTTATTACCTAAAAAGTTATTATATTATTTTTTCTGATAAGTATCAAAAGGATTCTAATAAAAGGAAATTAAATTTTTTAAGGATATAAAAAAGAAGAGGGTTGCTTTTAAGTTTAAGTTGTTAGGCATCAAGTTTATAAAAAAGAGTAAGAAATTTATTATTTTCTTACTCTTTTAAATACTAAAACAAATCTAATTTTCACTCTAAGAAAAGAAAAAATTCCTATTTCTTATGTAAGTAAATATTTCTACTATTATTCAGTAGGAGTTTCTCTTTGAGGAGGAGCTAACCTATTTTTAATTGCTTCTTCATTAACTTTTATATCAAATTTTTTACTTAATATTTTAACATATCTTTCAAAATAAGATTGTGTATAAGAAGGTGAAACATAATGAGTAAAGTTTACCACATCTTGATTTCTAACTCCTTTATTATCAGCATATTTAGTATCTTTATTAGTGATACTTTCAACAACAGCTACAATTCTATTTTGATTTAATAAAGTCCCAGCAATTGGAATATTTTTAGTAGATGCAAAAATAAGTTCAGCTGTATCAGCACTAAAAGGAATGTTCTTAACTCCCATAGTTCCACTGAATTTTTTCACAGGATGTCCTAAGTTAGCTATGTTTTTCCCAGCAGAAATATCAGCGATAATTTTATTTTCTAGCTCAATACTTTTTTCTTGTATTTTAGCATTTTGCCATAATGCTAGTAATTCTGACTTAGATTCAGCTACAGTTTTTAAAGTTGCAGGAATAACTTTATCAATATGAACAATAAAGAAATTACCATTAGAATCATCAACTAATCCAGAGTTCTGAGATTCTCCTAATGTAGAAATATGGCTATAAGTTTCTTCAGAGATTTTTTTATCGTAAAGATTAGATTCATTTAAACCTTTAAACTCTTGATAAGTAGCTCCTGATTTTTGAGCAATTTCTTTAAGTGATAAATTTTCATTTACCAAATTAATAATTTCATTTCTTTTTTCTTCTAAAACACTAGATCTTTTTGAGTTTAGTAAATCTTCTTTAACTAGATTTTTTACTTCAGTAAAAGGTTTAGTTTTTGCTGAATCTATTTTAACAACTTTAAAAATATGCCAACCAACAGGAGACTGTACTGGTTTATTTAATTCATTTACCTTAGCATTAAAAATTTCCTTAGAGAAATCTTCTGGTAAAGAATTAAAAGTAATATTATCTATAGTTGAAAACTCTTTAGCTATTTTTTTATTAGCTTTTAATTCATTAAAGGCTTTTTCTGCTTCTTCTTTAGTTTCAAAAGTTATTTGAGAAATTGTACGAGTTTCTGGATTTAAATAATTACCTTTAGTTCTTTCGTAATGTTCTTTTAACTCAGAATCTGTAATTTTAATAGAATTAATTAATTTATTAACATCTACCACTAAAAAAGAACCATTTCTTGATTCTAATGTGGTAAACAAAGATTTATTTTCATCTCTAAGTTTTTCTAAATCTTCTGTAGTTGGAGTAGGTATAGAAGCCTTAGATATTAAAGAAGTAACATCAATATATTTAACAGTTCTTTCTTGAGATAAAGCCAGTAAATCTATATAAGATACAAAAAATGGTTGATTTACAAGTGGAATCATTGGTTCTAATAATTGATCTCTAAGAATATTATTAGTTATATTTTCCATAAAGGCTTCTTCAGAGCCAAAAATACCGCTAACTTTAGTTCTAAATTCATCGGCATTAAATGTACCATCAGGATTTTTAAACACAGGAATTTCAGAAATTAAATCTAATAAAAGATCTCTATCAACAGCTAAACCAATAGCTTCAGCCTCATTAGCAAATAACAAAGTATTAATTTGCTGTGAAATTAAGTTATTTAAATACTGCATCAGCATATAAGGTTGTTGCTGAATATAATAATAATTTTTTTGCACAAAAGCTGAATATTCACCAAGAATCACATTATCAATAGTATACTTTTTACCAACAACAACCCATTTATTGTCAGCCGTGTTAGATGAAAGAAACTTACTGCTTACTACCCATGGAATTAAACTAAGACACACTAATAAGATAATAATAAAAATCCCTATCTTTTTTAAAGATAATTTTTTAGTTGTGGTAGCTTTTTCTGTTTTTTCTGTAGAGCTAGAAGACTTAACTTTTTTCATAAATTTTCTCGTATTTCAATAACAATAGATGCTACAACTATATAATATAATTGTAGATATTGCAATATTAAAAAATTTATGATAATCTACACATTAGGAAAATTGAATTTTGTTAGGATTAAAATATAAATGAGCAGAAAAATTTTAATTGCCGGTAATTGGAAAATGAACGGTACAGTTGCAGATTCTAAAGAAAGAATCAATGGAATTAATGAATTTATTAATAAAAATGGCGATAAAGGTGCAGAAATTTTAGTTTGTCCTCCATTTACTTTAATTCCTAAAGTTGTTGAATATACTAACGGTACTAAAATTAATGTAGGGGCACAAGATTGTCACTTTAATAAATCGGGGGCTCATACTGGAGATATTAGTGCTAGTATGCTAGTTGATGCAGGTTGTAAATATGTTATTTTAGGACATTCTGAAAGAAGAGCTAATCATAATGAAACAGATGAAATAGTGCAATCTAAATCTAATATTGCTTTAGAAAACAATCTTAAAGTGGTTTTATGTATTGGTGAAACCTTAGAACAAAGAAAATCTAATAAAACTATTGCGGTGGTTGAAGCACAAATTAAAAGCTCTCTAAGTAGCTTAGCAACTGCTGAAAATACTGTGATTGCTTACGAACCAATTTGGGCGATTGGCACAGGTCTTACTCCAACATTAGAAGAAATTAAAGAAGTTCATGTAGCAATTCGTAAGTTTTTAAGCTCATTAAAAGGTGAAGAATTTGCTCAAAAAACAAGAATTCTTTATGGTGGGTCTTTAAATCCTAGTAATGCTAAAGAAATCTTAGCTATTGCTGATGTTGATGGTGGTTTAATAGGTGGAGCTTCTTTAAAAGCTGAAGATTTCTGCAAAATAATTGATGCTATATAATAAGGAAAGTTAATATGTTGACAGTTTTTTATGTTATTCAATTTATTGTAGCAATACTATTAATTTTAGTGGTTATGTTTCAAAAAACTGAAGGAGGAACATCTCTTGTAAGTACAAATACTTATAATTCTTTCTTTTCTCCGAAAGCGATGGTTGCTAACCCTTTAACTAAAATTACAATTGTTTTAGGATTCTTGTTTTTTCTTAATAGTATTATTATTGGAGCTATTAATATTAATAAAAGATCTAATGATGAAGCCTTGCTAGAGCAAATTCAAAAAATCCATGATGAAAAATCAGCACCTCAAACAACAAACAAAGAGGCTGAAAAAGTTGGTAAAGAAGCAGGATTGCCACAAGCTCCATTGGGTAATAAATAAAATTTAGTAAAGTTTAATATTGCCATAAAAACTATAAACTGGCATTGTTAAATTTTTAAGAAAGTTAGTAGCTTGGAATTGAGTAATTTAAATACTTACATAGGTTTAATAGTATCTGTGTTTTTATTAGAAAGTTCAATTTCAAGCTATAAGTTTTTAAGAAAGTTTTAGTATTTTGTTTTGATTAAGGATTTTTAAAGTGAAATTTATTTTTATTACAGGTGGGGTTACATCTTCTTTAGGAAAAGGAATAGTTTCAGCCTCTTTAGGAGCTTTACTAAAAGCTCGTGGTTATAAAGTTAGAAATAAAAAAATGGATCCTTATCTTAATGTTGATCCGGGAACTATGAATCCTATTCAACATGGTGAGGTTTTTGTTACCGATGATGGTGCTGAAACCGATCTTGATTTAGGACACTACGAAAGATTTACCAGTAATTCAGCAAATAAAAATGATAGTATCAGTGCTGGAAAAATTTATTCTAATGTTCTTGAAAAAGAAAGAAGAGGCGATTATCTAGGTGAAACCATTCAGGTAATTCCTCATGTAACTAATGAAATTAAAGCCTTTATTGAAAGAGATTTAACCGATGAAGATTTCTTAATTTGTGAAATTGGTGGTACAGTTGGCGATATTGAAGCTACACCTTTTTTAGAAGCAGTAAGACAGTTTTATAATGAAAAAGGGCATGAGAATGTTCTATTTGTTCATTTAACATTAATTCCTTATTTAGAAACCTCCGATGAAATAAAAACTAAACCTACCCAGCATTCAGTTAGAGAATTACAATCCTTAGGAATTAAACCAGATATTCTATTATGTCGTTCTTCACACACTATTAGTGAAGCCGAAAAAAGAAAAATCGCCTTGTTTTGTAATGTAGATATAAAAGATGTTATTGCTGGCTACGATTCTAATAGCATTTATAAAGTTCCTCTTAGCTATCATTATCAAGGGATTGATGAAAGAGTTTTATTTCACTTTGGTATTAGTGGTTCTAAAATTGATATATCCCAATGGCAAGATATAGAACATAAGATTAATAACTATAAAAATGAGGTTACTGTAGCTTTAGTTGGTAAGTATGTTAGTTTAAAAGAGTCTTATAAATCTATAAGCGAAGCCTTAGTTCATGCAGGACTTTATACCGATACAAAAGTTAATATCCGCTGGATAAACTCTGAGGTTTTTGAAGTAGACAATGTTAATTACCAAGAAATTTTTCAAGATGTTAATGCTATTATTGTTGCACCTGGCTTTGGTAGTAGAGGGGTTGAAGGTAAGATTAAGGCAGTTAATTATGCTAGAGTAAATAAAATTCCATTTTTAGGAATTTGCTTTGGTATGCAAATGGCAATAATTGAGACTTGTCGTAATTTATTAAATATCAAAGATGCTAATTCTAGTGAATTGGCAGAAGATGGCACTCCGGTAATTGGTTTGATTACTCAGTGGATGCAAGAGGGCGAACTACAAAAAAGAAATATAAATTCTAATTTAGGAGGTACTCTAAGATTAGGCTCTTATGATTGTGTATTGCAAAAAAATTCTAAAGTAGCTGAGATTTATGATTCTAATCTAATTAAAGAAAGGCATCGCCACCGTTATGAAGTAAATATAAAATATAAAGAGGCTTTAGAAAAAGCAGGTTTAATATTTAGTGGGATGTCTCCAGATGGTTTACTTACAGAAATTATAGAATTTAGTGAGGATATTCATCCTTGGTTTATTGGAGTACAATTCCACCCCGAGTTAAAATCTAAAATTTTTATTCCGCACCCGTTATTTATTTCTTTTGTAAAGGCTGCTTTAAAATATAAAAACAACCAATAAAACTAGAGGTTCAAAATGGAATTAAATAAAGTAGTGAAAGTAAGTAATTATAATATTGCTAACAATTTGCCTTTTACTTTAATGGCAGGTCCTTGTGTATTAGAAAGCAAAGAGCATGCTATGTTTATGTGTGGCGAGTTGGTTAAAATTACTAAAAATCTTGGGATTAACCTTATTTATAAAAGTTCTTACGATAAAGCTAATAGAACTTCAATTAATGCTAAAAGAGGTTTAGGATTAAAAGAATCTCTCAAAATCTTTCAAGATATTAAAGATAAATTCAATATTCCAGTAATTACCGATATTCATGAACCACACCAATGTGCTGAGGTTGCTGAAGTGGTAGATGTATTACAGATCCCAGCTTTTTTATGTCGCCAAACCGATTTACTACTCTCAGCAGGTAAAACTGGTAAAACTATTAATGTAAAAAAAGGACAATTTCTAGCTCCATGGGATATGAAAAATATTGTTTCTAAAATAGAAAGCACTGGAAATAAAAATATTCTCTTATGCGAAAGAGGAGCTTCTTTTGGTTATAATAATTTAGTAGTAGATATGACAGGACTACCAATTATGGCAGAAACAGGATACCCTGTAATTTTTGATGCTACTCACTCGGTACAAAAACCAGGTGGTGGTGGCGATAAAACCAGCGGTAATCGTGAATATGCTCCTGTGTTAGCTAAGGCAGCTTTAGCAACTGGAATTGCTGGTATTTTTATGGAAGTCCATCAAGACCCTGATAATGCACCTAGTGATGGTCCTAATATGATTGAATTATCTAAAGCCGAGCAGATTTTAAGTGAATTCTTAAAATTTGATAATCTTGCTAAATCGCTTATGTAGTTAGGCTATAAATGATAAATTTTATAGAAAAAGAACTTGATAAATTGAAAAATCCACTTGAGGCAGTTAGGCAAGCTGCCTATATGCGGGATAAGTTTAAATTCTTAGGTATTAAAAAACCTCTGATTAAAAATGTTTCTGTAGAATTATTAAAAGAATTTAAGCCAAATCTTGAAGAAATTGTTAGCTTAGCAAATAATTTATATTACAAAGAGTATAGAGAATACCAATATGTGGCTTTATATTTATTAGAAAAAATTGCTAAAAAGCTAGATGAAAACCATTTACTAATGTTAGAAAAAATGATTTTACATGATTCATGGTGGGATAGTGTAGATGTATTATCTTCTAACATCATAGGAATTGTACTATTTAAATTACCAATAGAGGCTCGTAAAAAGTATCTTGATAAGTGGGAAAATAGTGGTAATATGTGGCTTTTAAGAGTGTGTATTATCCACCAACTAAAATATAAAATAGATACCAATACTAATTACCTTGCCTATATCTGCCAACAATCTAAAACTCATCAAGATTTTTTTATAAGAAAAGCTATCGGATGGGCTTTACGAGAATTTTCTAAAACCAATTACTCTTGGGTCCAAAATTTTGTAAACAATAACTTAGATCTCTCTCCTTTATCTAAAAAAGAAGCCTTAAGAATAAAGCCCTAAAATTGCATCTACTACTTCTAAGTAGAAAATAATATTTCAAGGTATTTACATTTTATAAAAATATTTTATAATATAATTTTATGAATAAGAATTTTGTGAGTAAATATATGTTTTATAAAGTTATAGTATCATTGTTTTTAGTTTTATCTTTAGTTCTGCAAGGTTGTGCTGGTGGCGAAAAGAAAGAAGATAAAACTTTAGAGTCGCAAATAAAAAACGACCAACAACTAATTGAGTTAAAATCTAGAATAGGAGAAAAAGCTAAAAAAAGTAAAGAACAGGTTCTTGATACTTTAATAGATAAAGTTTCGGAGTAGTTTTTAATTATCAATAACAATTGTTTTTGTTATAAAATTTGTAGTATCCTCGGTATTATGAGATGTTAAAATCACTGGAATTTTAACATCTTTAATAATTTCTTTAATAATTCTCTTTGTAGTAGTATCTAAGTTGGTAAAAGCCTCGTCTAGTAAAAGTAATTGTGGAGAACTAATTAAAGATTGCATAATAGCGACTTTCTGTTGCTGTCCGCCCGATAAAGCTCCAATATTTTTTGAGAGTAAAGGTTTTACTTCTAATTTTTCTATTAAATAATCTAATAATTGCTTGTTTTTACTAGCAAAATCTAAATTTTTTGCCACATTCATATTGGGAAATAAGCTATAGTTCTGAAAAACTCTTGCTATATTCCTATTTTTTGGCAGGATATTAATTTTTTTAGAACTATCAAAAAGAGTAATTCCATTAAGCTGGATTATCCCTATTGGTGAAATAAAGCCATTGATAATATTAAAAGCTGTAGTTTTTCCCGAAGCATTAGCTCCCTGCAGATAAAGAATATCATTGTTTAATAAATTAAATTCTAAATTTAAAGAACTATTGAGAAGCTCATACTTAATATTGCAATAAAAACTCATTAGTATGCTCGTTTTTTATTGATGATATTTAATAAAAATAGCGAAATAAAAGCTAAGCTAATTAAAATGATTGCATATAAATGGGCAGTATTGTAATTAGCTTGCTGTACTTCTTCGTAGATTTTCATAGAAACCATTTGAGTTCTGTTAGGAATATTGCCACCTATCATTAAGACCACTCCAAATTCACCAACCGTATGCATAAAACTTAAAATACATCCACTGATAATACCACCAATAGAATTTGGAATAATTATTTTTAATAATATGGTAAAATTGCTTTTTCCTAAGATTTGAGCTTGTTGTACTAAGTTTTGTGGAAATTTTCTAAAAGAATTTAAAATTGGTTGTAGCATAAAAGGTAGGCTATAAATTATTGAGGCAACAACTAATCCTAATTGCGAAAAAGTTAAAGAATAACCAAAAATATTATAAACAAAACCTCCAATTAAAGAATTTTGATTCAAAGCTATCAGCAGATAAAACCCTAAAACAGTGGGGGGTAAAAGTAGGGGAATTATACAAAGTATTTCAATAAATTTTGCAAAGTAAGATTCACATAAACTTAACCACCATGCTAAAAATACTCCTAAGATTAATAAAATCATAGTAGAAATACTAGCAACCTTAAAGGTAATAATAAAACTTGATACATCTAGCATAATTATTTTACAAGGTATCCCGAATTTATAAGTATTTTTTTAGCCTCTATAGATTTTAAAAAATCGTAAAACATTTTAGCTTCCTGTGCTACCTTTTTATTATTGGTTTTAATTAAAACTAAACTTTGTGGAATAGGTGAGTATAAATTTGTAGGAATTTCATAATATTTTAAAGATTTATCTAAAACTAAAGCTGATTTATTGGTAAAAGCAATATCAACAGATTTAGAAAACACTAGCTGATTAACTTCATTAATACTATTACCAAGAATTATTTTGTCTTTAATTTTATCATAAAGATTTTGCTCTTTTAAAATTTCCATTGCTACCTTACCATAAGGTGCTAAATTAGGGTTAGCAATAGCTATGTAAGATATTTTTTTATTGTTAATATCTGTAATATCGTTTATTTCTATATTTTTATTGGCAAGAGCAATTACCAATAGCCCGTAAGCATAAATATAAGGATCATCTGTAGTTAAATTATTTTTAACTAGCATATCAGGATAGTTGGTATCCGCTGAAATAAATAGTTGAAAAGGGGCAGAGTTAGATATTTGATGAAATAATTCCCCAGAGCTTGCTGATATAACATTTATTTTAATATCATGATTTTTATTAAATTCTTTAATTAGTAAATCAGCGGTTCCTTTCATATTTGCAGCTACAGCTATATTAATTTCGGCATAACATTTGCTAAAAAACAAAATTGTAAAAATAAATATATTTAGTAATTTCATGTTAATCCATAAATTTATGATATTAAATATATTAATAACATATTAGTTCTTGCATTGTAAACATATTTAGTGTAGATTAATTAGTTGATTGGTAAACAATCGTAATACACACACACAAGTTAATGGTAAAGAAATTTACCTGTTCTGGTGAGCTTATGCTTACAGGCTTGTGGAGGAATAACCAGAAGAAAGGAAAGAAACAATGGCTAATTTCACAATTCAACAATTATTAGAAAATGGTGTTCATTACGGACATAGTACTAGAAGATGGAATCCTAAAATGGCTCCATTTATTTATGGTACATATAATAATGTTCATATTATTAACTTACAAAAAACTGCACCTCTTTTAGCAAATGCTTTAGATAATGTTCGTAAAGTTACAGCAAATGGTGGTAGAATTTTATTTGTAGGTACAAAAAAACAAGCAACTCCAATTGTTAAAGAATATGCTGAAAAATGCGGACAGTACTATGTTAATCACCGTTGGTTAGGGGGTATGCTTACCAACTGGAAAACTATCTCTAATTCTATTGCAAAATTAGATTCTCTAGATAAGCAAATTGAAGAAGGTATGGTTGGTTTAACTAAAAAAGAAAGATTAGAGCTAACTCGTCAGCAAGAAAAATTAAATCTTGTACTTGGTGGTATTAGAAAAATGGGTGGTTTACCTAATTTAGTAGTTGTATTAGATACAGTGCAAGAATCTATCGCTATTGAAGAATCAAGAAAATTAGGAATTCCAATAGTAGGAATCGTAGATACTAATGCTAATCCAGATAGCATAGATTTCCCAGTACCTGGTAATGATGATGCGATTAAATCTATTAGATTTTACTGTGAAATTATTTCTCAAACTATCTTAGAAGGTTTAAAAGAAGAAGTGGCAGCTAAAACAGAAGATCTAGGTGCAGTAGAAGATATTACTACTGTAATGCCAGAAGCTAATAAAACTTCTAAATAAATTTTAACAAAAATATAAGAGTAAGGAATTATATTTATGACAGAAATTACTACAGATCTAATTAAAGAATTAAGAGAAAGAAGCGGTGCAGGTATTGTAGATTGCAAAAAAGCCTTAATTGAAAATAATGCCGATATGGAAGCAGCAATTGATTGGTTAAGAAAAAAAGGCTTGTCTGCGGTTGCTAAAAAATCTTCAAGAGTAACTGCCGAAGGCTTGGTTTCGGTTTATATTGAAGGAAATAACGGTGTTGTACTAGAAGTAAACTCTGAAACAGACTTTGTTGCTAAAAATGAAAAATTCCAAAATTTTGTAAAAAAACTTTCTGGGATTTCATTAAAGGCTGAAAATGGTAATGTAGAAGCTCTAAAAAGTGCTACTTATGAAGGTAATCTTTCAGTTAATGATGAGTTAAATAGTTTAATTGCTACTATTGGTGAAAATCTTACAATCAGAAGATTTAAACAAATTAAAGCTGAAGGAAAATTATTTTCTTATGTACATAATACTACATCAGAAGGTTTAGGAAAAATTGGTGTGATTGTAGCTTTTGCTAATGAAGGTACTCCAGAAAACATTGGTAAACAAGTAGCAATGCACATTTCAGCAACTCAACCATTAGCTTTAGATAAAGAATCTTTAAATCCAGCTGAAATAGAAAGAGAAAGAGAAGTGCAAAAAGCTAAAGCTCTTGAAGAAGGTAAACCAGCTGATATTGTTGATAAAATGGTAGAAGGTCGTTTGTCTAAATTTTATCAAGAAGTTTGTTTAACCGAACAGCCTTTTATTATGGATACTGATAAAAAAATCTCGCAACTACTAAAAGAAAACAATGCTAAAATTACTGATTATGCTTATTTTGTTTTAGGTTCTGGGATAGAAAAAGTCCAAGCCGATTTTGCAACAGAAGTTGATAAAATCATAAAAGGTGAGTAATTAAGTTTTAAATAGCCTCTATGGTAGAGGCTATTTTTTTATAAAATGT
This sequence comes from Alphaproteobacteria bacterium, assembly GCA_031256515.1. Lineage (GTDB taxonomy): Bacteria > Pseudomonadota > Alphaproteobacteria > WRAU01 > Hepatincolaceae > WRAU01. The sequence goes on from JAIRQL010000029.1 coordinate 16,199, forward strand.
TTGGTTTTTAAGATATTATAAACATAATTTAAGGTTTTAATATGGAATATAAAAGAATTTTGTTGAAATTATCGGGAGAGGCTCTATCTGATAATAATACTTGTATTATTTCAAAAACAAAACTTAATCACTTTGCTGATGAAATTGCTTCAGCTGTTGATTTAGGACTATCAGTAATTATAGTTGTTGGTGGTGGTAATATTATGAGAGGTGCTAATTGTAGTGATTATAATCTTACCAGATATAAGGCTGATAATTTAGGTATGTTAGCAACCGTAATGAATGCTATTGTTTTAGAAGATACTTTATTGCAAAGAGGTATAAAAGCTGTAGCTCTTTCTTCTATTGAAATGAATAAAATTTGCGATTTTTATACCGCTCAAAAAGCTAATGAATATTTAGATAATAAGCAAGTAGTTATTTGTAGTGGTGGTATTGCTAATCCATATTTTTCTACCGATACAGGAACTGTAGTAAGAGCTTTAGAAACAAATTGTGATGCAGTTTTTAAAGGTACACAGGTTGATGGCATTTATGATGATGATCCAAAAATCAATAAAAATGCTAATCGTTATTCTAATGTTTCTTATGACGAAGTTATTATTAAAGGTTTAAAAGTAATGGATGCTAGTAGTATTCTTTTAGCCGCTAAAGAAAAGCTACCAATAATAATATTTGATATTCATAAAAAAGATTCTCTAAAAACAGTTCTTTTAAATAAAGATAAAAGAAGCACTATTAACTAGCTAAATATTGAATATTGCTAAAACTATATAAATAAGTATTTTCATTTTTGTTGTTATAGTTTAAAATTAAATAAAGATTTATAAACTACAATAAATAAATTAATTAAATTATAAAAGGATGTAATTATGGCAGAAGAATTTAATATTGATTCACTTAAATCCGCAAGCAATCTAAAACTAGAAAAAACTTTAGATTCTTTAGATAAAGATCTTCATACTTTAAGAACAGGAAGAGCAACACCAGCAATGTTAGATGGTGTTAAAGTAGAAAATTACGGACAATTTGTTCCAATTGCTAATGTAGGAACAATCAGCTCACCAGATCCAAGAACTATCCTTATTACCGTATGGGATAAAGCCTTAGTTTTTCAAGTAGAGAGTGCAATTCATAGTTCAGATTTAGGAATTAATCCGGTAGTAGAAGGTGTAAAAATTAAATTACCAATTCCGCCACTTACTGAAGAAAGACGTAAAGAGATGACTAAAAAGGCTTCTGAATATGCTGAAAAGGCTAAGATAGCGGTTCGTCAAATTCGTAAAAATTATTTAGAAGATTTAAAAACTGCTCAAAAAAATAAATTTTTATCAGAAGATGATCTTAAAAGAGAAAGTGAAAATTTTGAAAAAACTATTAAATCTTTTAATGATAAAATAGATACAAATGCTGCTAAAAAATCTAAGGAAATTATGACTATCTAAAGGTAAAGATTCTTGTTAGAAAATAAATTAAATCATTTAGCCGTAATTATGGATGGCAATCGCCGTTGGGCTAAATTACATAACCTAGATTTTTTTGAAGGACATAAAAAAGGTAGTGATAATATTGAATTACTTTTAGATCTTGCGATAAAAAATGATATTAAATATCTTTCGGTTTATGCCTTTTCTTCAGAAAATTGGTTGCGAAAAAAGGAAGAAATCTCATATTTAAAAGATTTAATTATTTACTATTTAGATAAACAAGAAAATTACCTTATTAATAACCAAATTAAACTTGTGGTTATTGGTGAATATGTTAAATTTGGCGAAGAAATTTCGGCTAAAATAAAAAATCTAATTGAAAAAACTAAAAGTTTTAACAATTTAACTTTTATTATTGCTCTTAATTATGGAGCAAGGGTTGAAATTTTAAGGGCAGTTGATAATATATTGCTTGATTTTAAAAATCAAATCTTATCAAAAGAGGATGATTTAGATGAAAAATTATTTTCACAATATTTGTATACTAAAGATATTCCTGATCCTGACCTTTTAATTAGAACTGGTGGTGAAAAAAGATTAAGTAATTTTTTATTATGGCAGCTTTCTTATACAGAACTATTTTTTGAAGAAACTATGTGGCCAGATTTTAACGAAAATTGTTTTAATAATGCCCTAAATTCATTTTACTCAAGGGAGCGTCGTGTTGGCAAATAAATTAAATGAAGAAGATGTTGAACAGTATAAAAAACTGTATGTAGAGCTACTAAAATTAGAATTATCAGATATGGATTTAACTAATACCTCAGTATTAGATGATTTATACGAGGGATTACAAGAAACTCCAGAGGGTTTTCCTGATGAGCTTGTTGAATGGCATAAAAATGAATTGATTCACGAGCTTTCTAAGGATTACAAACCTAAAGATAAATAATTAACAAAAAACATTGGTGAAAAAATTGACAGAACCAGTTAAAAAATCAAAAATGTCCGAATTTTATACAAGAACAGCTTCAGCTCTTGTTTTATTTCCTGTAGCTTTTTATGCTATTTATACTGGCGGGTTTTTATATTTTTTATTACTATTT
>JAIRQL010000066.1 GCA_031256515.1 Alphaproteobacteria bacterium
CACGATATTTTGTTTATCAAAGGTGATTATTCCTTTATCGCAAGGCTGTCCGCCACCTTTAGGATAAAAAATACTTTCATTTAAAACTAAAGCCTTGCTACCATCTTCTAAGGCTTCTATTTTCATAACTTTAGCTTTATACTCGTAAAGTTGCGAATTGTCCATATATAATAAATTTGTACTCATAGTTTATTCCTTAATTAAAAGACTTTTTATTGATTTAAACCAGCTAGTTTTAGTTGGCTCTATATATTTTCCTTTAATAAAATACTTAATTAGCTTAATTTTCTTTTTATTAAAATATTTGTAGGTAAAGTTTTTATCTTCTTCTAAACCAGCAAATAGATTATGCAATAAATTAAAATATTCTTCTTTATGTTTTTGGGTAATATTTTGGTAAAACCCTAAATTAGCTATAAATATATGATAGTAAATCTCTTCTTTTAGTTTATCGTATAAATTACAAGATTTTAGTGTCTCTATAGCTTTATTGCACTGTTTTGGCATAATTAAAAGTTTACTATCAGACCTACTGGTAGAACTGTTCTGCTGAGGTTCATTCCTATAAAAAACTTGTGGTTCATTTACCACCGAAATTCTCTCTGCCCTAACAAGAGCCTCTACCATAAAAGGAAAATCTTGATACGAAGAAGACTCTGTTTCTACAAATTTAAGTTTTTTTATGAAATCTGCCTTATAAATAGCCGCCCAGATACTAGAATGAAATATCAATAATTGTGGATATTCTAAAATATTAAAAACACCCTTAGGAGCGGTAGATAAATCACGATGTTTTTGCTTAAACACCACACTTTGCTTATTTATCGGAGCATAAGAATTATAAGTGTAAAAATTACACTTGGTAATATCTGTATTATTTTGCTTAGCATTATTATAAAGGGTTTCGTACATATTAAAATTAATAAAATCATCAGATTCCACAATAGCAATATATTCACCCGTAGCTTTAGTAATTCCCCGATTAACTGCCACACCATAACCAGAATTTTCTTGATTAATAAGAGTAATTCTATGGTCTTTATTAGTATATTCAAGGGCAATATTGCCTGAGGTATCGGTAGAACCATCGTTAATTAAGATAATTTCAATATCTTGTAAAGTTTGATTAACAATACTATCTAAACATTGCTTTAAATATTTTTCTACATTATAAATAGGTACAACTACCGATACTTTAGGCTGATTCATTGTATTAACTTTATGTTTATTTACCACATTTAGTAATTTAGCATATTTAAACTTTAATTTGTAGATTCTTTTAATTTACTTCCTAAAATAATCAATATTAAAATAGATGTAAAAGCACACATAGCGGCAATAGAAATCCACAATGCACTAGGATGAATTAGGTAAATCCAACCTAATACAGATGGACCTACAATTCTGCCTAAGGCATCAAAAGATCTATTTATCCCAAAAATTAAACCTTGCTCGTTTTTATTTCCTTGCAAAGATAAATTAACATTAATACTAGGAAAGAAAACTCCCATTCCTAAAGCCATAATAATACCTAAGCCTATTAACATATAAACACTGGTAGCAAATTGTAAAAGAAAGCAAGATAGACCAAATAATAATAATCCACCAATTAGAGCTTGTCTTTCGCTAAGAATTTTTGGTAAAGTAAGCTGGGTGATGGTAATAACCACTCCAAACATACCCCAATAGTAGCCCATATCTTGAGCTGTAAAATGAAATCCTTCATTTAACCAAATACTTAAATATACTTCAATACCAGCAAACATTAGCGAAAATAAAAGAATAAGATAGGTAAACAAAATCATAGTTTTACTACTGTATAATTCTTTTAGCGAATTTAGAATGTTAGCTTTTTTCTCTAACTTTCTTTCCTCAGCAGATAAACTTTCTTTAATAAAAAGAAGGGCTAAAATCCCAGCACCTAAACTAATAATACCAGAAACTAAAAAAGGTAAATTTAAACTAATTTCATTAATATTATTACTATTACCAGCTAGCATTCCGCCGATAGATGGTCCAAAAATAATTCCTAAGCTAAAAGAGGCTCCCATAATTCCCATATAACGGAATTTGTTTTCTTTAGTTGATATATCTGATACGATAACAAAGCAAATTACAAAACAGCTAGTTAAAAAACCTGATAATCCTCTAAAAATTAATAACTCTAGGTAAGATTCAGCATATCCTGTTAAAATATAAACTATCCCACTTAATACTGAGGCTATCCCTAAAGTATATTTTCTGCCATACTTATCGCACATAATTCCAAAAAACAATGTCCCGAATAAGCCAAATACGGCAAAAATTGAGGCTATATAGCCTACTTGTAAATCTGTTAATAAAAATTCTATTTTAAATAAAGGTAGTAAAGGAAATATCATTCCAAAACCTACCATGTTAATAAAAGCTACCAAAGATAAAATTGGCATCGTTCAACTCCTTAAATTAATTATTGTATATATTCTTTACACTAAACAAAAAAACAGCACAAAAAAATTGCTTTTTTAATTAGCTACTATAAATAAAACGATGAAGAATCTTACTGATAAAAATATTCTCATATAGAATTACATGAGCTATTTAGATAGTATGTGCGATTATAACAAAACTAGCTTATGTTATAATTTTTGCGACTTTCATGGAAGGAAGCATTACTTACTAAATAATACTTCCCTCTAATGTTTAATAAAAGTAATGTAGGCGATAATTATATAATTGTCAAATATTTTTTATTTTACCTACTCAGCAGTATCTAAAATAATACATTCTGCCTTAAGATTAGCTTGTTTCATTTTTTCTTTAAGCTCTAGTGGATCAGCCTTAATTAACGAAAAAGTATTATAATGCACAGGAATCACATATTTAACCCCCAGCCAAGCTACGGCAAATACTGCCTCTTCAATATCCATAGTGTAATGACCTCCGATTGGAACTATTGCCACATCTGGTTTGTAAACTTCTTGTATTAGTTTAAAATCTAAATTAATAGCTGTATCCCCTAAATGATATATGCTTAAACCTTGCAACTGCAATAAAACACTGCTAGGTAAAATTAGCGGAATATCTATACCATCTGATGGTTTATTATTATGAATAGCTGGACGAAAAACCACATTCCCAAAAGGTAATTTTTGCTTACTGCCTATCGCCACAAGATTAGCTTTAGCACCATTACTTGCAATATACTTCTCTAACTCAAAAGTTGCAGTAATTGGAATGTTGTTATTTTTAGCAATAGATATAGAATCACCAATATGATCGCTATGAGCATGGGTAATTATTAAACTATCAGCTTTAATAGATTCTGGCTTAACCGTTGCCAAAGGATTCCCTGTAAGAAAAGGATCTATCACAATTTTATGATTGTTTTCTTCTATAATAAAACCACTGTGTCCTAAAAAGGTTATATCCACATTGTTAATTGTAATTTTGCTAGCCATGTTTTTTATCCTCTAATTATTTATTTTCTTTAATTGCTAAAAAATATTCTTCTTCACTAACCGTATCACCCCATTTCGTATCATTTTCGGCAACTTTTGGAGTAATGCCAATATGAGTAAATGAACTATCTTCAGTTGCTCCGTGCCAATGCTCTACATTCGCAGGAATATCTACAACATCACCAACTTGTAAAAGTTTTGCCTTTTGACCTCTTTCTTGATAAAAACCTTTACCAGCAGTTATTAATAAAATTTGACCTTGAGAATGAGTATGCCAATTGTTTCTAGCACCTTTTTCAAATATTACATCATAAACCGTAGTGTTATATTGCTTATTATTATCAGCAACTAACATATTTACATAAGCATTCCCTGTAAAAATTTCACTGGATGCTTTTACTCCCTTAGGAAAAACACTGTTTTCTTTCATGATTTATCCTCAAATAAATTAAACTATATTTAATATAGCACTTTTTTATTGAAGATACATTAAAAAATTGAGTTTTTTGATAATTGACAATAGCTTGAGGTTTATATGTAGGATATATTAAAAAATTTAATAGTTTGAGAATTTTACAAATTTTGAGGATTTTTGATAATTGGCAATATAAAAAATTCAATAGTTTGAGAATTTTATTAGGAGCTTTACTCCGTAGCATATATATAATATGTGAGGAGTAAAGCGACAACATAAAAACTCAAAATATTGAATTTTTACTCCCATTCAATTGTAGATGGGGGCTTCCCTGTAAAATCATACAACACCCTATTAATCCCCTCTACCTCATTAACTATTCTTAGAGCTACTTTCTCTAAAATTTCAAAGGGAATTCTACTAACTTCGGCGGTCATAAAATCGGTAGTTGAAACCGACCGTAATACGGCAGTCCACTCGTAGCTTCTATTATCGCCCATTACCCCTACCGATTTTACCGGAAGCAACACTGCAAAGGCTTGTGATACTTTGTTATATAAATTTTCTTTTCTTAGTTCTTCTAAAAAGATACTATCGGCTTTTTGTAATATTGCTACTTTTTCAGGAATTACTTCACCTACTACTCTAATTCCTAAACCAGGACCAGGAAATGGATGACGATTAACAATACTTTCAGAGAGTCCTAAAATTTTACCTAACTTACGAACTTCATCTTTAAATAGATACTTTAACGGTTCTAACAGTTGTAATTTCATGTGTTCGGGCAATCCACCTACATTATGGTGCGATTTAATAACTTTAGAAGCCCCACTACTACTTGAAGATTCAATAATATCTGGGTAAATTGTTCCTTGTGCTAAAAAATCTACATCCTCAAGGCTTTCAATAGTTTTATGAAAAACCTCAATAAATTCTTTTCCAATAATTTTTCTTTTAGCCTCAGGGTCGGCTACCCCACTTAAGGCTTTAAAAAAAGCTGTACTTGCATCAATATAAGAAACATTTAATCCTGCTTCTTTGCTATAAGTTGCTTTAACCTCGTTGCACTCATTGAGCCTTAAAAGCCCAGTATCTACAAAAACACATAGCAATTTATCACCAATTGCTTTATGAATTAATAAAGCTGCTACAGAGGAATCTACCCCGCCAGAAAGCCCTAAAACTACTTTTTTATCGCCGACAATTTCTTGAATTTCTTTAATCGTTTTATCAACATAAGACTCCATAGACCAATCTTTTTGACAATTACTTATGTTAAATAAAAAATTAGCTAATAATTGTTCGCCATAAATACTATGGCTTACCTCAGGATGAAACTGCACTCCATAAATATTTTTTTGCGAATTTTCCATAACGGCATTAACATTACCACTTTTAGCAACAGTTTTAAACCCTGATGGAAGATCTACTACGGCATCACCATGGCTCATCCATACTTGACAACTATCTGGAATGCTAGCTAAAAGTTTACTTTCTTCTAAGATATTTAAAATAGCTTTACCATATTCTTTACCATGAGATTTAACACTACCACCCAAAAGGTGAGTAATTAGTTGCATACCATAGCAAATTCCTAGTATAGGAATGTTTAAATCAAAATATTCTTTAGAAATTAACAGAGCATCTTTATCGTAAACCGATTGCGGACCGCCTGAAAAAATTATCCCCTTAGGGTTTTTAGCTTTAATTTTATCTAAGGATATATTAAAGGGAACTATCTCGCAGTACACTCCTAAGTCTCTAACTTTTCTGGCAATTACATGAGAATATTGCGATCCAAAATCTAAAATAATAATTTGAGCCTGCTGTTCCAAAACTTTCCTCTACTATGATATAATTTTAATAAAAAAATGTATCATAATTAAATATATTTTGCAATAAATTTAATAATTAGTTATAATATAGGACTATTTTTTTCAACCCAATTTAATAGGATGCTCCCCATGTCAAAATTTATAGAACAAACTGCCCTCACCTTTGATGATGTTTTATTAGTTCCCGCTGAATCTGAAGTTATTCCTATTAATACCAATATCCAAACTAATTTAACTGCCAACATTACCATGAGTATTCCTTTGCTTTCTGCAGCTATGGATAAAGTTACGGAATCTAAAATGGCAATAAAAATGGCCCAATTAGGTGGTATGGGGGTTATCCATAAAAATATGCCAGCAACCGAGCAGGCTAAGCAAGTATTTAAAGTTAAACATTTTGAGGCAGGATTTGTTAATAATCCTATTACTCTTAATAGTTCTCATACTTTGGCAGATTATATTGAAACTCGCCAATTTTATAATTTTTCGTCTTTTCCTGTTTTAAAAGAAAATTCTAGTGAAATTTTAGGCTTTGTTAGTGAAAAAGATATTAAATTTATCTCTAATATTAGTACAAAAATTGTTGATATTATGACTCCTAAAAGCCAACTAATTACTGTAAAGCAAGGCACTTTACCTGCTGATGCTCAAGAGAAAATGCGAACCAACAAAATAGAACAGGTTTTAGTTTTAGACGATAACGGAAACTTAGTTGGTATGGTTTCGGCTCAAGGATTAGTTGAATCTAAGTTATATCCACAAGCCACCCGTGATAGCCAGCAAAGATTAAGAGTAGGTGCAGCCTGTGGCACAGGCGATGATGAAAAAGCTAGGGTAGAACATTTAGCAGAAGCTGGGGTAGATGTGATTGTGGTAGATACCGCTCACGGGCATTCTAAAAATGTTAAAAAAATGGTAGAATTTATTAAGTTAAATTACTCTCACATAGATGTAATCGCTGGTAATATTGCTACATACGATGCTGCCAAATTTTTAATAGATGCTGGGGCAGATTGTGTAAAGGTTGGAATTGGTAGCGGATCTATTTGTACTACAAGGATTATCTCAGGAGTTGGTATGCCTCAGTTAAGTGCTTTAATTGAAGTTGAAAAAGCCTGTAGAGGCACTAAAACAACTTTTATTGCTGATGGTGGTATTAAACAAAGTGGTGATATTGCTAAGGCTTTGGCAACAGGAGCAAATTCGGTAATGTTAGGATCACTACTTGCCGGTACGGATGAAACTCCAGGAAATATTATTACTACTAACGGGCAAAGTTATAAAGAATATCGTGGTATGGGTTCTATTAGTGCAATGATGGAAGGATCTGCTGACCGTTATTTTCAAGGATCTGTCGCTAAAAACCGTAAAAAATTAGTGCCAGAGGGTATTGAAGGTAGAGTGGTTTATAAAGGAGCCTTACAAACAATTATCCACCAACTAACTGG
>JAIRQL010000016.1 GCA_031256515.1 Alphaproteobacteria bacterium
AAACTTTAGTTGTTTTTTACGAACATCTAAAGATAATATCTTCTTTCCTTGTTCTGATAACATAATTATTTCTTCATTTTCTTCTGCTAATCCTAAATACTTTGCAGCTGAAACATAATAATCTGTTTGTCTACTATCAAAACCATAATTACTAGTTATGTCTTGTTTGGATAATCCTTCATTTAATAATAGTTCACATAAATTAATTACACGCTCAAAACTATCTGCTTGCGGAAATGGAATATTAGTAGGTTCTTGTATAATTTTAGTTTTATCTATTAAATTTTGAATATCTGATACTGTTATATCTAATTTTTCTAAGCTATATCTTTGGTATTTTATTAAATTTAAAGAATTATAATCATTAATATCTTTAAATTTATACTCATACAGATAGAATATATTATTAGTATAAACTAGAAATATTGTTTTTATTGGTTTACTAACTTTATTATGCCATAACCTCAAAGGATAATATAATTGTCTTACAATAAAATCGTCTGCAATATTATTTTTAGCCTCTATTATTGTAAAACTATTAATTCCTTCATACCCACCATCAATTTCTAATTGAGAACCTTTTATGTTTAAGCTAATTTTTTCTTTCTTTTTATGATCTGTTATATTAAAACTAAATTCATTTGCAGACATTCTGCCACTTATCGTTGGTTTTAACTCATTATCATCTACAAAATCTTCCAAAATACCAGAAATATAAGCACAATTAATTGCAGTAGCTTCGCTAGTAATATTGTTAGGCTCTAAACTTTGTATATTTTCTGGAAACTCCATATTCTTAATATCTGAAGAATATATATCCTCTGGAAATTTAACATAAACATCTAAAGGTGCAACTACATAGCTACCTCTTGTTATGGGTAAAATAGTTAATTTATTATCTACAAATATTTGTGGAAGCTGAGACATATTATCAAATTTCGTAACTAATCTAGGTTCTTCCTGTAAATTCTTTATTTTCTCAGCAGTAATATTAAATTGCCCATCATTGTTTATACAATCAAGAATATTATATTTTTCAAATGCTTTTTCCCAAAATTTATCAGATTTAGTCATAATTACTTATTAAAACCTCTTCTATATCGCCTCTTGTTGTTGCATTAGAGCTTATTTGCCTTTTAGCTAAGATAGTTTTTATATTATAATCTTTGTATAATTCTTTTATAAAATTTGTAGCAGAATTAGATAGTAAAAATTTTATTCCAGCTTTATGCAGATTATCGCAAGTTAATTTAAGTCTTTCTTGTTCGCTTCTACCAAACCCAGTGTCTGTATAACCTGTAAAGTTTGAAGATAAAGATATAGGATCATAAGGAGGATCAAAGTAAACAAAAGCACCTTTTCTTATTCCCTTTAAGGCATCATCAAAATCACCTGTTTTAAATACAATATCATTTTCGTTTAAATATCTACTAACAGCTTTTATAGTAATTTCATTTACTATATTTGGAGATTTATAATAACCAAATGGTGAATTAAACTCACCATTTCTATTTACTCTGAATAAACCATTATAACAGGTTTTATTTAGATAAATTAAACGAGATGCTTTTTCTATATCTGAAAAATTATTATATTGATTATGATCTCTATCAATTCCACGAATTTCATAATAATACTCTGAAGTATTATTATGATGTTTTAAACTTTCTATTAATTCTTCAGGATGAGTTTTGATAATTTTATAAACATTCATTAAAGAATCATTAAAATCATTTATTACAGCTTTTTTAGGTTGTAATTTAAATAATAATGCACCTCCACCAATAAAAGGCTCATAATATGTAGAAAATTGAGGAATATGCTTACAAATCTCTGGCAAGAGTTGTCTCTTTCCTCCAGCCCATTTAACAATTGGGGCAACTAAATGATTAGCTTTCATTTTTCCTCACTAATATTAACTCATTATATATACTCTTGATAAATTAAGCAATGAAAATTTTTGAAAGCAATATTCCAAATTTAAAACCTATTCAGCCAGTGGTCTATATTATTGGTGTCAATTTCTTTTTTGAAAAAAGGAGCTTTGATTTTTAAGTAATCCATAATATAACTACAGCCCTCAAAAGCCTCTGCTCTATGTTTTGCCGATACTAAAATTAAAACAATCTGCTCTTCTGAACCAATAAACCCTATTCTATGAACTATCCGTACATCATTTAATTTATAAAGCTCAGTGGCATTTTTAATAATATCCATCAGCTGTTTATAAGCCATATCCTCGTAGCAATCTAAATAAAGTCCTTTGAGATTATGAGTTTCGTTGAAGTCTCTAACAAAACCTATAAAACTTACCACTGCCCCAGATTTTTGCTTTGCTAAACTATTAAGCTCTTCTTCTACAGAAAAGTTCTCTTTTTGGATTTTAATATTCGGCAATTTTAACCTCCAGTAACAGGGGGAAAAAAGGCGACTTCATCTTCATTTTTACAAATGGTTTCATTATTGGCAAACTCTAAGTTTACACTAACTAAAATAGACTCATTGTTTAATATCATGAATTTCTCGCCCTGCTCTTTAATTAGCTTGTTTTTTAAGTCTAACACCTTTATAGGAGCATCTATTTGTAAGTTTACTTCCTCTGATATAGTTTCTTTTAGCCAAGCAAAAAACTTAATCTTCATGTTCACCTCTAATGTAATGTCCGCTTTTACCACCAGATTTTTCTAGCAGTTTAATTTCGCTTAAGACTGCATTTTTATCAACTGCCTTTAGCATATCGTAAATACCTAATAAAGCACAAGATACCGCACACAGGGCTTCCATCTCTACCCCTGTTTTACCAAAGGTTTTTACCATAGAAACAATTACAACCTTATTATTGGCTGTATCTAGCTCTATATTAATATCTACTTTATCTAAAAGCAAACTATGGCATAGCGGAATAATCTCTGAGGTTTTTTTTGCTCCATTAATGCCAGCAATTTTAGCAACCGTTAGAATATCGCCTTTTTTTAAGGAGTTATCTTGAATTTTTTGCATTGCTAAAGCTGATACAGTAATATAACCACAAGCCTTAGCTATTCTTAAACTAGGTTCTTTGTTTCCAACATCAACCATAGAAATTTCACCTAGTTTATTAACATGTGATAGCTCCTGCATTTAATAACCTAACTTAATAAGGGCTGAGAAATTACAAGGCTTAACCGTAGAATCTAGCTGAAACTTAATTATTTCATTATAAGCAGTTTTACAAGCATTAGTTGAACCAGGTATGCAAAAGATTAATTTTCTGTTGATAAACCCTGCAAAAGCATTAGACTGCATGCTACTAGTACCAATTTCTTTAAAAGAAATATAACGAAAAATTTCACCAAAGCCTTCTATATGTTTAGTAATTAGGGGATGAACTGCCTGCACGGTGTTGTCTCTTTGGCTAAACCCTGTGCCACCTGTGGTAATTATTACTT
>JAIRQL010000062.1 GCA_031256515.1 Alphaproteobacteria bacterium
CCGATTAAAATACCGCCTAAAAAACCTGTTTTCATTTCGGCAGCTAAATAACCACCAACCATAGCAGGAGCAAGGGCAGGCTTACCAGCGATAGAAAACCCAATATAACCAGCTAAAATAGGAACCATTAAACCAAAAGATAAAGCTCCTAAACCTTCCATTTTTTGTAAAAAGCTATTGGTAATATTAACACCACTATCACTAACACCAGAAAGAGCAATCGCTGCTGCAATTAGTATCCCACCAATTACCACAAATGGAATCATAAAAGATACACCACTTAGTAAATGCTTATAAATCCCTAGTGAACCACCAGAATCAGATGACCCACCACCAGATTTAGGAGTATAATTTTGGGTAGTATTAAGAGCAGATTTTATAACCTCGTTTGTATCTTTTATTACTTTAGATACAGGTGTTTTATAAACTTTTTTACCAGCAAACATACTGTCGTCAATATCAATATCACAAGCTAAAATTACCACTTTAGCATTATCAATTTCTTTTTGAGTAAGAGTATTTTTAATGCCAATGGATCCGTTAGTTTGGACTTTAATTTTTAAGTTCATTTCACTTGCTACTTTTTCTAACTTTTCAGCAGCAATATAAGTATGAGCGATACCCACAGGGCAAGCAGTTACAGCTACAATATCGTAATCATTTGATGAAGGTTTATTTTTAGGAAGAGTATTAGATGGTTTAGTAATAAGAGTAGTAAATTCTTCTTTAGAATTAATTTTTAATAATTTATCGCAGAAACTTTTATCAATAATAAAAGTAGCTAACTGCGAAATTAGCTCTATATGAGTATCGTTAGCATTTTCTGGTACTGCTAACATAAAAAATATTTGAGCTACTGAGGTGCTATCAGTATCAGTATCGTTTTTAATAGGCTTATCGCATATTCCTAAAACTATAGCATTATTTTTAACGAACTTACTTTTAGAATGAGGAATTGCTACAGAGTTTTCCATAAAAGTAGAAGATAGTGATTCTCGCTTTAGTATATCTTGATAAAAAGCATTTTTATCGGTAAGAATTCCTTGTTTATCCAAACAGTCAACCATTTGCAACAAGGCTTCTTTTTTATTATTTGTAGATAATTTTATAAAGTATAAATTATCTTTCACGATATTATGTAATAACATTACTGCACCTTTTTTATTTTATTTATACTAACTAATCACTAATTTTAACATAAAATAGTTTCTGGTGCAAACTTTTTGTTATAGATAATTAAGCAGTTTCTAATGATTTTGTATATTCATCATCTAAAAAGGCTTTAAAATTATTAAGGCTTTGGATGTATTCATCTAGTGCGGTTTGAAATGATTTTTCATTCATAATGTTATTTAAGATTGCATCAATCTCTTTCATAAAATCATCAAAAGTCGTGCTTTTAAAAGCAATGGTCCCGAGTGAGCTATCATAAGAAGATTTTATACTATTAATAGTTTTAATAAAATTAGTTCTTTTTTGCGAAACTTCTTTAAGCAAATTATTACAAGTTTCAAAGGATTCATTTTCTAAGATTGTACAATTATAGGATATATTGTATAATATTTCAGTATTTGTTTGTAAAATATTGCTAGAGTTGATATTATTAATTTCGGCATAAACAAAATTATAGGAATCAATAAAATTAGTATAAAAAATTGTATTAATTTTTTTTCTGTAATCTTGAGACATTTTGTTAATTTTACTTTTTTCTTCTTGATTTTCAACAGAGAACTGGTTGTATATGTTGTAAGAAATAAAAAAAGTAAAAAAAGTATTTGAAATTAACAAAGTTAAAACAATTAGCTTAAATATTGAATTCATTTATTATTCTTTTTATGTTAAAATTTTACCATAAGATTATAATAGATTATATAGTAAAAACAATTATAAAAGAATAAAATAATATGCGTAGAGAAAGAACTACAGTTGATAATACTCAAACTAAAGAAAAACCTAATTGGATACGTGTGCGAGTTCCTATGAATTCTAACACTATCAACCAAACTAAAGAAATCCTTAAAGAAAATAAATTGCATACAGTGTGCGAAGAGGCAGCTTGTCCGAATATTTCGGAATGCTTTAGTAAAAAACATGCTACAGCCATGATATTAGGAGATATTTGTACTCGTTCTTGTCGTTTTTGCAATGTTAAAACTGGTAAACCTAATCAACTAGACGAGCAAGAACCTCATAATGTGGGAATGTTAGCTAAAAATATGGGCTTGCAACATATTGTTATAACCTCAGTAGATAGAGATGATCTTGATGATGGCGGTGCAGACCATTTTGTTAAATGTATCCAAAAAGTTAGAGAACTATCGCCAAATACTACAGTAGAAGTATTAACTCCAGATTTTAGGCATAAAGATGGAGCATTAGAAGCAGTTATAGCATCAAAACCAGATGTCTTTAATCATAATTTAGAAACTACCTCAAGGCTTTATCAGTCTATTCGTCCTAAGGCAAGATACTTTCACTCTTTAAATTTGCTATGGCGAGCTAAGCAAATAGATAAAAATATTTTTACGAAATCGGGTATTATGGTAGGAATTGGGGAAACTAAAAGTGAAGTATTCCAAATTATGGATGATATGCGTTCAGCAGGGGTAGATTTCATGACTATCGGACAGTATTTACAGCCAACACCTTTTCATGCTCCTATAGATCGTTATGTTAGTCCTGAAGAATTTAATGAATATAAAGAAGTAGCCCTTAGAAAAGGATTTTTACTGGTTAGTTCAAGCCCTATGACTCGTTCTTCTTATCATGCGGGCGAAGATTTTGCAAAATTAAGACAACAAAGATTGGCGGAAAATTCTTAATGAGAACGAGGCATACTGAGGTTAAAATACTCCCTTATGATAGAAGATTTATTTATAATATTGTAGCAGATGTTCAGAGGTATCCGCAGTTTATTCCTTGGATAAACAGAGTTAGAGTTCTAGATAGCTACGATAATATTGTAGAATTTGAAATGAATGTTGACTTTAAAGTAGTTAAAGAAAAATTCTCAACTAAAGATACTTTTTGGCAAGACGAATTTATAGAAATATCATTAATTAGTGGACCTTTTAGCTATTTGTATAATACTTGGAAATTTGAAAGTATTGATGATTATACCACAAAGGTTACTTTTTTTATAGACTTTGATTTTAAATCTAAACTTTTAGGAGCATTATTTTCTAATGTCTTCGTCCAAGCTCAAAAGAAAATCATAGATGCCTTTGATAAAAGAGCTGAATCTCTTTATAGAAAACAGGTTAGATAATGAAAAAGAAAAGATTAATTGTTTGTAGTGGCTATTATTCTATTGTTAATACAATTACGGTATTAAAGCAAAGAGATACTACATCTGTAGAAGATTTTGAAAATATATTGCTTGTTTTTGTTAATCATCAAGATAAAGAAAAAATAAATAATCTAATTTCATTATTATATAATTTTGATAAAATTTACTTGGTTGGTAAAGTAAATGCAAACTGGGAATTATTTGGTGAAGATAACTTTAATTTTTTAGTAGAAAGCTATTGGGATGAAATTTATATTTCTTACTATTTATTTGAAGGTAAGTGGATAATTAACAAATTAAATAATAATTATAGTTCTATAATAATGGTAGATGAAGGTTGTCAAAGTTATACTGATATTTTTAATAGAACAAAAAATACTAAAGTACAGACAGCATATTTATTTAATCCTGATTTAGTTCACAATTTAAATAATATAAATTGGATAAAATTCCATTATATAAACCCTGATATTTATAGTTCTGTATTATCCTTAATAAAAGAAAATTTAATTTTAAAAGAAAACTCAGTAATTGTGCTTTCAGTACATTCTTGGCATAATTTTGATAGTAGTAAAGCATATAATGATGAAGATATTAAAATAATAAATAATATTTTATCTAAAGGATATAATGTTTATTTTAAGGTTCATCCAAGAAACTACTTAAAAGAAATACAAAGCCTTATTGCTACTATAAATAGTGATAGATTTTTTATCATAGATGCATCAGAAAACTTAATAATAGATACTATTTTATTAAAAAATAAAGATAAAATAAAATTTATGGTTGGAGAAGATAGTAGTATTTTATATCAATCCCATAGATTATTTAATATTCCATCTTTTTCTACATTACCAGAAGAAGATTTTAATGGTAGATACATACATAAAATAAGAATGCTAAAGTTCCTTCCAAGTTTAAATGAATTTTTACAATCAAATTTAACTCCCGAAGAATTTTATATTAAAGCTATGGATAATTTAAACTCTGTAAGAGATAGGTTTGATATTTTTCATACACTTTTATTATCTAGAGAAGAAGCCATAATAAATAAAGATACTATTATTAATGAAAAAAATAATATTATAAGTAATCAAGAAAACATTATAAATAACCAAAGCAACGATAACCATAGTGATTACATAGCTATTTTAGAGAACAAAATTAAGAAACAAAAAAGCTGGAAGAGAAAATTAAATAGAGTAATTGCCTTTTTAACAGTTTTATCAATAGGGTTATTAGTTTTATTTATTTTCTAATACCTATAGAAATAATACTTCAAGTAAAACTAGTGCGATAACAAATACTAATAAAAAGATAGAAATATTTATAATTTTCTTTCTTTTTTTTCGTTTAACTATTCTAGATACTAAGATTTGGTTATAAAGAGTATCAAATTTTTTTCCAGTAGTATTTAAATAATACACAGATGCAACATAAAATTCTTTTGGAGTTAAATCTAGCTCTAAAAATTCTTCAAAATCTGGTAAGTATCTAAACATTTTTAGCTGATATAAGGAATATTTATTTTTTAACAAAGAAAATGCAGGTATACCAAAATTTTGGTAAGATTGAAAAAGTGTACTACTACTATCTCCCAGTATAAATTTAATTTTATCTTTATTTTTAAATAAGATAGTTTCTATTAATATATTTTCTTTGGTATCAATTATAGAAAACTTATCACTTTTTATAATATTAGCTAATTTATTTACTTGTTTTAAATAATTTCTTGGATGGGCTTTATAATAAACATTATACCCCAGTGAAATTAATTTGTTAATAATAGTAATATCTTCGTTATTATAGCCATTTTTATCTTTAGATACCCAAGTAGTAGAAGATAAAAATATTACTGAATTTTCTTTAAGGATTAAATTTTCTTCTATTTTTGATAAAGTATTTTTGTAAGTATTAATATCTATAGAGTGTAATTTTACAGAGTCAACATTTGTAAAACAAGATAACAAACTTTTATTTAATAAATAAACATCAAGAGTTTTATTTATTTTTTTTTCATAAGGAAGTCTGTCGGTATCCACATAAGTTTCTGTACCTTCATCTACAACAATTAATGAATTACAGTTTATTTTATAATTAGCCAGTCTCTGAGTATATACATAATAAAAAGGCGATATAATCTCATCGTAAAATTTATGCGGAAGCTCTTTTTTTACTTTAAAAAATCCATCATCTTTTTCTTGTAAAAAAGCTAGATGAATACTACTAAATATATTAAAACTTAAGGCAAAATCAGATAATTTCTTAGAATCTTGAGAGTTAATCCAAAGTATTAAGATATTCTCAAAATCTTCGGATACTCCATTTCGCTGTTGTAATACTGTGATAATATTAATAAGATGATAATATCCCGTACAGACTATTAATCTTTTTTTCTTCATTATTACTATCTAACAAAAATTGAAATTATTACAACGATTATTAAAGTAATGAAGCCGGCTAGAATATCGTCTATCATTATAGAAGTTCCTCCTTTAAAAGAGGTTTCTGAGTATTTAATAATCCAAGGCTTTTTAATATCAAGAAATCTAAAAATTACAAAGGCAGAAATTGCTAAAATAATATTATTGCCAACTAAAAGTAAAGCAATACCTTGTCCGGCAAGTTCATCTATAACAATATAACCAGGGTCTGGTTTTTCTTTAGAATAACATTGTTCGCAAACATAAAGACCGATAATAATAGATAAAGTAGTAAAAATTACTACAAGTGAGCTATCTATATAAAATAAGAACATAAAAAACAACAAAGAAAAGAATGAGGCAATAGTACCTGGAGCTTTTTTAGCATAACCAATACCACCAAGAGTTGCGATAATTAAATATCTATTTTCAAAGGTAAAAAAATTATCGGGAATCTCAAAGTATTTAGTAAGAAATCTTTTCATTGCTTATAACCAATATATACCATATAATCTTAACAAGATATTTTATACAAGTCAAATTTTAATCTTCTTATATTTAATATGTAAAAATAATGAGTTTATATAATGAATAAAAACAAAGCAGAGTCCGTTAAAATCCTTGCTCAAAATCGTAGAGCAACTTTTGATTATGCCATATCCGAAAGATTTGAAGCCGGAATTGCTTTAAAAGGAAGTGAGGTAAAATCCTTAAGAGAAGGTAGAGCCTCCATAGCCGAAGGATATATCCTAAGAAGAGGAACAAATGAATTAGAGCTAGTAAACTCTTACATTCCAGTACTTAAGCAAACAGCCTACTTTATGCACGAAGAAAAAAGATCCCGTAAACTACTTCTTCATAAAAAAGAAATTATGAAAATCCTTAATTTTATTTCTAAAAAAGGCTATACCGCAATTCCAATTAAGCTATATCTAAAAAAAGGACTAATTAAACTAGAAATAGGGCTAGCCAAAGGAAAAACAGAAGTAGATAAAAGACAAACCATTAAAGAAAGAGATTGGAAGAGGGAGCAAGCACAAGTTATCAAACAATACAACATTAAAAGCTAAAAATTAGTCTTTTTGAGTTTCTATGTCGTTGATTTAGTACTCGTGTATTATCATACACTTCGTGCTAAATCGCCTAATAGAACTCTCAAAAATCCTTAATTTTTTATATACTTACATATTACTTGCTATTTTTTAATAAATATGTTTTAATTTTTTAACAATAAGACTAAAAAGAGGGTTAATTTAATTATGGCGAGAGTAACCATAGAGAATTGTTTAAAAAAGGTTGACGGGCATTTTGATTTAGTTCTACTTGCAGGAGAAAGAGCTAAGCAAATTTCAGCAGGAAGAAAGTCGTCAATTATAAAAAAAGGTGTTAAAACCCATGTAACTTCACTTAGAGAAATTGAAGAAAATGTAGTTTCTATAAGTGTTTTAAGAGAAAATCTTCATGATAGAATCAATCATCTTAATGAAGTTGAAGAAGCTAAAGAAGATTCTGATGACTTAGTTGAAGAATTACAATCTTCAGAATTTATTGAAGGTGAATTAGAAATAATCTCAGATAATGAAGAATTTTTTGATAATCAAGAAGAAAGCACCGATGTTGAAATTGACTTTGGTGATGATATAGAAAAAAAATAATTTTATATTTTCTAAATAAATTTTAAGAGCCTTAATTTATATTACTAGTATAAGTTAAGGTTTTTTTAATTTTTATGGTTTGTTTTCCTAGTATATTAAATATCTATTGCTAAACATTTATTTCTTTTAGTATAATATATAATTACGATATATAAATAAGGATAATCCTTTGATAATAAAAGATTTCTTAAAAAAGTTAGAAGATTATAGAGATAAGCTAGATATTAACCTTATCCATGAAGCAGCTATTTTTGCCGAAAATGCTCATAAAGGGCAATTGCGGGCTTCTAATGAACCATATATTACTCACCCATTAAATGTAGCAATAGATTTAATTCAGTATTCTTTTGATACTCATATGATTATAGCTAGCCTTTTGCACGATGTAGTAGAAGATACTCCTGTATCTATTGAAATTATAAAAGAAAAATTTGGTGAAGATATTACTACAATGGTGGTTGGTTTAACTAAATTATCTAAATATAGTTTCACTTCAAAAGAAGAAGCTAAGGTAGAAAATCTAAGAAAATTTATTATATCATTTATTGATGATATTCGTGTTTTAATTATTAAAATTTTTGACAGATTAGATAATATCAGAACCTTAAAATATATAGAAAACATTGAAAAAAGAAAGCGGATAGCCAGAGAAACTTTAGATATTTATGCTCCGCTAGCCCAAAGGTTAGCTTTAAATTCTATTAAAGACGAACTAGAAGATAAATGCTTTGAAGTTTTACATCCTGAAATTCGTGCAACGATTTTAGAAAAAACTGAAGCCTTACGAGTATCTTCAAGTCAAGATATTCTAAAAGCTAAAAATTATATCGTTCATGAGTTTGATGAAAGGGGCATTGAAAATTTTACAATTGTAAGTCGTATTAAAAAGCCATATTCCACATGGAAAAAAATGCAAAAAAAACGGCTTAATTTTGAAGAAATTACTGATGTAATTGGTTTTAGAGTAATTGTTAAAAATATTGAAGATTGCTATGTGGTGCTAGGTATTTTACATAGTGTTTATAAGGCAATTTTTGCCAGATTTAAAGATTATATCTCATATCCTAAACCTAATAATTACCGTTCATTGCATACGGGAGTTATTGTAGATAACTTTAAAGTTATAGAATTTCAAATTAGAACTAAAGAGATGGACTATTTCGCTGAAAAAGGCATAGCCTCACATTGGAGTTATAAAAACCCTACTAAAACTAATTATGATATTTCGCAATATGCTTGGTTGCAAAATTTAGCAAATATTATTAGGTCTACTGATTTATCTCTTGAGTATATTTATGAATACTCCAAAATGCAGTTATTTAGCGATGAGGTATTTGTTTTTACTCCGCAAGATGAAATAATATCCTTACAAAAAGGAGCAACTGCCCTTGATTTTGCTTATTCGGTGCATTCAGAAATTGGTAATAAATGTGCCTCTGTAATTATTAATGGAATCTATAAGCCTTTGTTTACAGTTCTACAAAATGGCGATAAAGTTGAGGTTATTAAGGACGATAACCAAGAACCGCAAATTTATTGGCTTTCTTTTGTAAAAACTCCAGCTGCTAAAATTTCCATAAGAAAATATTTAAATCAAAAGTATAAAAAAGAAATCTCGCAACAAGCAATTTCTTTAATTGAATATGTATTTAAAAAAGAAGATTTACAATTCCATGTAGAATTAATACCAAAAATTTTAGATGCCCTTAGTATTAAATCCGAGCAAAATTTATACGATCAACTTCTTGAGGGAAAAATAGATGTTTCTAGTATAATAAATGCTCTTTATCCGCAACAAAGAATTAATTCGCAAGAACTATATGATAATGTAGTAGGGTCTGATGATTTACAAATTGGTTCAGTCTATATGGCAGAGTGCTGTTATCCAGTTTATGATGATAATGTTATCGGAGTAGTTTTTCCTTCTAATAAAATAGAAGTTCATAATCAATTATGTAAAAATCTTTCTTCACAATTAGAAAATTTAAGTAAAATAAATATAAGATGGAAAGAAATTAATGATACAAATAAAGATTTTTACTATAGAATAAGAGTCCACATGGTGCTAAAAAATGTTATAGGCTCGTTAATGGATGTAACAGCCGTATGCTTTAATCACCATATTCCAATATTAGATGTATTTACAGAAGATATTTATTTAAATAATGAACATAAAAAACTAACCGCAATTTTACTAGTAAGAAATAAAAAACAAGCTGATGAATTTATTAAAGAGTTGCAGAAGTCGGATTATGTGGAAAAAGCCGAACGCCTCACAGGGTAAGTTTTAGTCTTTTTATCTATATAATAGAGATATTTCATACTCATGTATTATTATACACTTCGCATAAAATATCTCTATTATATAGATAAAAATCCTTAAAACTATTTAAAATTAGAGTTTTGACTCTTTTTTCCTAAGTTATAGAAAGGAAAATCCTTAAAACTATTAAATAAAAGGGAGATAAATATGAAAAGAATTTTAGGTTTTAATGTAGATCATATAGCTACACTTCGTAATGCTCGTGGGGAGGGTTTTCCTAATTTAATAGATTTAGCCCAAAAATCTATTACCTACGGAGCAGATCAAATCACCGCCCATTTAAGAGAAGACAGACGACATATTAAAGATGAAGATATAATAAATCTTAAAAAATATATAAATAAACCTCTTAATATGGAAATGGCTTTAACTAATGAGATGATTGAGATAGCTACTAAAAAAGTTATCCCACACTCTGTATGCTTAGTTCCCGAAAAAAGAGAAGAAATAACCACCGAAGGCGGTTTAAATCTTATCCCTATTTATAATGAACTAGAGCAAGCTATAGAGCTATTTCATAAACATAATATTAAGGTATCATTATTTATAGATATAGCAGAAGAGCAAATTAATGCTGCAATTAACTTAAAGCCAGATTCCATAGAAATTAATACAGGAATTTACAGTAATTTACCAGTGGATTCACAATATGAAGAATCTTTAAAAATTAAACAACAAGCTCAAAAAGTATTTAAGCAAAATATTGCTGTACATGCTGGACATGGTCTTAATTTAGCTAATCTTAAGCATATTAGTAATATTGCTGAGGTAAGAGAATTTAATATCGGGCATTTTATCATTGGGTATGCTCTTGAGTTTGGTTTAAAAAAAGCTATAGAAGATATTAAAAAGAGCATAAATAATGAAAATCTATAA
>JAIRQL010000065.1 GCA_031256515.1 Alphaproteobacteria bacterium
TATGCCAGTGGGAACAAAAGCCACAGTTAAAGGAATGCTTCCACAAACTCTTTTAGATATTGGCTTTGAAATAATTTTAGGTAATACTTATCATTTAATGGTAGCACCATCGGCAGATACAGTAGAATTACTAGGAGGTTTACATAAATTTGCCAATTGGGAAAAGGTAATTTTAACGGATTCTGGTGGATTTCAGGTAATGTCTTTATCTTCTTTAAATAAAATTAAAGAAGAATATGTAGAGTTTCGTTCTCATATTAACGGTCAAAAACATATTATGACCCCTGAAAGCTCTACTCAAATTCAACATCAGTTAGATTCTAATATTTCTATGGTGTTAGATGAATGTATTCCTTATGGTTCAACTAAAGATTATGTAGAAAAATCTACTTTAAGAACTACAAGATGGGCAAAAAGAAGCCGTGATGCCTTTATTCAGAGAGATGGCTACGGGCAGTTTGGTATAGTACAAGGTGGAATTTACGAGGATTTAAGAAATCTTTCGGTAAATCAACTTATGGAATTAAATTTTGAAGGTTATGCTATTGGTGGTCTAGCCATTGGTGAGCCACAAGAGGTAATGTTTGAGGTTATCTCCTACACTGAACCTTTATTACCAAAAGATAAACCAAGATATTTAATGGGGGTTGGTCGCCCTGCAGATATTTTAGGAGCAATTGAATTAGGGGTGGATATGTTTGACTGTGTTATTCCTACTCGTATGGGAAGAAATGCTCGGGCTTTTACCCATTATGGTGAAATTAATATTAGGAACTCTAAGCATAAGTTAGATAGTAATACTCTTGATAACAATTGTGATTGTTATACTTGTAAAAATTATTCCAGAGCTTATTTACATCATTTATTTAAAGTTGGCGAAATGCTTGGGGCAATTTTATTAACTTTACATAATTTATACTTTTATCATTCTATGATTAAAAAATCTCGCCTAGCCATAGAAGAAAATAGATTTAGTGAATTTAAAGCAGACTTCTTAGCTAAACTACAAATAGAAAAAAGTAAAGATTGAATAATACAAACTTTATTAGGTAAAGATAATATCTTAAGCTAACATTGTTTTTACTAATCACATTTTATTGTCAATTTAATTTTTTAACTCCCTTTAAGGGTTTTAGAAGAGGAAGCAATACATATATGCATGCTTGATGATAAAAATAAAAAAAGAGCAATTTTTGTTGCTCTTTTTTATTTAATTAGTGAAATATAATAGCTCAAGAATTGTAATCATTTTACGGATTAAAGTAGAGTATTGCAACTCTTGAGCTAATTATTAGTTTTCAGGGAAACCAGTTTCAATTTCTCTTTTGGTGATAGAAACAAACAATCTATTTTTTTCTCTATCTTCCACTAAAATTAAAAGACCAGTTTCTTTATTTTTTTCAATAGCAGTTTTTAGCTGATCAAGAGTTTTAATTTCTTCTTGATTAACTGAAACTATTCTTAAACCAGCTGAAAGATTTTTTTGTTTAGCAATTGAAGAAGTTTTAACTCCTAAAATTACTACACCACTAGTATCTTTATCAAATTTAAAGTAAGCTCTAACTGCATCATTAATTTCAACTACTTTTAAACCAATATCATCAAAGGTCATTTCTTTAATTTTATTGTTTTTAGTTGATAATTCTTCAGGTTCAGCTACTTGAGCATTTTGTACACTTTCAGGAATTTCTTCAATAGTAATTTTAATATCTTTATTAACTTTATTGCTAATAATTCCTAAAGTAATTTCAGTACCTGGTTTAATATTACTAATGATTTTTGGTAATACACGAGAGTTCTTAAGTGGAACTCCATTAACACTTAAAATAACATCACCACTTCTTAAGCCAGCTTTTTCAGCAGGTCCACCTGGCACAATATTAGATACCAAAGCACCGTTAGATTCTTTTAAGCCTAAAGTTTTTGACATGTTATCGTCAATAGATTGCACTTGCACCCCTAGCCAACCACGAGTTACTTTTTTATCAGTAATAAGTTGAGCAATAATATTTTGAATAATATTAGAAGGTACAGCAAAACCAATCCCAATACTACCACCACCTTGAGTACTAAATATGGCTGTATTAATCCCAATTACTTCACCTTTGGTGTTAATCATTGGTCCGCCAGAGTTTCCTTTGTTAATAGCCGCATCAGTTTGGATAAAATCATTATATGGTCCAATTTGAATATCTCTGCCGATAGCCGAAACTATCCCTGAAGAAACAGTACCACCTAAACCAAATGGATTACCAACAGCAATTACTAAATCGCCCACTCTTACTTTGTCTGAATCACCAAAACTTAGGGTTTTTAAGTCGGTAGCATCTACTTTAAGTAAGGCAATATCGGTAATTTCATCAACGGCATAAATAGTAGCATCCATTTTTTTACCATCAGCAAAATTAACTTGTACTTTTTCAGCACCTTTAATTACATGGTTGTTTGTAACCACAAAGCCATCAGAACGAACTACAAAACCAGATCCTAAACTTACAAATCTTTGTTCTTTAGGTTCATCGGGCATGATGTTTTTAAAGAAATCTCTAAAGGCTGGATCCATAGCCTCTAATGGGATATCCATATTTTGAGTTTTAACAACCTTAATTGCCGAAATATTAACAATTGCCGGATTAACAAACTCAACTAAATCGGCAAAACCTTCGTTGCCAATTGGTTTATTATAAGCCTGATAGTTATCGCCTAATTTAGCAGATTTAACATCTTCGCTTATAGGATTATCTAAAGTTTGAAGTGATGTTTCACTTTTTGATGATGAGTAGTTGACAGTAATTAATCCTGTTTTGTATACTACACCAATCGCTACTAGAATTAAGAGTACTATAATAATTAACTTAATTCTTTTTTTAAAAAATTTCATGGTATTTCCTAACAAAATTGCATTCCTTGAGATTATTAATTAAACTAATCTCATAAAAGAATATTATATAGCATATTTTTTTAACTTAAAACCCTAAATTAAAAATAGCAAAAATATATTAACAAATTATGAATATGTACCCATTTGGATTTAATCTAACCCTAGAGAATCTCTATAATATAAAAGATATACAAAAGCTAGATACTAAATTTTTATTTTATGTTAAAGCAATAGATGAAGGTTTATACGAGTATTTAATTACTCAAAGAGAAAAATATCCAAAATTTTCAGATTCCTACGGTAATGAAGATAAAGAGTTAATAGAATGTGCTAAAATTTTAGAAACCTTTATTGCAGAAATCTTTAATCTTAAGGAAAAATTAGGGGAATCTTATAAAACATTCCTTAATAACTCTAAAATTTTTGAATTCAAAAAACTTTTTGTTAATAAAAAAGTAAAACTTGTGGATATATCCCAATATAATTTTTGTGATGTTAAAGAGGATCTTTTTTATATATTAAATATTGAAGAATTCAATGAAAATACTTATATGGAAAATGTGAGTGCTTGGCTTACAAATGAAGAAAAATATAAAAAAGAAATAGAGTTAGCTAGTATCTTTGGGGCATTTTTATTTTTTGATAGAGGTTTATATGAAGAAAATGGGAATCCTCCAATTTTTTTTAAGGCTCAAAAACGAGATTTTAGCAGTTTAATTCCTATAAATAGAATTGCTAATGAAGTTTTTAAAGATGATAAAACACCTAGTCTAACCAGAGATAATTTTAATCTTTACTTAAATACCAATTGTAAACAGGCTTTACATAATAGTAATTATTGTGTGAAATGCCATAAAAGAGGAAAAGATTACTGTCGCATTGGTGAGGTAAGTAAAGAAGAGGGAAGTTTTTACAATAAAAACCCTCATCAAAAAGAATTAAGTGGTTGTCCGATTTCCATGAATATTTCACAAATGCACGAGCTTAATGAAATGGGAAGTATCATAGCTGCTCTTAGTGTTGCCACTATTAATAATCCATTGTTGGCGAGTACTGGAGCTAATATTTGCAATGATTGTAGTATTTCGTGTATTTTTCAAAAACAAGAGGCGGTAGATACTCCATGTACAGAAACTAATATCCTAAAACAAGTGTTGAATCTTCCATACGGATTTGAAATTTATTCATTATTAAGTAGATGGAATCCTTTAAGATTTTATCGTCCAACTCCAAAAGAAAATAAAAATAAAAATATCTTAGTCGTTGGGCTAGGACCAGCCGGATATTCTCTAGCCTACAATATGGCACAAGAGGGTTATGGGGTGGTAGCCGTAGATGCTTTAAAATTAGAACCTTTAAATGTTGCCTTTGAGCCTATTATTAATTACCAAGAAATTGTAGAAAACTTAGATAGAAGAATAATTCAAGGATTTGGTGGAGTAGCCGAATATGGAATAACTAGCCGTTTTGATAAAAACTATCTTAAAGTTTTACGAATAATTCTGCAAAGAAATTCTTTAATTAAAATGTATGGTGGAATTCGTTTTGGCTCGCAATTAGATTTTCAATCTGCTAAAAATTTAGAATTTTCACACATTGCCTTGTGTACAGGAGCAGGTAAGCCCAATATTACTAATCTTGAAAACTCTATGATTAAGGGAATTAAAACTTCATCAGAATTTTTAATGGCTTTAAATTTGGGAGCTTATAAAAAAGATAATCTCTTTAACATGCAAATAAGATTACCTCTTGTGGTTCTTGGTGGAGGTTTAACAGCCCTAGACTGTGCTACAGAAGCCATAATTTATTATAAGCGGATGGTAGAAAAAACTATCCAAAAATATAACTTCCTAGATAAAAACGAATTAGAAAAAACTTTAAACAAGGAAGATAAAGAAATCCTCCAAGAGTATTTGGCTCATTATGAATTATTTCAAAAAAATGCTGATACTATTGCAATGGTGAAATCTTTAGGAGGAGTGAAAATTATTTATCATAAAAAGTTTGAGGAATCTCGGGCTTATAAAAACAATGCGGAAGAAACTCATAAAACTTTAAAGCAAGGAGTATCTTTTGTTGAAGATGCTTCTTTAGTTAAAATCAATAAAAATGAATATGATAGCCTTAGTTCCTTAGATTTTATGGTAAATGGAGATAATGTTAATATTCCTGCAAAAACTTTAATTTTAGCACTAGGAACTAATCCTAATAATATCTTGCAAGAAGAGTATAAGAATATTTTTGGCGAAAGTGGTAGGGCTTTAAAAACTTTAAATACAGGCAATACTCGCTTTAAACAGCAGAATTTATCAGTAATTTTACAAAATATTTCTACAGAAAAAGGGAATATAGCAATTAGTATTTTAGGAGATACTCATAAAGCCTTTAATGGTAGTGTGGTTAAGGCAATGGCTTCTAGTTTTATAGGGCAGTATGAGATTATAAAATCTCTTAATGAAAATTCTATTACCTGTGGCTTTCAAGATTTAGTAGAAAATTTTGAAAGTGAGGTTTTATCGCAAATAGAAAGTGTTAATTGTTTAAGTAACAATATTTACGAGATTAATATTAAGTCTAAATTAATGGCTGAAAAATTCCAAGCAGGGCAGTTTTTTAAAATCCAAAATTTTGAAACTGATGTAAATATTGCTAAGGGTATTAAACTGCAAGCCGAACCAGTTATGCTAACTGGAATGAGTGCAGATATGAAGAATTCTATCATTAAGTGTATTGTACTAAAAACTGGGGTTAGTACTGATATTATCTCTAAGTTATCGGCAGGAGATAATATTTTGTTTATGGGACCATTAGGTGATACTACAAAAATCCCTTTTAATAAAAAAGTTATGGTAATAGGTGGAGGAGTGGCTAATGCTACCAGTATTTCTATTGCTAATCAGGCAAAGTTAAATGGCTGTGAAGTAATTTATGTGGGGGGATATAAATCGGTAGAAAATATTTTTTACCTAGATTTAATTAAAAAAGTTGCTTCTTCTGTATTTTTAAGTGTAGAAAATTTAACTGAAAACTATGAGAAAGATGGGATTAGTTATATTAAAGGTAATGTGTTACAAAGTTTAGACCTAGCAGTACAAAAAGATATCACAGATATTTTTGTAGCTGGATCTAGTGGTATGATGAATGCCGTTAAGAGCTATTTTAAGAATAATTTAAGAAAAAATATTGAGGTAATGGCTTCTATAAATGCTCCTATGAATTGTGGGCTAGGTGGAGTATGTGCTAGTTGTTTGCAACAAAAATCTGATGGGTCGTTTATTTATGCTTGTAGTAATCAGGAGGTTAATGTAAGTGAGATAAATTTTTCGCACTTGCAAAATAGATTATCGCAAAATACTTTAAGCGAGAAAATATCTTATTTATATTATAAAGATATAATAAACATTTAAGTTTTAATAGATTTTTAACGGGTTTTATGTTATAATTAAGCGGTTAATTGTTTCAAAGTAAATAGATTTATGATAAAAAAATTATTATTTAAAGTACTAAAAACCGATAGTGAAAAAGAAGTTAATAGTACTAAAGTTGCCTTAAAAAGATTTCTTAAAGATATTATGTTGCCAAATTTGCCAACTATTGTTGTGTCAATAATCTTTATGGCAATTTTTGCTGGAGCCAATGCTGGTTTAGCTTGGATTATTAAACCAATTATTAATAATGTTTTTATCTCAAGAGAAGCTAATACAATTATGTATATTGGTTTGGGAGTAATTGGAATTACCCTAGTTAAAAGTCTTTCTCAATATATTTATACAATTTTGCTATTCTCGGTATCAGTTAAAGTGATGGCAAAGGCTAGAAGAAGCCTTTATCATGTGTTTATGGAACAAGATATTTATTTTCATCATAAAAATTCACCAGGTAAATTAGTTTCGGTTACCATGAATGAGCTTAATGCGATGAATAACCTGGCTACAGAGATTCCTATTAATGTGGGTCGGGATCTTTTTACCTTTTTAGGTCTACTGGGCTTAATGTTTTACCAAAACTATATCTATGCTTCGCTTATTGTTGCTTCTATTTTTATAATTGTAATTCCTGTAAGAATGATTGGTAAAAAAGTTAAATCAGCTTTTGCTAAAAATAATAAAGGTTTGGGTGAGCTTACCGCTCAGTTAGAACAAACTTTAAATGGTATTAAAGAGGTTAAATCTTATAATAAAGAAAAAAGAGAAGAAGCCAGAACCGATGATATTATTAACTCACTAGCTAAAGTTCAAGTTAAAATTAATAGGGTTAATAGCATATTACCTCCTTTGATGGAAATTTTTGGTGGAGTATCTATTGGGATTGTTTTAATATATGCTGGCTATCAGGTAGTACATCATGGTGCTGATGCAGGGGTGTTTTTCTCTTTTGTGGCGGCTCTTCTTATTGCTTATCAACCACTTAAAAGACTATCAGAATTTACTGTTAAAATTCAGATGGGAGCTTTAGCAATTAAAAGATACTATAGTTTTTTAGATTCAAAACCTTCTATTAAAGAGGTAGAAAATCCGTTAGAATTAGTAGTAAATAAAGGCGAAATAGAATTCCAGAATGTAGAGTTTTCTTATAATCCTAGTACAGGAGATGTAGAGAAAGATTCTTCTAAGTCTTTAGTGCAAAAAGACAAAGATTCTAAAGCTGTAGAAAAAAAAGCTGTTAAAAGTTCTGCTAAGACAGAAGTTAAGCCTAAGGAAAAAGAATCTATTAATTTAAATATATCTGCTGATAAAATAGCTGATGTTAAAAAATCTGAAGTAGATACTAAAAAAATTACTACTCCATCTAAGGAAAACCCAGCTAAAATACCTAAAGCTATAGATGATATGAGCTTTAAAATTTTGCCAGCCCAAAAAGTAGCTCTTGTTGGGAGATCTGGCGGTGGTAAAAGTACCATTATCAATTTAATTGAAAGATTTTACGATGTAGATAAAGGTAAAATTTTAATAGATGATCAAAATATCAAAGAAGTTAGTATTAAATCTTTAAGAAAAAATATTTCTTTAGTATCGCAAGAGGTAATTCTTTTTGATGATACAATTTATAATAATATTGCTTATTCTAAAGAAGAGGCTACTCATGAAGAGATTATAGAGGTAGCAAAAAGTGCTTCGTGCTTAGATTTTATTAATAAATTACCACAAGGTTTTGATACAATGATTGGTCCAAGAGGAGCAAAACTTTCTGGTGGACAAAGACAAAGAATTTCTATTGCTAGAGCCTTACTTAAAGATTCACCTATATTGTTGCTAGACGAAGCAACATCAGCCTTAGATACAGAATCTGAAAAGGCAATTCAAAAAGCACTTGATGTTTTAATGCAAAATAAAACTACGATTATTATTGCTCATAGGCTTTCTACCATTATTAATTGTGATAAAATTTTTGTGATAGATAGCGGTAAAATTTTAGAGCAAGGTAATCATAAAGAACTAATTAAAAACCCTGATAGTTTTTATAAATATCTTTACGATTTACAATTTAAGCAACAAGAAGAAACTTTATAAAGTAGGGTAATGGCAAAGAAATCTTATAAAAAAATCTTTTTAGATAATGATTTTGTTTTTTATAGCTATACCTTTTTACTATCGCTAATTGGGGCAATTTATTTTAGATTTGTTCTATTAACTAGTAAAATTACTTACGATATAAATATAGTAGATAAGACTATTTTAAAACAAGAAAATTTTATTTTAGGATTTTGGCATGGTCGCCTATTAGCACCTTTAATTGTGCGAAAATATTTTGGTAAGGCAAGAGTATTAATTTCTCACAGTAAAAGTGCCTATCTAATAAAATTAATTTGTAAGTATTTTGGGGTAGATAAAGTAGAGGGTTCTTCTGGTAAAGGTGGTTTTGCTGGAGTTCGTGAGTCGTTACGACTTTTTAAAAATAAACCCTTAGCTTTAGCAATTGCTCCAGATGGTTCTATTGGACCAAGAATGCAATGCTCGGAAGGCATTGTAGCTTTAGCTCAAATTACAAAAACTCCTATTTTGTTATTGTCTTTTTCTTCCTCTAAAGCAAAGATTATGAACTCTTGGGATCGTTTTTTTTTACCACTTCCTTTTGGTAAAATTACAGTTCATGTGAGTGAAATTTTTAATTATAAAGATGAAGAAGGAAATAATAAAGATCCTGAAACCTTTAGATTATTTATAGAAAGCTACCTTAATAATAAAACTTGGGAATTAGACAAAAAATATAAGCAACCTCATATTGATGTGGCAGAGTATGGTCGCAAAGGTGTTGTGGTAAAAACTCGCAACAAAAATCAAAAGTCGTGATTTATAACTTACTATTAAGAACTTATAATGCTGTTTTTTATATAATTGCAATTTTCTCTTTATTGCTTCTTTTTGGTAAATTTAAAGAAAAAACTAGGCAAAGATTATTATTAAATAAAATTCCTAAAAATAATGATAAATATATTTGGCTACATGGGGCAAGTGTGGGTGAGGTTTTATCTGCTGAATCTTTAATAAATTCTTTATTAAATAAATATCCTTTTATAAAAATTATTATTACCTCGCATACTAAAACTTCTAAAAATATTGTAGTAAATAAATTTGATAATAATAGGGTTATTCATAGGTATTTACCTTATGATTGTGGGATTTTAGTAAAAAAGTTTCTTAAAAGATATAATCCCATTACGGTTTTATGGCTAGAACAAGATTTTTTTCCTATTTTTTTAGCAAATATTCATAAGCGAAAAATCCCACTTTTACTTTTAAATGCCAGAATCTCAGATAAATCTTTTTTAAAATGGAAAAAGTTAAAATTTATTATCAGTAAAATTTTAAATTATTTTGATGTTATTTATCCTATGTCTTTAAATAACAAAAAAAAGCTAGATAAGTTATCTGGCAAAGATAATAAATTTATTGGAAATTTAAAATATACAAATATTACCTCTAAAGAAATTATTGCTAATAAATTTGCTAGCGAAATTACTATTTTACAAAAATATTTAGGAAACTCTTTAGTGCTAACAGCTCTTAGTACTCATAGAAGTGAGGAGCTACTTATTGCCAAAATTCATTATAAGCTCAAAGAAGCAGGAATTAACCTTAAAACTGTTATTATCCCAAGACATATAGAAAGGATGGATTTAATCCTTAAAGATTTTGCTAAAAATAATTTTAAAGCTAGTTTATTTTCACAATTAAAAGAAGAAGTTGATATTGTTTTGGTAGATAGCATGGGTAAAACTGGTATGTTTTGCTTACAGGCAGATATTACCTTTATTGGGAAATCTTTATACTTAAAAGGCGGGCATAATTTATTAGAGCCTTTAAGTGTAGGAACTCCAGTAATTTTTGGTAAAAATATGGGGAACTTTAAGGATATAGTTTTAGATACTTTACAAAATCAAGCAGGAATTAAAGTAAAAACTGAAAAAGATTTATATGAAGAATTACTAGAGATTTTTAATAATCCTCAAAAATTACAGCAATTAAAAAACAATACGGATTTTGTACAGAAAAACAACCAAGATATTTTAAAAAACTTTATGGGAGAAATCTCTTGTCGTTTAAAAATTTAAATTTATCGCAATTTTGGCAACAAAAATCTATTTTTAATTATTTATTATTACCACTTAGTGGGCTTTGGTGGGTGAGTTCTCAATTTAGAAAGTTTAAGCCTTATTATGAAAGTAAATTATTTGTAATTTGTTTAGGGAATTTAAACTTAGGAGGATCTGGTAAAACTCCTACCGCAATACTTTTAAGTAAAAATCTACAAGAATATGTTAATCAGAGAGGGCTAAAAATAGCTTTTTTATCTAAAGGGTATGGTGGGTCTTTAGAAACTGCTTGGGTTAGCCCTAAACATAGTCCTAAAGAGGTGGGTGACGAGCCAATTCTTTTATCCCAATATCTACCTACTTTAATTCATAAAAATATGGTAGCAGGCTTAAAAATTTTAGAGGAAGAGGGCTTTAATATCGTAATTACTGATGATGGTTTTCAGAATCCTACCTTTAAAAAAGATTTTAATATGGTGGTGGTGAATGGGGATTATGGCTTTGGTAATAGCTTGATTTTTCCCAGTGGTCCTTTAAGGGAAAGTGTTAATAGTGGTTTAAGTAGGGCTAATATAGTTTTATTATTAGAAAGTCAAAATTCCTATATTCAAGAGTTAGCTAATAAATATCAATTAGAAGTAATTCATGGTGAATATATTCCAGAAGCCAATATTATTAAAAAGGAGGATGACTTTTTAGCTTTTTGTGGTATTGGTATGCCTTTTAAATTTAAAAAAACTTTAGAAAAAAATAATATTAAGGTGCTAGATTTTGTTTCTTTTTCCGATCATCATAATTATACCAACACTGAGATAGAAGATTTAATTAATAAGGCAGAAGAGCAGAATTTAAAATTAATTACCACCCAAAAAGATTATGTAAAAATCCCGTTGCAATATGTAGAGAAAATACTATCATTTAATATTGAATTGCAACTTCCAAATTCAGAAATTTTACTAAATAAAATAATCAGTTGCTATGAAAAAAAAGAAAAAAAAATCGTTTAAAAAAATCACAAATTTTTTAGAAGCAGTATTAGCTTATACTTTTTATTATTTATTGCGACTTTTCCCCGTAAGAGTTAGTTCAAGCATTGGATATTTTCTTGGTAAAAGGTTAATTCCTATGTTTTCTGGCGATAGAAAAAAAGTAGCAATTAATAATATCCTCTTGGCTTTTCCGCAAAAAACTAAGCAAGAAGCTAAAGAAATTTTTGCGAAATCTTGCGGTTATTTTGGAGCATCTATTTTTGAAATTCCAAGAATAACCGATTTAGAAAGTAGAATAAATTTTATTGATGAACATAATGTTCTTCAGTCTATGAAAAATACTACTTCACTAGTTTTTTCAGCTCATTATGGTTGTTGGGAAATTTTTAGTTCTCGGTTTGTGGGTCTTGCTGATATTCATTATTCCATTTATAAAAACCCTAAAAATCCTTACTTAGAAAGTTTTTTTATTAAAATTCGTGATAATGATTCTAACATGAAAATGATAACCTTAAGCAAGCAAAGGTTAGTTTCTTTAAATAATGAAATTAAGCACAATAATGTTAATATTAATATGTTGGTAGACCAAAAAATTAAAGAAGGCATTAAGGTAGATTTTTTTAATAGAGCAGTGCTAACCTCAACTTTTTTACCTTTATTTGCTTTAAAATATAATCTGCCGTTAATTCCTACCAGAGTGGTTCGCAGAGATAATTTTATGTTTGATATTATTTTAGAAAAACCTATCCAAATAGAAAAAACTGATAATAAAGAAAAAGATATAGAAAAGCTCACAACACTTATGAATAAAAAAATTGAAGAATGGATAATTGAAGAGCCTTCGCAATGGTTTTGGCTACATAAAAGATGGTAGTTATAAGTAAATTTAGTTGTTAATAAAAAAAGAGATGGAAATATCCTCTCTTTTTTTATTAACTATCTAAGGATATTAATGAGTAGCTTTCATACCAATAATATTATAACCAGCATCCACATGATGAATTTCACCAGTAACCCCACTAGATAAATCGCTAAGTAAATATAAAGCTGAACCAGCTACATCCTCTTGCGAAACTGAATGTCTTAATGGTGCATTTTCAGCATTCCAATTTAAAATTGCGGAGAAATCACCAATTCCACTAGCTGCTAAAGTTTTGATTGGTCCTGCAGAAATAGCATTTACTCTAATTTTTTCGCTTCCTAAATCTTCGGCTAAATATTTTACAGAAGATTCTAACGCAGCTTTAGCTACACCCATAACATTATAGTTTGGTAAAACTTTTTCAGCTCCATAATAACTAAGAGTAATGGCACTACCTCCGTCTTTCATAAGAGGAGTAGCATACTGCATTATCTCAACTAAAGAATAACAAGAAATATGCATAGTCATTAAAAAGTTATTAAGGGTAGTATTTAAAAACTTACCATTTAATTCAGCTTTATCAGAAAAAGCAATAGCATGAACTAGAAAGTCTAGTTTACCCCATTTATTTTCTATTTGTTGGAAAGTATTTTTGATGGTATCAGCTTTTGTAACATCACATTCAAAAATCATGTTTTCCCCTAAGGATTCTGCTAATGGAACTAATCTTTTTTCTACTTTTTCATTAGCATAAGTGAAAGCAATTTCCGCACCTTGTTCTTTTAGCTTTTTAGCAATAGCCCAAGCAATTGAGTGATCATTTAGAACACCCATTATTAATCCTTTTTTGCCTTCCATAAATTTAGTCATAACTAGCTCTCCAACAGAATAAATTAAGCAATTTTATACTTAATTTATTTACTGATTATTTACATTTATTAATATTTAATTAATATTTAACTAACTATCTATCTAAAATATAGAAAAAGGTAAGTATTAATGCAAGCAAAAAATAACAGTAATAAAGATTTTCAAATTATTAATCAAGAAGAAGGATTAGTAAAAGTTTCTATCAAAGATGGCTATATAGAGGGTGATGCTCTTAACTTAGATTTAAGCGGAGTTAATTACACTTGGAATTCTGAAAACAAAGAGCTGTTAATTGCTACCAATATTGATAATACTAATATCTATAATATTTTAGATAATATTTCGCTATCAAGTATTAATCAAGCTAATCAAACCGAAAGATTTATTGAAGTTGAATATATTAAAGATGGTGAAACTCTTACCCTAGAAGAATATGCTTTAAATATTAATAACACTGAGGAAATCTCAGTAGAGGTAGAAGAAGATTCTGCTGTTGTTCCTCAGGTAGAAAATACTTATATAAGTGAGGATACAGAAATATTCTTAAGTTTTGATTACGAAGAAAATAAAGGAGCAGATTTTTTAGAATCCTCTATAGAAGAAAATTTCTTATTTGAAGTTAATTTAAAAGAAAATGGTGATATTTATAAAATCCTTAAAGATAGCTTTGAAAGTACCGATGTTTTAGAAATTCATGGGCTTAATATTTCTCAAGATAAAGTATCTTTAGAAGAATTTACAAAAGATTTTGGTGATTCTTTTAACTATAGTGTATCTGCAAGAAATGATGATCTTAATGTTAATATCCATGTGGAAAATCATGAATATAATGTAGTGCTAAAAGATGTTGTTCCAGATTCTGATACCAAGCTTGATGATATTATTCAAAATATAATTATAAATAGTAGTGATCACAAAATATAAATAAATGCCAAAAACTGTTGATGATAATTTTGTGTTTAAAAAATTTGCTTTATGGCTAGATAAAGCTAAAAAGCAATACGACAAACTAAATATGCAAAACTATAATGCTTTTTGCCTATCTAGTTGTGTTAATAATTTGCCATCTAGTCGTATGGTATTGTTAAAATCTTTTTCACACGATGGTTTTACTTTTTATACAAACTCGCAAAGTCAAAAAGGAGCAGAAATTACAGAGAATCCTAATGTGGCTATGCTTTTTCATTGGAATGTTCTCCAAAGGCAAATTAGAGTGTCTGGAGTTTGCTCGGAGGTTTCTTCAAATATTGCTGACGAATATTTTGCTAGTCGCCCGTATTTATCTAAGGTTGGAGCTTGGGCTTCGCAACAGTCAAGAGAAATGAACGGAATACTAGAGCTTTCTAAAAATGTGATTTATTATTCTGCTAAATATCCTATAGATGTGCCACGACCTCCTTATTGGAATGGCTATAATATTGCTGCCAGCAAAATAGAATTTTGGGTAGAAAAACCCGCAAGGCTACATATTAGAAAAGTGTATGAAAAAATATCGCTAAATCAATGGACTGAGAAAATTTTATTTCCTTAATAATCTGTTATCTTTTATGTTATAATCTTTAATTGTGAATTGGAATTTATTAAATGCTAAAAAGAGTAGTTTTTTTGATAATGCTTGTACTTTTAAGTGTGAGTTTTACTGAGTTTACCCCAGCAAGGGCAAATTTTGATTTTTTTGGATTATGGCAAAGAACCGATAAATATTCTGACAGTTTTTTAGAAGAATATAAAAAATCCTTAGGTGAAGCTAGCACAAAAGATATTCGTGAACAATCAGCTATTTATAGAGAAGCCTATTTTTTGTTGCTTGATAATTATATTTATGAAATAGACGATAAAGAAAAAGAAAAAATTGCTCAAAAATCTATAGATGCTTTAAAAACTACCGTTGATAAATTAACAATGGCGAAAAAGCCTATAACTCCTCAAGAGGCTATGGAAGGAGTGATGACAATTGTGTTTAACGATATAGATGCTCATACGGTTTATATGAGTACTAAGCGGGCAGAAGAATTTAGAGCAAACTTAAGTGGGAATCATAAAGGAATTGGTATTTTATTTAATTACGATAAAGCCAAAAATATGATTTATGTGGTTAAGGTTTTTAAAGAATCTCCTTCGCAAAAAGCTGGAATTTTAGATGGTGATTTTATTAAATCTGTTGATGGTAAAAATATTAATCCTGAAGATTCTTTAGAAAAAATTTTAGATAGCATTAGAGGTCCTAATGGCACAAAAGTTAATTTAACAATTATTAGGGGTGATAAAACCTTTAGTGTAGATGTTATTCGGGGCGACTATTATGTGCCTTCGGTAGAAGCAAGAATAATAGATAATATTGCCTATATTAGTATTAATAGTTTTAATCAAGATACAGCTTCGCTATTTAGGTCTTCAGTTAATGCCTTGCAAGTTAATAAATTAAAGGGAATGATTATTGATGTTAGAAATAATCCAGGAGGACTTTTAACAGCTGTGGTAATTATTGCTGATAGTTTACTTTCTGGTGATACTATTGTTTCTATTAAAGGAAGAGATGTAGAGGCAAATCAAAGTTTCTTAGCTTTTAATCAAACCCAAGTAAGAGCAGATCTACCAGTGGTTGTGCTTATTAATTCTGGCTCGGCTTCGGCTTCTGAATTATTAGCAGGAGCAATGGCTCTTAATAATCGGGCAACCTTAATGGGTGATTCTACTTTTGGTAAATGGAGTGTTCAAAGTAGTTTTACTCTTAAAGATAAAAGTATTTTTAATATTACTACTCAATTATTTTATTCTCCTAAAGATGCAACCTTTCAAGGAGAGGGGATTGCTCCGGATATTAAAATAGTTGGTGAAAATTATAAAACTTTCCATGAAAAAGATTATAAAAATTATCTAAAAGTAGCAGATACTTATAAAAGAACTCCTAAATTGCAAGTCCAAGAAAAAAATTGTCCTTTAATAGAGGATAAAAAAGATTATGCTTTGGGGTGTGCTATTTTATATATTAAATCAAATGCTGACTTAACGATGTTTAAAACTAAATTAGGAAAGTAGGAGTTTAAATCTTGCAGAAGTCTTTAAAAATAGAATATGCTCTGCTCTCGGTTTTTATAACTGGATATATTGCAGGATCTTATATTACTCCTATGCTTCCCAATATTGCTGATAATTTTGAGGGTGATAAAGATTTTGCTAGGGCAATGTTAATTACACCATCATTAATAGTTGTTCCTTTTATTTTATTTTCGGCAATTTTATTAAAATTTTTTAATAAAAAAACTTTAATACTTAGTGGGCTTTCTGTTTATTGTATTTCAGCAATAGGGATGTTCTTAAGTTTTTCAGAAAGTTATCTTTTATTTTTTAGGAGTTTATCAGGAGTTGGGGCTGGTCTTGTTACTCCTTATGCCACTGCCTTAATTACTGATTATTATAAAGATGATAAAAAAGACGAGGTAATTTCTAAATCTGGAATATCTACTAATGTTGGTGGAATTGTTATTTTAATAGCTACAGGATTTTTTACCTCCTTATATTGGCGGTTAGGATTTTTAGTTCCTCTTGCATGTTTATTACCATTATATTTAATTTATAAATATATAGAGCCTAAAAAAAGATCTGCTCAGCATAAATATCCCTTTGTGTTTGGTTTAATTTTTAAAAAAGAAATTTTCCTAATTTGTATTGCCTATTTTTTTATTATGATTTTTGTTTTTAATTATTTTGCGGGAATTTCTTTTGTAATTAGCAATAATAATTTAGGAAATTCTATACAATCAGGAATCGCTCAAAGTTTTTATATGATTGCGGCATTGATTGCTAATTTATTATTAACTATTATTAAAAGAGTTTCATTATATTTATTGTTTGCTTTTCAAATGCTTTTTGTTGCACAAGGATTTTTTACTTTATATGATAAAGATCTTACTCTTACCAGTGTTTATTTTGCTTCGTTTTTAATTGGGATGGGTTATGGGGCTTTCTTTAATTCTATGCTTAGCCTAGCTACATCTTATACCACTAAAGTTAATAGTGCTAATGCGATTTCGTTAATGGTTGCTTCTATGTATTTATCGCAGTTTCTTTCACCATTGATTTTATCTAGATTTTCTAATCTCTTAAATATTTCGCAATATTTTGAAATGTTCTTAATTGAAGGTATATTATTTGTCCTTATTGCCTTATTTCTTTTTGTTAAATTTATTCGTGGCAATAAAATTAAACCAAACATGCACCAAGTGTAATTTTATTTGCTTTTATTATTAATAAGAGTAATAATATTGTTGATTCAACGATAAGTTGTTTTTATATAATAAAAAGGAGTCAATAAAATGAAAAAAATAGCAATTGTAATTGTTTTTAGTTTGTTATGCCTTAATTTATGGGCGGAAGATAATCAAGAAAAGGTAAGGAGAAATATTTTTATTTTGGATGTAGGTAAGGCTTTTAGTAATGCTAAAATGGCTATTAGAGTTCCAAATGCTGATAAGTATTCTTCTTTTCATGATGTGGATAAATTTGATACAACTGGAAATGTAAGTTTTTCTTATTTAAGAAGATTAAAAGCCTTAGATAATAAACTTTCTTTAGGAGGAGAAATATTTATTTTAGCTGGAGTGGGTGATAGAGTTTATTATGAAGAATATAAAGCAATCATGGGTAATGATGCTTATCAGCCAATACATTATGATGATCAAGGAAGGGATTATACGGCTAAAGAGTGGAAATATAATAGCGGATTAGGTGCAAGTTTTTTAGTTAATTATGAAATATTAAAAACAAAATCCTTTGATTTATCTACAACTTTAGGTATAGGAGGTTTAGCTCACTCTATGAGTATAAACTATACTGGTTATAGAGAATGTATTTTATTTATATGCCATTATACTAGAGATTCTAAAAGTTATGGAGATACAACAGTTTTAGCTAAAATAGGTTTATTAGGATATTATAATATTACTAGATGGTTAGCTTTTGGTTTAAATTCTTATTATATTTATACTGAACCTGCTAAGTTTCATTTTAAAGATAATGATGTAAGCTATAAAGTAAAAAATAATGGTATAATAACAACAAATGTTAGTTTAAGAATGCAGTTTTAAGTACAATTCATTAATTAGATAAAAATTTATCCCTAAGGTTTAAAACTTTAGGGATAAATTATTTTTAACACTGAAATAAGCTAGTAGATTATTCTCCGAAAGAAATATCTAAGCCACGGGCAGTTTTAACAAGATCGCTATTAATATCTACTGCACCGCTTGTGCTAGTAATATCAGAAAGTGGAACATCAATAACTTTATTATTAACCCAACCAACAACTCTTTTATCTGCTCCGCTGTTTAGTAAATCTACAGCTCTTACACCAAAAGCAGAAGCGATGATTCTATCTAAAGTAATTGGTGAACCACCTCTTTGAGTATGCCCCAAGGTAGTTACTCTTGTTTCAAAGCCAGTTAATTTTTCAATAGCTTCGCCAATAATATGACCAACACCACCGTATCTTTTATTTTCAAAGCCTGTCATAAAAGATTGTGTACCTTCTTTAGTAGTTGCAGCTTCAGAACATACAATAATTGCATAGTTTCTGCCACTATTGTAAACTTCTTTAATTTTTTTAGCTACGGCATTAATATCATAAGGAATTTCAGGAATTAAAATAACATCAGCACCACCAGCAACACCGGATGCTAAAGCTAAATGCCCTACATCACGACCCATAACCTCAGCAACCATAACTCTTTTATGGCTTAAAGCGGTATCATGTAATCTTTCAATACTTTCTACTGCTACACTAACTGCAGTCATGTAGCCAATTGGGAATTCGGTAAAAGGTACATCGTTATCAATAGTTTTAGGAATCCCGATAAATTTAATGTTTCCTAGCGAGGTAATTTTTTCTATGATTCTCATACTACCATCACCACCAATAGCTACAAGAGCATCTAATCCTAGTTCTTTATAGCCATTAACGATTTCAGATGATCTATCTTTAAAAGTACCATCTGGCATAGGATAATTAAAAGGATCCCCTTTATTAATAGTTCTTAAGAAGGTTCCGCCCATTCTTAAAAAATTAGCATTAACATTATTATCATCTAGTTTAATAATTCCAAGAGGTCTTTGCATTAAGCCAACAGTTCCTTCTTGAATTCCGTATACTTCCCAACCTAATTGAGTAGCTCTTTTAACTACAGCTCTTATGGCTGCATTAAGACCAGAACAATCGCCACCGCTTGTTAGTACACCAATTTTTTTAATTTCACTCATTATATTGTTTTCTCCATATATTTAGAAACTTCAACATTCAACCTAACAATTTTAACATTATTAAATAATTATTGCAATATAACTAAAAAATATTATAATAATTAGGATTTACTTAATCGGAAAGGGGTGTGATTTTATATGTGTATAGTTACAGTTAGAGATAATAATATCGAGCAATCTCTTAGAATTCTAAAGAAAAAGCTGCAAAGAGAAGGAGTATTTAGAGAGTTAAAACTAAGAACTGGTTTTGAAAAACCTTCTAAGAAAAAAGCGAGAGAAAAATCTGAAGCTATTAGACGTGCTAGAAAACTTGCTAGAAAAAGAATTGAAAAGCAAGGTTTCTAAGGTCTAAGTTTACATAATCAGTCGTAAATCAAAAGAGAGATAATTAATTTTATCTCTCTTTTTTGTTTGGTTATATTGTAGTAATATCTAAATCTTTTAAACTTTCCATAATTTCTAAAGTTCTATGCGAAATATAAGCAAGAGAACATATTAAATCTAATACATAACGAGGGTTATTTTGTTCTTCTAGCCAAAGATTAGGATCATTTATTATACCACTATTAGATTTACCTAAGCCTGCTCCTTCATCTTTAGTATAAGCATATTTAGAAACTACCCACTCAACAGGAGATTTTCCATTAATAATATAGTTATAAATAGATAATGGTATATTAGAAATTGTAATATTTTTGTTATAATAAATTCTATCTTTAGAATTTTTATTAAAGTTTA
The DNA here is from genome assembly GCA_031256515.1 of Alphaproteobacteria bacterium. GTDB lineage: Bacteria > Pseudomonadota > Alphaproteobacteria > WRAU01 > Hepatincolaceae > WRAU01. The sequence goes on from JAIRQL010000065.1 coordinate 20,130, forward strand.
TTTTTTTGTTTATTTTATAATAATCTAGGCTTGTTTGTGTTAAATCTGCTTCTATTTTTATATCTAATTCACTAATTGCTTGTTGCGAATAATCTTCATAATTTAAATGTAATTCGGCTAAGGAATAGCCAGCACTCATAAACTTTTGAAAAGTTTCATAATCTTTTACAAGCGGGATACTTGGTAATACCTTTTTTAAATCACTTTTAGCATTCTCTCTATAAACTGGTGAGTGTAGTATTCCATAGATATAATGAAATATATCTTCATTTGATATAGAAGTATTATTATATTTTTTATGTACTTCTTTAGTAAATTTTTCATTAATACCAGATTTTTTAGTAGTATTTTCGTAAATATATAGCGGGAATATTCTTCCTTGCTTAAAAGTACCTTTTTCTATGATTTTATTAATCATCAAGCAATGAAAGCTATTTTTCCCTACAACTATTACTCTTTGCTTCTTTTCTGATGTAATTATATCATCTGGAAATATCTTAGGAAGTTGATACATTCTTTCGCTGAAATCTCTGTGATAATAAGTGTATTTTATTATAAAAGGCTCAGCCATTGCTAAAATTAAGCTATTTTTATTAAAATCATGGTTATTACTTATTGATTTCATTTTTAAGTTTTCAATAATACTGTTTTTAGAAAAATTAAAACAATAAACCTTTCCTTTTGTTTGTAGACCATTAGAATTTATATTAAAGATTCCTATCTTTTCATCTTTCATATGTTCTGTGTCAATCCATGAACCATCTGCTCTTTTATTGCTAATCAATTCAAGTGATGTAAATCCTTCTGATTCTAAGTAGCCATCCCTTTGATTTATCCAGTCTCCGTGTGTATCTGGAGTAATTTCTTGAAAATTTATTTTATTACTAAGTATATTATTATATTTTGCAAGGAGTTTAAATTTATCTTCTTTTTTAAGTATATCTTTTTGTTGTGAAATATCATGATAATAAATATTGCAACCAGTTTTTTCTTTATTTTTTATAAGGAATATTATAGAAACACCTGTTCGGATACCAAAGATATTTTCACCTTCAAAAGCATCGCCACCTCGCTCTTTAGTAAGACCTTTAAGATTAAAAATATAAATAGAGGTAAATTCTTTAGCAAAGCATTTGCGGAGTCCGTCGGCACTACTTGAATCTAAAAAGCCATTGTTAGTAATAAATGAAATTATACCATTATTATCTTTAAGCCTATCGCTAGCATAACGAAAGGCTTTTATGTAGCTATCGTAAAGATTAAACTTAGTTTTTGCTATAGATTGCTTAGAATAAGAGTTTTGAATATTTATTTTTAGTTTCTTATAAGTAGTATTATTATGATTATGATAAGGAGGATTACCAATAATTACAGCTAGCGGTATATTTTGCTGTTTTTGGATTCTCACATTGTTTTGTTTTAAGCTAAATCTTGTATCATCACCATCAAATAAGTTTGAGGCTCTCTTTTCTGCATCTATTTCATCTATATTAAAGGTATCTGTCCATACAGCTCCTTCAAAAATTTTATATTCTTGGGATTGTGTAGCCTGCATATATGTAAGTTCTATATTTACACAGGCTATATAATAAGCAAGCAAGAGTATTTCATTAGCATGGATTTCACTAGTATATTTTCTTTCCAAATTTTCTTTAGAAATATGCCCGCTTTGAAGGAGTCTAGTTATAAAACTACCCGTGCCTGTGAAAGGATCTAGTATATGTATATTTTCATCCCCCAGACCTCTTTTAAATTCTTTTTGTAAAAGTTTTTCTGTAGAGTTTATAATAAAATCTATAACCTCAGTTGGTGTATAAACAATGCCTAATTTTTCTGCCTGTTTGGGGAGGGCATTTTTAAAGAACTTATCGTAAAGTTCTATAATTAATTTTTGTTTGCCCGAATTATCTGTTATTCCTGAGATTCTTTTTTTAACAGATTCATAAAAACTTGCTAAGTTAGTATTTTCTTTATTAAGGTTATTATCTTCTAAAAGTTTTGTAATATTTTCTAAATATATGGATACAGGATTTTGTTTTATAAAGTCTTTATTAAATAATATATTAAAAACGGGTCTACTAATTAAATGCTGAGCAAGCATTTCTATAGCCTCACTTTCTATTACCATAGGATTTAGATTATTTTTTAAATTTTCTATAAATTTATTAAATTCTTCTGCTACTTGTTTATTAGTTTTTCTAAGCTCTTCTATTCTTTCTACATAGTTATTTGCTATTTGAGAGATATCTTTCGCCCAGTTTTCCCAATATTTTTTATCGCCACATTTTTCTACTATTTTAGCATAGAGTATATTACGAACTTGCTCTAAATCTAAGGATAATTGTGATATTTGTTTAGATACAGCCTCGCTAGTATTTGCTAAATTTTCTACTTCATTTTGTTGTATTTCTTCGCTTTCACCTTCAGCTTTTTTATTTATAGAGGTATCTAATCCTGCTATTGAGATACTACCACCTGTGGTTGGTTTATTTTTATTTAGTTTAATAGCTTCTATAGTTGCTTGGAATCTATCATCGTGTGATCTAAGAGCATTAAGAATTTCCCAGATTGTATCAAAATTTTTATCTGTGTTTAGATAATCTTCGGCACTTACACTTGATGGTATAATAAGAGGTAATATTACATAACCATATTGTTTACCATTATTTTTTCGCATAACACGACCTATAGATTGTACTATATCTATTTGGCTTTTACGGGGATTCATAAATATTATACCATCTAAGGCTGGTACATCTACACCCTCGCTTAAACAACGCGCATTTGTTAAAATACGGCATTCATTATTTTCTGTAGGCTGTTTTAACCAATCTAATAGTTCATTCCGTTTAGTAGAATCCATGCTACCATCTATATGCTTACTACTTACTGATACTAAATTATGATTTTCATTTAAAGATTCATAATAAATTGAGCTACATTCATTAAATAAGTCAGTTGTATTCTTAGAGGTAGTTATTTGCGAGCAAAAGGCAAGGGCTGTTTTCATAGGTGCTGTATCTTGACCTATTAGATTATTATCTATATCTAAGATTTTTTTAGAAAGGGCATTGATACAACCTATTAATTTACCAGCTGTATCTGTATTAGCATTAAGGATAGAATTTTTAGCCTTTGTGTTATCTATCTTAATTTCTTTTTCTTCTATTTGTTTTTGTAAGTCCTTATTTATATCTGCTTCGTTGACTGTTAAAATTAATACTTTATAATCACTTAGTAAATTTTTACTTACAGCATCGCCAAATGTTAATGTATAAAATTCTTTACCATAGAAAGTTTCATCATCCATTGAATATAATATATAATCTTCGTCAGCTTTAGCTTTTGCAGAATTTCCATAAACTCTAGGAGTAGCTGTCATAAAGATTTTTTTATTAGCTTTTATAGAATTATGTATCTTTGTAAAATTAGAATCCTCTGCTTGAGGAGAACTTTTAGCTCCTGTGGTTCTATGTGCTTCATCACAGATTACTAAATTAAAATTTATACCTAGCTCTTCTATAATATTTATAGATTGATAAGTTGAAAATATTACTATATTTTTGCCTTTGTGTTGAGATATTTCTTCTTGTAGTTTTTTTGTATCTGTAGTAGCAGGAAAGCCTAAATCTAGCCTATTAAATGAAAGCTCATATTCATCATCTTGTTTATTTTTGCTACCAACACTAGCATCGCTACAAACACATATTGGGATAAAATCTATATCTGCCTGTTCACTCCATTCTTGTAATGTTTGTCTAAGTAAAGAAATAGAAGGTACTAAAAATAATGTAAAAGTTTGCTGATTGTTATTAGTTTGTAAAGTTTCTTGTAGGCTATCTTGAGGTTTAGCTAATTCTGAGTTTGTATTTAGATTATCTATAATTTGCGGCAATAATTTTTCGGCTATTTTCAGGCTAGTAAAAGTTTTACCTGTACCACAAGCCATAATTAACTTGCCTTTTTCCTGTTTTTCTTCTATAAAATATTTTTGAGCTTGCTTTATAGCTTGTTTTTGATAATCAAACGGAGTTTTTTTAAGTAAAATATTTGCAGAATTATTAAATATTTTTTTACAAAATTCTGCATAGAAAACTAAATTATTAGAGTACCCCCCCCTAGTGAAAGCAAGGTAATAACTGGGCTTGATGCCAATTTTAGATTCATATCTATGTTAGATATTTCACTAAACTTATAGAGTTCTTCCCAATTTATATTAGAATTTTGTAGTTGATTTAAACCTATTCTTTCTACTTGAGATTTACTTAAGATATGTCCGGCTTCAGTATTCCAGTTATTAGTAGTTGAAATCCAAAGTTTTTTAGAAAAATTCGTATTATTAAATGTTATATTAGATGTTGCTAAAAAACTATCTACATCAGCTTTTTTAATTTGAGTATCTGTAGCATAGAATTTACATTGTACTGCCCAGTATTCTTTTGTATATGTTTCTACAACAATATCTATACCTATATCTTTACCTGTGCCAAATTCTTTTTTATATGGAAAGTCATTCCACAAATAAACTTCCGCTATTTCATGATAATATAAAGAATTTATTTTAAGAAATTGTTGCATTAATTTCTCAAATTTAGTTCCCATATTAGAATTAGATATTTTTTCTTTTCTATATTTTTCTAATATATCGTTAAAGTTTAACATTTATCCAACAGGCTCTTCTACTTTTTTACTACTTTCAATTAGTTTTACAAGGGCTTCTTCTTCAACTAATCCTAAACTTACAGGATTTTTAGCCACAAGATTCTTATAGTTCCAGTAAGATTTTGCTCTAATAGCTTTTACGGTATTCGTAGTAGTGCTAAGTAATTTGGATACTTGGTAGTCATTAATTTCTGGGTAATTACTAATAACCCACAAGATAGCCTCAGGTTTAGCTTTTCTTTTAAATTTAGACTGAGTAGTATTTTTAGCAAAAGTTTTAGAATAAGCATTGTACTCTTGTGATTCAATATAAACAAGAGGTTTACTTGGATCTTTTTCGCACTCAGTTATATTAGTTTGCGATAGCTCTCCTAAGGTTATAGGATTTACCGGTTTAAGAGATTTATCGGTTTCTTCATTAGCAAGAGATTCTACTTCTAAAATATGTAAGCCACAGTAATCGGCAATTTGTTGAAAACTAACTGCGGTATTTTCTATTAACCAAATTGCAACAGCTTTAGGCATTAATGGTTTCATATTTTTTTCTCCTTATTTTAGTTTATTATACTTCTTTTTTTATAACTTTCATAATTAATAAGGCTAAAAAGAAAGAAGCAACAGATATACAAGCCCAAGCTAAATTATGGCTAAAGTGGAACAATAAACCAACTAAGTTAGGACCAATCATTCTACCTAAGCTACTTATTGCCTGAGTTATACCAAAAATTAAACCTTGTTGATTCTTTTTACCATCTAAAGATATTCTAGCATTAATACTAGGCATAATCATAGCTCCTCCTATGGTCATACAAGCAAAACAAGCAATTACCAAAATTACACTGTTAGCATGTTCTGCCATTAGTAAAAAAGCTACAGATAACCCATAAATAGAAAAACCAGTAATCAGAGCAGTTCTTGGTGTAAAGACCTTAGAAATATTAAGCTGAATTAAGGTCATACATAATCCAGATACTGCCCAAAACCAGCCAATTTCTTGCGATGAAAATAAGAATTTTTCATTAAGAAATATCCCAAAAAACACCTGTATCCCAGACATCATAGACATAAAGGTAATCATAACTATAGTAAAAAACTGCACTTGTTTTTTTCTAAAAACTTTTCTAAGTTGTAAGAATATATTTAGGCGAGTTTTTGCTTTTCTATCCTCTGGTGTTAATGTTTCTTTAAAGAAAAATAAAGCAATTAAACCAGCTAAAGTATTTAAAGATCCTGCGACATCAAAAGGTAATATAAAATTCACCTCTTCAATGTTTAAGGCATTTCCTGCTAGCCAACCACCAATGGAGGGACCTAAAATAAAACCTAAACCAAAAGATGCTGATAGTTTACCAATATTTTTAAATCTAGTGCTAGAATCCGACATATCAGCAGCTGAAGCAAATGCTACAGAAAAGTTTGAAGCAAAAAAACCGGCCAAAGCTCTAAATAAAATAAACATATAAAGATTATCAGTTCTTCCGGTAAGATGATAAATGATTGCTAAAACAAATAAAGGAAGAGCTAAAGGCAAAGTTCTACCATATTTATCGCTTAGTTTCCCCCAAAAGATACTACCAAATGCACCGAATATAGCAAAAATAGAGGCAATATAACCTATTTCTATATCATTTAAAGCAAATTTGATTTTAAACATTGGCATTAATGGAAAAATCATTCCAAAACCAATCAAATCAATAAGAGTTATTAAAAATAATATTGGCATAAAAATTCTCGTAAATTAAATAACAAAAACTAGCACCTATCATATAAGAATAGGTGCTATCAATTAATACAGTAATAATAATACTAAATATTTAGATTACTTAGAATCTATACCGAAGCCAGAAAATTTAGCATTAAATTTAGAAATTTTTCCAGCATTATCAACCATTTTCTGTACTCCGGTCCAAGCTGGATGAGTTTTAGGGTCAATATCTAAAATCATAACATCACCTTCTTTGCCCCAAGTAGATTTAGTTTCAATCTTAGTGCCATCAGTGAATTGAATATATATGTTATGATAGGCTGGATGTATATCTTTTTTCATTTGTTTTCTCCAAAATGCTTAATTTATATTAAGCAACAATAAATCTTATAATTAGATACATGGTAAAATGATATTAGTTTTTTGTCAAGAGTTGCTTACAAATTTTTATTTTCATGAAGCATATAGCTAAGAGTAATAAAAGAAGCTAATATGAATCCTCCGCCAATAATAACCCAAGCCACAGAGGGATTAAAGGCGGAATAAGAAAATCCTACAATTAAAGGACCTATAGTTTGTCCTAATGTTCCTGCCGATTGTGATAGTCCTAAAATAAAACCTCTTTGAGAATTTGAGCCATACATAGATATAGTAGAATTTAAATTAGGATACAATATTCCAATTCCTGTAGCAATAAATACTAAAATTACTCCTAAAACTGGTAGCGATGGATGAAATAATACTGCAAAAATAGCAAAAGCAGAGATTTGAAAGCCAATTAAAATTGCTTTACCACCTTGAATATATCTTGGTGATACTATTTGCACTACTGCTGCTACTAAAGCAAAAACTGTGCCAATTATCCCCAAGTGAAAAGGTGATAAGTTAAATCTTTCTACCGACCAAGTAGTTAAAAAAACATTGATAGAGGAAAAAGAAAACCACATTAACACAGAAAGATATATTAAAAACATCATATTTCTATTGTTATAAATTAAAAACAAAGTTCTTTTTACTTTAGTTTTTAAGTTAAAATGCCCTCTATAATTTTTTGGCAAGGTTTCTTTAAAAAATATAGCTACTAAAACACCAGCTGAAATTGTGGCAATGGCTGCCATGTTAAAAACTAAATGTAGATTAGCAGTTTCAACATCGTTGCCAGCTAAAAATCCGCCAACAGTAGGGCCCATTACAAAACCAAGTCCGGTTGCTGCTCCAATAATTCCCATATATTTAGCACGATTTTTTGTAGAAGATAAGTCTGATGTTGCAGCCAGTGCCACAGAAATATTTCCAGTAAAAATTCCAGCTAAAGCTCTTGAAATTAAGGCTTCGGTAAAAGTGGTAGCATTGGCAAGCAAATGATAAGAAAATCCAATTGCTAATAAGCAAACTAACATAATGTATTTTCTACCAAATCTATCACTTAATGCTCCTAAAACTGGCGAAGTTATTAATTGAAAAAAAGCAAAAATTGCTGTAAGAATTCCTAAATGAAAAGCAGTAATTTGAAATTTCAAAGCAAAAATAGGCAATAACGGTAAAATTATGCCAAAGCCGATGGAATCAATAAAAACAATTAAAAATAACCAAAACATTTGCTTACCACCGTTTAAAGGATTTAGATAGAATCAAGATGTTCTCCTAGTAGATTCTTAATGTTTTACTATTATATTCTATGGATATAAGCAATACAACTTATTAATAAAATAAAATAGTTTCTTTAAATTAGTTTATTGTCTCATACTTTGGTTTTTTTCTTAAATTTTCTTTGTTAGTGTTTAAATAAGTTTCTATTCTATCTTTTTTGTTTTCTACTATTAGCTCTGATTTTGGCAAGCAAGAATCATCAGTAGGTGTATACTTACTATCAATATTATAATAATTAGATATAGCAATACAGTTAAATAAACTCACAGCTAATAAGTGAAAAATTCTCATCTAATTTCTTTATTTGATAATTTTATAATATGTTTTTCTTTTTTATTTTCAAGGATATCATACTCAATATCAAAGAGAAATCCAGCTTCGCTAGCAATTAATAAACTTGGCGATAGATCATAAATAGGAGATTTCTCAGCATAAAAACAGTTATTAATTTTAGAAGCAGCAAAATAGCAAATATCTAAAGCCTTACAATTGCTTATATAAGGATTACCAACAAAGTTTTTACTATCTTTAAGATACTCTAAATCGGTAGCCGTAGTATGATAACTAGTATCTTTCAATTTATTTTCACTAATACGAATTCTTTTATTATTACAATAAGCTCCATTACCTTTTTCGGCATAGAAGATTTCATTAGTAATTGGATTAAAGATTACAGAAGCAAAAATTTGCGAATCTCTTTCTAAAGCCACACTAATACAAAAGTTAGGAATTCCTTTAGAAAAGTTTTTCATGCCAACAATCCCGCTAATAATAAAGAAGTTTGATTCATCTTTATTACTAGCAATTTCCAAATTCTTGAAAACAGCACTATAAGTTTCTTTAAATTTTTTTAAATCATCGTATATAAGTCTTTGCGCTCTAACATTAGAAGTTAAAGCAAAATTTAAAGCTGCTGTAGGATTATTCAATAAAAAATTAATCTCATTAAAGTCTCTAATAATACTATTGGTTACTTTATTAATCGCAATAGTCATTAGATTGATTAAAGGAGTTTTCATTTAGTCTTTCGCTCTTTCTACATATTCTATAGTTTCAGTATTTACCACAATTCTTGTACCAACTTCAATATGTGGAGGCACCATAATTCTAACACCATTATCTAACATAGCAGGTTTATAAGAACTAGAAGCTGTCTGTCCTTTAATTACCGCTTCAGTTTCCACGACCTCAGCAATAGTATGAGGTGGTAAAATAATCCCAATAGCTTTTTCTTCGTAAAACTCTATAGTTAAAACAATTCCCTCTTTAATAAAAGGAAGTTGTTCTTCGGCAATTTCTCCAGTAGCCAAAGGGATTTGTTCAAAAGTTTCATTATCCATAAACATATACAAATCACCATCAATGTAAGAAAAAGTACATTCCTTCTGCTCTAAAACAACCCTTTCTACAGACTCATCAGAACGGAATCTTTCATTAAGTTTATTACCCGAGATTACATCCTTAAGCTCAACCTGAGCATAAGCTCCACCTTTACCAGGTTTAACATGTTGAGTTTTAACCGCCTTATAAAGTTTATCATTATGTAAGATTATCATGCCAGGTCTTATGGCATTTCCATTTATTTTCATCTTTCCTCTCTAGTAAAATAGAATATTATGAGTTTTTATGTTGTCGCTAGGCTTCTCATGTATGTTAAATACATTACAGAGCTTTACTCCTAGTAAAATTCTCATACTATTCAATTTCAATTATTTAAAATTAATATCTTGGATTTCTATTTAGTCGTTTTACTACCCATGTATGTTTAATACACTTTGCTGTAAATCTTCTTAATATAAACCGCAGAATTTAAGCTATGCGAAGCATTAATCTCGGTTATAGCTCAGCTTTGCTGAGATAAAATCTCAAACTATTAACTTTTATTTTTAAGTCTTGGATTTTATACAAAATTCAAGATGTTTAATTTTTATTAAATTTAAAAATTCTTTAGTTTATTATTAAACACTCAAATATATTTTCTGTAAAGTTAAATATTTTACTACCTTGATTTTCAGCAAGTAATATAATATTATCAATATCTTGATTCTTTAAAGTTGTAAAAATAAATTTAAAATTATTCTCTAAAGCAAACAATAAGTAAGCTAGCGAATCTTTAACATCTAAGAGAATCAAATGTTGTTCTTTATTATAATAATCAATAGTTTTTTTAAGTAAGACCATTCCGAGATTTTCAAGCAGTAAATAATCAATAACTATAAGATTTTTTTTATTACTCTCTTGATAACTTTTTTTCCTAAAGCTCTCTTGCTTAGTTTCTTTTCTATAATTATTTTGGCTAGCAGTAATTTCAACATTGATTTTTTCCGTATTGTTATTACACAGTGCTTTTATTAAATCTTCTTGGTTATTAATATATAAAATCTTTTTCATAATAATTAAAAAGTTTTACTTTTTATAATTATACTTCTTTAATAAAAATCAAGCTCATGAGAGAAACATTTATCCCATGAGCTTGAAACTTTTTAGTATAACCTAAAAATTACTTACCAGCTTTCATTAAAGCTACAGCAGTATCAGACATTCTGTTAGAGAATCCCCATTCATTATCATACCAAGAAATAACTCTTACGAAGTCGCCTTCTGTAACATTAGTTTCGCTTAAGTCTACAATAGAGCTTAATGGGTTATGATTAAAATCATGAGAAACTAAAGGAGCAGCTTCAACACCTAAAATTCCTTTAAGCTCACCTTTAGAAGCCTCAGTAAGAATTTTATTAACTTCTTCTGCAGTTGTAGGTTTAGCAGAAATAAATTTAAAATCTACTAAAGAAACATTTGGAGTTGGAACTCTTACAGAAGAACCATTTAATTTTCCTTTTAATTCTGGTAATACTAAACCAACAGCTTTAGCAGCACCAGTAGTTGTAGGAATCATAGAAAGAGCAGCAGCTCTAGCTCTTCTTAAATCTTTATGATAAGTATCAAGAGTTGGTTGATCACCGGTATAAGAATGTATAGTAGTACAGAATCCTTTAACAACTCCTAAACTTTTATGTAAAGCATGAACCACAGGAGCTAAGCAATTTGTGGTACAAGAAGCATTAGAGATAATTTCGTGGCTTGCTGTTAATTTACCATGATTTACACCATATACTACAGTTAAATCAGAATCATTAGCTGGAGCTGAAATGATAACTTTTTTTGCACCAGCAGCGATATGAGCAGCAGCTTTATCACGAGCGGTAAAAATACCAGTACATTCATAAACCACATCTACATTTAATTTACCCCAAGGTAAATTTTTTGGGTCTCTTTCAGCGGTTACCACAATTTCTTTTCCATTTACTAAAAAAGTATTTTCATCTTTAACAGATACATCAGCATTTAAAATGCCATGAACACTATCATATTTTAATAAATGAGCATTAGTTGCTGCAGATCCTAAGTCGTTTACAGCCACAACTTCAATATCACTGCGTTTATTTTCTATAAGGGCTCTAAGGGTTAATCTTCCGATTCTACCGAAACCGTTAATAGCTACACGAATAGTCATAGTTTCTCTCCTTGTATTTTAATAATATGTTTACTATAATTTATCTATAAACATTTTTGTATTATAACACAAATCACAATAAATAGAAAACTTATTTAAAAAGTTTAGGCAATGAAAATAAAAAAGAGAAGAGTTTGTGAAAGACCAGTTAGAAAACAACTTAAAAACTCTTGATTTATTAAATTCTGAGTTAGAAGACATCAAAAATTATTTATTACAAAATAGTTTGTCTAAGAGTAGTGCTTCAAGTCAAGAAATAGTTTCTCTGCAAGAAGAAAACATGATTCTTAAACAACAAAACCTAAACTATAAAAAATTCCTTAGTACTATTTTAGAAAGCCTTGACAGTATAACAACCACCATTGAGGAGTTAAAAAACAATGAATAGTGTTGATGTAACCATCAATGGCAAGCTCTATAAAATTGGTTGTTTAGAAGAAACAGTTGAAGACATTAAAAAGTATGCAGCTGAGCTAGATGGTAGAATTCATAGTCTTAAGCTAGAAAACCCTACATCTTTTATGAGTCTATCCCAAGAAACTTTATTTTTATTTGAGGCATTATCTTTAATTTCAGAATTAAAAGAAGTTAAAGAATCTAAAAACCAAGATTATAATCTTGAAATTGCTGAGCTAAATAATAAAATAAAAAAATTATCACAAACAATTGACTCATTACAAAAAGTTGTGAAAAATTTTTAATTTGGTATATACTTAATTAGAGACTGGGGGATACGTTAGATATTATTTCTTAGGACCACAAATTGCATTTTAATAGGGCTGTCTCTGTTATTCTCTTGGGAATATTATATGGCTTACCTTTTTTTAAAAAAGGTCTATTAGAATGGTATTGATACGGTTTTCTGGTCTCGCTATTGTGTAGTTTTATGAATAAAAAAATTCTCTTAGAATCTATCTTAAAAAAAAGAAAATCTCTTGAAAATAAATTCATAGTAGAAAATTCTCAAAAAATATTTCAACAGTACCAAAAATCTCAAAGTTATTTTAATATTCCACCAAATTCGGTGGTTGCTTGTTATTGGGCAATTAATAATGAAGTAGATACTACAAGCATTATAAATTATATTATCAATAATAATGGTAAAGTATTACTACCAAGCATTGTAAAAGATTCCAAAATTTTAGAATTTAGGGAGTATGAGGGAAATCTTACTCAAGGGAAATTTAATATTAAAGAATCTTCTAGTCATAAGGTTTTTCTACCGGATATAATTTTAGCACCACTGGTAGCTTTTGATGAATTGGGAAATCGTCTAGGTTATGGTGGTGGCTACTATGATGCTACCTTAAGATACTATGAATCTATTGAAAAATCGGTTTTATATATAGGATTGGCTTATGATTTTCAAGAAGTTGCTAAAATAGATACTCATAGTTTTGATGTAAAACTACATGGAGTTATTACCAATAAGTATTACAAATATTTTGACAGAGTATAATTGACAATAGTAAAATATTAT
>JAIRQL010000097.1 GCA_031256515.1 Alphaproteobacteria bacterium
GTTGATTGTCGCTCCCTTCACGGGAGTGTGAATTGAAACGGATCTAGTTAGGACTGGGAATTATGCGGGCTACGTCGCTCCCTTCACGGGAGTGTGAATTGAAACGGGAGAACACAATCTTTCAAGGAATTGAAGACAAGTCGCTCCCTTCACGGGAGTGTGAATTGAAACCCAATATTAAAGAGTGTCTTCGCATCTCTTCCCAGTCGCTCCCTTCACGGGAGTGTGAATTGAAACGATTATATTGTTAAACATAATTTCACGAGCTTTGGTCGCTCCCTTCACGGGAGTGTGAATTGAAACATTGTATGGAGGCATAACCCTCGTCAAATCGTATGTCGCTCCCTTCACGGGAGTGTGAATTGAAACCAAAAACAACAAATAGGTTGACAACGATTGCGGGGTCGCTCCCTTCACGGGAGTGTGAATTGAAACGAATGTATAGCATCACTTAAATATATTCTAATATGTCGCTCCCTTCACGGGAGTGTGAATTGAAACCTACATACTTTTTTGCTATAATTACAGCTTGTCTGTCGCTCCCTTCACGGGAGTGTGAATTGAAACACACATTTTTAATCTCCATATTTTTTTTGGGCTAGTCGCTCCCTTCACGGGAGTTAATGTAAAGATACATATTATATAAAAAACCCTTTACAAATATTTAAAACAAGATAAAATTATTTACATGATTGTTTGATTAATATAAAAATTCATAAAAGGAAATAGTTATGAAAAAAATAATAATTTATACTATAATAATACTGCTACTCCTCATATATATTATGCCTATCAATTTATATTAATCTCAATGGAGAATGGAGAAATAAGCATTAGAAAATATAAATAATTCCTCTAAAAAAATAAATTTTTTATTGCTTTTATTTTACTAACAATAAATAATTTATAATATTGATTTATTTATTAGTAATATCCAAAAGTCACCTCTCTTAGAGGTGTGAGTTGAAACACATGATTGTTAGATTATTTGTATTTCTTTATCCTAAGAATAGTAGTAATTTTACTCTTATTGGAAATAGGGATACAAATAATTATCTACCAACAATCTTTATCTTTTAAAGATTAAAATAATTACAAAGATTATTGTTATTAAAATAAGGGAAACCCTGATTTAGAACAGTGTTATTATATACCACTACTCCTATTAATCTGCCATACTTATCATATTTGTTATAGCTATCATAATAAATAAGTACATTTTTTCGTAGATATTTTTTCAGAATATTTTTTTGTAATTACCCTTTTGCTACCACTTGACTTTGACTTAATCTAAATTTTTTAGCTTGTTTTGCTGCTCTATTACCATAGCTAACTTCAAAGGCATCTATACAAGCTAGTCTAACTCTTTGTTTGTTTGAAATTTGTATTGTATCTCCATCAAAAATATAGGTTATTTTTGTTTGGAAATATTTAATATTAGCTTGTAAATTCGCTACTAAAAATATACTGATAATTATTATAGAAAAAACTTTCATTATAATTTTTACTGAATCCACTTTTTTTGTTTAGCTAGAGTAGTGGCTTGGGTGATTAAAGAATTCAGTTCAGTTTTTTCATTTTTAGTAAGTTTTGGGATAACCTCCCGCAGGTAATTATCGCAATCGTCAATAATTTGAGCCTTAGCATATTCAACACTTTGATCTATATCTTGAGTTTTATTAGCAAATTTTAGCTCTACTAAATAGCCATTAATAATACAAGATTTCACCACATATTTTTTATCATTTAAATTCTGGCTATTACATATATCTTTTAATGAACTAAAAAATTTTACTCTTTTTAATTTATCTTCTTTAATTGAATTAAAACTTTTAGTAAAGCATACCTGAAAAGCCTTAGATGGAGTATCAAAGCTCCTACTTTTAATATCCTCGTAAGAAAACTCAGCGGCTATTAAAAACCGTGAAGACAAAAAAAACACTGCAAAAATTAATAATAAATTTCTATACTTTATCATCACAAATCTTGATATAATATAATTAAACACTATATATTATATACGATATAATCTGTTTTCAAATAAAATATTGAGAATTACAATTTTGAGTAGAACTATTATAAAAATTTTTGGAGAACAAGCTGAGTCTTTTTTGCAAAATTTAATCACGGGTGATATAAAATTATTGCAAGGCAATCAAGCGATTTACTCATGTTTATTAAGTCCACGAGGAAGATACCAATTTGATTTTTTTGTAATAAAAATCAATGATTATTTTTTAATTGATATTCAATCATCTCAGGTCAGTAAATTTTTAGAAACTTTAAAATATCGTAAATTAATTACAAAAGTAGATTTTAAAATTCTGCCAGAATACAAAGTTTATACTACTAAAACTAAAATTGCAGATAGTCTTATATCCTTTGCTGACCCTCGCTTAGAGCTTTTAGGCTTTAGATCTATTTTGCAAAACACCCCTAAAGCTGAAGATATATTACTAAATTATGATGAGATTCGCTTTAAAAATGCTATTCCTGAAGGAGCAGATTTTACTTTTGATAAAAGTATTCCTATAGAATTTGGTATGGATGAACTATCGGCTTTAAGTTATAGTAAAGGATGTTATATGGGGCAAGAGTTTACAAACTCTGCTAAGAATAAACTAGTAATAAGAAAGCGGGTTATTAGTATTATAAGCAATTTACCTTTATCTAATGGAGATATTATTAAAAATAAAGAGGATACAGCTGTAGGAGAAGTAATTGCTACCTTAGGTGGGCTATCTTTAGCTTTATTTTCTATGCAGTACAAAGATGAAGATATTTTTGTAAATAACCAAAAGGTAGAAAAATACATTCCACAATGGATAAAAATATATAGTATTGATTAGGTAAGTTTTTTAATTTTATATTAGGAATGTAGGTATCATAATATAAAAAAATTTTAAGCTATTTCAAATTTTGTTTTTGTATACTTTTCGCTAACTTCCCATAAATGCTTAGCTAACTTAACATCATAAGCATACTCTCTTACCCCGAATGGTTCTTTACTATTATTAGGAACAACTGGAGCTATAGCACAATCTTCTAAATAAATACCGCCTTGATTATTTAGCTCATTTGAAATTGCTGCATATACTACTGTAGCTGCTCCTTGTTGATTGGTTTTCATTCTATCTGCTGGGTGAATATTTTTAAATAGCTTTGTAAAATTAATAATAGCTGGAAGCGGTAATAATTTCGCTAGCTTAAATTTTAAACTATCTTGTTTAGAGTTAGCTTGTAAATGCTTTGCTAAATTTGTTTGAGGAATTAAACCAGGATGAACGGAAAAGGCTCTAATATTATCTTTTTTAGCTAAGTTATCTAGCTGTAAAGAAAATAAAATATTAGCAGTTTTAGATAAACCATAAGATTCCCAAGCATTGTACTCTCTTTGGTTATATTCCATGTTATTAAAATTTATAATTTCCTGTTCACTATTTACATTTTGTTTAAGATTATTTTGATTTGGCAAGACTGAAGCTACACTACCAAAGGATAATAAACGATGTCCCCGAGAGGAAACATTTACAACTCTAGCACCATTGGCTTGTTTTAAAGCAGGATACAATTTTGCAGTTAATAAAAAATGAGCTAAATGGTTGGTAGCAAATTGGCTTTCAAAACCATCTTTGCTTTTAGCAAAAGGAGTTGCCATAATTCCCGCACAATTAATTAAAATGTGTAAAGGGTTTTTAGTTTCAAGAAATTTATTAGCAAAGGCTTCAACAGAAGATAAATCCATTAAATCGCAATATTCAATGGTAACATTTTTTATATTAGCTAAGGATTGTTTAGCTTTTTCTATATTTCTGGCAGGAACTATAATATTAGCCTTAGCTTGAGATAAAGCCTTAAGAGTTTCTAAACCAACTCCCGAATAACCGCCTGTAATAATTACATTTTTATTGGTTAAATCTACACCTTTGGCAACCTGTAAAGCCGTTAGCTTATATTTTTTTGTCATACATTAACTCTTTTTATTTATACATATCTTTTATATAGTATAAAATAGGAGTAAGTCAATAATTTGTAATATGTAATAATATTTTAATAAAGTGGATATAAGCATTATTAATATAATAATAAATATTTAGACTAATAAGTACTATTATATAAATATTAAGTGATAAGGCTATTTTTATTTACTGAGTGTTGTATTAGCTAGTGTTTTACTAACTGGATAATTATTTTTTTATCTTTTGGCTAATATAATTTACTATATCTTATTATATACAAAAAAAAACTTCTAATTATAATGAAACTTGTTAATTCCACTAAAACTAGAAGTTTTAATTTGATTTTTATTTGACCAAAGGTTTAAGAGATTTATCTTCTACCTCTACTTCCTCCAGAAGCTAATTGTGGTCTTCCGCTAGTTATAGCATTAGCTGGCTTCATTCCGCCACCAGATCTACCTCTGCTTGGAGAAGAAGGCATACCGCCACCCATTCCCATTTGAGAATGAGAACCACCTCCCATTTGAGAACCGCCTCTGTTCATTCCACCCATTGGAGAAGACATTCCACCACTCATAGGTCTATTCATTCCGCTTCCCATTTGAGAACCGCCTCTATTCATTCCACCCATTGGAGAAGACATTCCACCACTCATAGGTCTATTCATTCCGCTTCCCATTTGAGAACCGCCTCTGTTCATTCCACCCATTGGAGAAGACATTCCACCACTCATAGGTCTATTCATTCCGCTTCCCATTTGAGAGCTACCTCTATTCATTCCAC
>JAIRQL010000099.1 GCA_031256515.1 Alphaproteobacteria bacterium
ATAAGGGGCTTGTATCCTAAGCTACTTACTCATAGCTTTTGTTTACCTTAAAGTCGTCGCCAGATGAAAGTTGTTCCCTCTTCCTATCTTGCTCTTCTATTAATTTTACAGGCTAATTCTCATCACAGTTTTGGAGTATCATCGGTCAGTCTATTGGTGATACTAATTTAGAAGAAATAAATAAATTACAATTTTATTATTATACTTCAGTCTTTTTAGCGACGGTTTCTAAATTATTTAATGGAAAACCATTATAAAAAAATAAGGAATCTATATTTATAAAACATAAACTCCTCTTCTCTTAAATAAAAATATAGTATTTACTTATCTATTATACCATTACTTAATATTAATTTCATAGCTAGATCTGGTTTCATTTCTAAGAAGGTAATATCCTTTTTAGGAATAAAAACTAAAAAACCTGAGGTAGGGTTAGGAGTAGTTGGAACATAAACACTTACAACATCTTCGGCAGTTTTATCTTGAATTTCACCTTTAGTTTCAGAGGTTATAAAGGCTAAAACCCATATATCTTTTCTTGGAAATTCAATTAAAACAACTTCTCTAAAGGCTTTAGATTGAGTTGAGAAAACTGTATCAAAAAGTTGTTTGATAGTAGAGTAAATACTTTTAACAATTGGAATTTTTTGTAATAATCTTTCACCAAGTTTAACAAGGTATCTTCCTAAAAAGTTAGAGGCAAGAAAACCTAAAATAACCATACTAATAGCACTAGCAATAATTCCAATACCTGGTATTTGTGAAACTACTGTATTAGGAAACAATCTAATCACTACTAAATTATCAAAAAATTCAATAATCCAAAGTAATATGTAAATGGTTAAAATTAATGGAACAGATGTAATAATTCCAGCTATAAACCACTTTCTTAAGTAATAAAAAACTCTAGATGTTTTTTTTTCCTTATTATCTTCTTCTGCCATTATAATATCCTTTTAGTTTTTAGGTAAGTTTCTTATATATGAAATTTATACTTTTTTTTAACTTTAAACAAGTATCTCTTACAGAAAAGTTTTTTTATTATAATTTTTTTGAAATTTAAACTGTCTTTAGTTTTTGAATATTTTCAGCAAATGCTTGGTTTTTAAAAACAGAAGTCCCTGCTACTAAAACATCTGCTCCCGCATTAATTAAGAGCTTAGCATTACCTTGTGCCACTCCACCATCAACAACTATATTAATTTCTTTATTTTTAACATAATTATTTTTGATATTAGCAACTTTTTGGATTTGACTATCTAAAAAAGATTGTCCGCCAAAACCAGGATTAACACTCATAACTAAAACTAAATCTAGTTTATCTATAAGATAATCTAGAACATTTTCAGGAGTTGACGGATTTAAAGCAATCCCTGCTTTCATGCCACAATCTTTAATTTGCGATAGTATTCTATCATGGTGGATTGCTGCCTCGTAATGAAAAGTAAAGTTATCAGCTCCGGCATCGGCAAAGTTTTTTATATAATTTTCAGGATTTCTTACCATTAAATGCACATCAAAAACTTTTTTAGTTAGCGGACGGATTTGCGAGGTAATCATTGCTCCAAAAGTTAAATTAGGTACAAAATTACCATCCATAACATCAATATGAAACCAATCTGCCCCTGCTTTATCAAGCTCTACCACCTGATTACCAAGCTGTGTAAAATCTGCCGATAATATAGACGGTGCTATTTTAACATTTTTCATATTCTTACCCTAATTTTGTTATTTAAAAAATTGATTCTTAAAAAGTTCTTTTTTTAATTTTTCTCGTTCATTTTTATTATATATTCTACCATTTAATTTTACATTCACAAAATCACATTTATGTAGTTCTGCCTTTCTAAAATCACTTTTATCTAATACTGTATCACTAAAATCACACCTATGTAATACTGCATAACTGAAATAACATTTATTTAACTTTGCTTTTCTAAAATCAATTTTATGTAATACTGCTTTTTTAAAATAACATTCATTTAATTTTGCTCCTTCAAAGGTACATTCTTGAAATTTTGAATTATAAAATTTAACATTTATAACTGATGTATCTTCAAATTTTATCTCTTTAAAAATAGCATTAGATAGATCTTTTTCAAAGTTTTTGAATAGTTCTGCATTTTTTATTATTATAAAGTCTATTAGCTCTTGAATATCTCTTTCATTATACTTTTCCTTATTCTCTGTTTCTGCAACAATATATCTACATAATACATTATTAATTCTTTCGGCATAAGTTTCTTGATTTTTTTTAGCCATATCAACTAAAGCATAAACTCCACTCATTCTAATAGAAACTTTCTCACTTCCTAGCAATAAAACCGCATCTTTAAATGTAGTATTAAGGTTGTTTTCTTCAGTAAGGTTATTTCTTTTATATGCAAATATTAAAGAAATAATAACAAGCAAGCCACCGATAGTTAAGCCAAGAAATTTTAAACCGTTTCTTTGGCTAAGAGTTTCAATAAATGTAAAGTTAAAAATAGCATGAAAAAAAGCTACAATAATTACTATAACTGTTAAACCAATTACAAAATTTTGTAGCTTTAGTTTAGGAAGTTTATCTATAGGATTATTATCTGTTAGTTTATTCTTTATTTTCTCAAACATTTACATAGATTAAAATTTTTACGAATATATCCTATATAAATTAATATTTGAGAATCTAAAAACTCAATAAAATAAGATATAATACTGTTATTAGCTATTTCTTTTTAATATCAGTTTGTATAATATTATCGTTTTCATCAAATATTAAGGTAACTACTTTTGCACCTTTTTTACTATCAGCAGTTTCTGTTTTAGTAGCTGTACGGTTTCTTCTATTAGAAGTTTTTCCCTCTGTTTTTTCTACAGGAGCTTCTATCGGTTTAGCTTCTTCTTCATTACCTTTTCTATTTCTTCTTCTACGAGAAGATGAATCATTATCACTCATTATTACCTCTTAATTAATTTTTGCTTTAATCCATGCTACTAGTTTTTCTGTTGTGAAACCAAAATAGTCCATCAATTGCGATTCACTACCAGATTTACCAAAAGATTTCATATTATAAACTTCAGCTTGAATATTTAAGGATTCTTTCCAGCCCATCATAGTTGATGTACCTACTATAAAGTTCTTTTTATCACCTAGTATGCTTTTTACATAATTTTGATTTTCAGCAAATTTAGATAAAAAAGGCACCGAAATAAGATTAGCTTTAATACCTTTTTCAAGTAAAACTGTTTGAGCTTCTTTAAGAACTGCTAAATCTGAACCACTAGAAATTAAATTTATGGTTGCATTTGCTACTTCACTTAAAATATAACCACCTTTAGCCGATAAACTATTATTTTCATCGTAAGTTGTTCTTAAGGTTGGCACATTCCCTCTACCTAAAATCATGATAGTAGGATTATTTTTATGGGCTAGGGCAATTTTATAGCATTCTATAGTTTCTATTA
>JAIRQL010000008.1 GCA_031256515.1 Alphaproteobacteria bacterium
CATGGTAACAATACCACTAAGATTAGTAAAAGTGGCAAAGAACTGTCCTTTAACAATAAGTGGTAAAAGGCTACCGATAATCATGGTTGTACCAATAGCGATACCGCCTCCTAAGGCAATACCTAAGTATTTCATGGTTAAACCATAACTAATATTACCAACCCCCCACATCATGCCGAAAAGTATCATAAAGATATATTCACGAGTAGATACTTGTGAGTAGAATGATGAAAAGTCTGCAATTAAAAAATAAGATATTCCCCAAGGGAGAATTATCCAAGCAAATAATCCCATTAAAATCCAAGATGTTTCCCAAGACCAATGCTTGATTTTAGAAATAGGGGCATAAAAAGCTCCGGCAGCAAAAGATGCAAGAGTATGCCAAAGTAGGGCGGCGAAGATAGACATAACAAACCTCTTTAATTATATTGTTGCTAAGTTTATTTGCTTAGATTTTTAAAACTACATTTTTAATACTCCATCTCGTGGAATAACTTTAAAAACTTTGGCAAATTCGTATAAATCTTTATCGGCTATATATTGCTTTTTGCTGTCTGGTATCGCCGCTTGAAGCATGTAAACTTGGGCGGCTTTTTCTAGCACTTCTACTAAGCTAAAGGCATCGTCTAAATCACGACCTGTGCCGAATATTCCATGCTGAGGCCATAAAACAAGACGACAATCCTGCATTTTTTTAGCAGTTTGGATACCGATTTCATTTGTGCCTGGCACAAGCCAAGGTAGAACTCCCACACCTTCAGGAAACACATATAGGCATTCGGTACACATTTGCCAAATGGTGCGGGTAAATTCTTCTTCTACCAAAGAGTGAGCATGGCTCATTGCCACAATATTAGTAGCATGGCAATGTAATACCACACGATGAGTAGGGTCTTTTTTTAACCTAACACTATGGCTCATTAAATGTGAGGCAAGTTCACTAGTAGGACGATTACCATTTTCAAACCCCCATAAGACATCGGCTTTATTACCGTTTTCTTGAATGCGGATAACTCCTAGCAATTTTTCAGGATATTTAGCAATGTTTCTAAAAAAGCTCCCACTGGCAGTTACAATAAAATATTTACCTGCTAGATCTTTTACTTCAAAGCCAATATCTATAGTTTTGTTGATAGATGTGGTATTTATATATTGTAAAACCATATTTTCATCAAGCATGTAGCTAATATTACCGCCGTTTCTTTCGTTCCAGCCTAATTGCCACATGCTTTGAGTTGTTTCCATCATATCTTTTACAAATGGAATTTCGTGTTTTATATTTAGCATTTGTTTTTCCTTTATTTTCTTTTTGCTAATATTGTTTCTTCGTGCTTTTTAAGATCAGCTAACCAATTTAAACCTACGGGAACTCCCAGTTGTTCACAGTAATAATCCCAAACAATGCCAAATGGATAGCTTTTTAGTTCTTCTTGCATAGCTAAACGACTGGTTAAATCGCCATTTAATTCAATTTTTTTGAGTTTATCTGTTGGTTGCAGTAAAGCAAAAAGTAGAGCTTTAATAGTATTACGGGTGCCAATAGACCATGCGGCAATACGGTTGATACTGGCATCAAAAAAATCTAAGCCGATGTGAGTTGTTTCAAGCATATTGTTTTTAATTAGCTCTTGGGCTGAGGCGATTAAAGAATCTTCAAAACTTACCACATGGTCGCTATCCCAACGAACTGGACGAGATACATGTAGTAAAAGAGGAATATTAAATAACTTATAGTTAGATAGTTTATCGGCAATAGATTCGCTTAAATGGAAATGTCCGCTATCAATACAAATTCCAATATTTTTTTGCATAGCATACATGGTGCAAAATTCGTGCGAAGCTACAGTATAACTTTCTACACCAATACCAAATAGTTTACTTTCTATGGTATCTAAGAAATATTTTGTATCTAGTTTATCGGCTAAAACCTCGTTCATGTTTTCTAACATTCTTTCACGAGGAGCTAACCTATCTACAGGAGTATCTTTATAGCCATCGGGAAACCAAAAATTATTAACAGCAGTTTGACCTAGTTCTTTACCAAAGAATTCAGCAATTTTACGAGATTTCTTACAATGTTCTATCCAAAATTTTGCAATATTTTTATCTGCTGAGGCAATGGTAAAGCCATCTTTAAACTTATCATGAGCAAAACAAGTTGGATTAAAATCTAAGCCAAGATGATTTTCTTTTGCCCAAGCAACCCATTTAGAAAAATGTTGTGGTTCTATTTCACAAATATCAACCTTTTCTTCAGTATCTAAATAAATAGCATGCAGATTAACTTTGTGGTTTCCTGGAATATAAGAAAGAGCTTTGGCTATATCTTCTCTTAATTCTTGTGGAGTTCTTGCCGCAAAAGGATAATTTCCCGTTGCCATTACTCCACCTTTCTGAGCTGATTTATTCATAAAACCGTTGACATCGTCTCCTTGCCAACAATGTAGAGAAATTTTGATTTTTTTGAGTTTTTCAATTGCTAAATCAACATTTACACCGATATTAGCATATTTTTCTTTTGCATATTCATAATGTTTACTCATTGTATAGCTCCATGTTTTCTTTAATTGATTCGTATAATACAACAAAATAAGATATAAATCAACATTGTATTTTAAATTGTTTTGATTTATGTTGTTTTGTGTTGAGAATCTTACTATACTAGTTTGTAAATAAGAAGTTATTTTTAGGAGATAAAACAATGAGTACATGTATAGCTATAGATGTTGGTGCTAGTAGTGGCAGATTAATAGCTGCTACCTTTGATGGTAAAACCATAAAACTAGAGGAAATTCATAGATTCTCTAATGATCCAGTTCATGTGGGTGAAAACTATTATTGGGATATTCTGAGATTGTTTTGGGAAATTAAGCAAGGGCTTCGTAAAGCTAGTTGTTTTAAAGTTGATTCTGTTGCTGTGGATACTTGGGGAGTAGATTATGCTTTATTTGATGAGGGCGGACAGATGATTGGGATTCCTATCCATTACCGAGATAGTAGAAATCAAGAAGTACAACAAAATTTTCCGCTAACTGATAAAGAGCTGTATAGTAAAACAGGAATACAACATCTTGATTTTAATACAATATATCAGCTTTATTCTGATAAAACCTCTTTAAGAAAGAAAGTTATTGATGGAGCTTCTTTTATGTTGATGATTCCAGATATAATTAACTTCTTTTTAACTGGCAATAAAAAGGCAGAATATACCAATGCTACTACTACATCAATGTTAAATCCTTATACTAAAAAATGGGAAGCTAGCCTTATTAAAGATTTAGGCTTAAAAAATAATATTTTTATGCCACTTATTAATCCTGGTGAACTATATGGTTATATAACGGAGGATATAACCAGTAAATATGGACTTAATAGCAATATTCCAGTATTTGCTGTAGGTAGCCACGATACGGCAAGTGCTGTAGCAGGAATTCCATTTGAGGGGCAGGCAGCAGCTTTTTTATCACTAGGAACTTGGGCTTTAATTGGTAAAGAAATCAACCAGCCAGTAATTACTGAAAAATCACAACAAATGGGTTTTTCTAATGAGGGAGGAGTGCTAGATACTATTCGGTTTTTAAAAAATGTTAGTGGAACTTTTTTATTGCAAAGGCTTAGAAAATCTTACAATAATGATATTAGCTTTAGCGAAATTGCTAATGCGGCTAAAAACAACAAAAATCAACAATTTAAAATTGACCCTAATCATAAATCTTTTATTGACCCTCATGATATAACCCAAAACATAGCCGAATATTGTGCTTTACATAATCAAGGAACTCCAACTACCTTAGGTGATTTTGCTATCGCTATTTATAATGGATTAGCTAGTACTTTAACAGAGGTTTTACAATCTTTAGAAGGTTTAACAGGTGAAGAAACATCTTATTTACATATTGTTGGTGGCGGAGTACAGGATGAATTTTTATGTCAGCATATTGCCAATTACACAGGAAAAAAAGTATTGGCAGGACCTGTGGAATCAACTATAATAGGAAATGTTATAATGCAACTTATTGCACTTGGTGAAATCAAGAGTTTAGAGAGTGGCAGAAAAATTGTGAGAGATTCTATTCACATAAAAGAGTATACCCCTAAAAATGCTACCAATTGAAAGACAAAAATATATCCTATCATTATTAAGAACTCAAGGAATTGTTAGAGTTCCTGAACTTAGTAATATTCTTAAAGTCACCGAAGAAACCATTCGTAGAGATATGAAGGTTTTAGTAAAAAAAGGTGATATTAAAAAAACTCATGGTGGAGCTATGCTTAGTAAACCTGCTGTAGCAGAAGCTCCCCATTTTTTAAATGAAGATATTCCTTTTAAAACAAGAGTTTTGCAAAATCAAGATCTTAAGCATAAAATTGCCTCATTGGGGACAAATCTAGTTTCTGAAGACGATACTTTAATGCTAGATGCTAGCTCAACTACTTTAATTCTTGTGGAATATTTAGTACAGAAAAAGAACTTAACTTTTGTTACAAATTCTATTGAGATAGTTTATCGCTATGCTAATAATATGAATATTATATCTACTGGAGGTTCTCCTAAAAAAAATGGCTTGTCTTTAATTGGCAAGGTAGCAATGGAGACGATATCGCAATATAATGTTGATATTCTATTTATGAGCTGCAAAGGGATTGATATAAATAATGGGATTACCGATTCTAATGAAGCCGATGCTACCTTAAAACGATGTATGATGAAGCAAGCTAAAAAAATTTATTTGTTAGCCGATAGCACCAAATTTGATAAAACAAGTTTTACTAAAATTTCTGATAATAACCAAATTACAGGAATTATCACTGATAAAAAACCCACCGAAGAATGGCTAAAATATGCAAATGCTAATAATATTGAAATTATTTATTAGTTTTTAGATATATAAAAAAATGAAATTTTTAAGAAACTGGCGGGTAGAGAGGGATTCGAACCCCCGAAGGTGTTACCCTCGCCGGTTTTCAAGACCGGTGCTTTCAACCGCTCAGCCATCTACCCACTAATCAGTATAGTTAAGAGCTATAGATATTGCAAGAAAAATTTTAATATAGCAGAAAAATAACTATCATTAACTGTAAAGGTCGTTATATTTTTTCCGTGAATGTAAATTTCGGTTGCTCCATTTGTTTTTAAAAATTCTTTATCAATCACTAAAGTTTTAGAGCATTTACTTTGTGAATTTCTACCTATAATCAAAATAATATTAACATTCCCGCAGTCTTCATTAAAATATTTATTAGATTCGGCTACCGATATATCTGTATCTTTAATGTTAAAAACACAATGATAATCTTCGCAAATACTTCCTTCAACTTGAGTAATTTTATTTTTTATGTCTATTTTAGGGTTTTTAAACCATATAGATTTTACAAAACTATCAGTACTTTCAGAGAAAAAATAATTGTTGTGGCTTTTTACTGCTAAAGAACTTCCTGTGGAATCTATTATTAAATCTGGTTTTGGCTTTATAAAATAAACTCCGACCATAGCAACATAAATACTAAGAAAAACTAAAGAATATTTATTTTTTGTAAGGAGGATTCCCATATATAAAAATAAAAGTATTACTAAAAAGGCTCCCGAGAAGAAATCTACATAAAATAAAGCATATTCTGTGTTAGAGAAGAATCTTGCAATTTTTAATACTATCTCCATGCCAAATTCACTTAAAACTAAAAAATATTTACCAATAAATATTGGAGTAAGAAAGTAAATAATCAGTGATGGCATAATTAAAAATGAAAATATAGAAGAAGCCAGAATGTTAGCGAAAGCTCCATTTAAAGGAATTGTTCCAAAATAAAAAGCAATTAAAGGAAAGATGGAAATTTCTATAAATAAAGTTAAAGAAATAGAAAAAATTAGAAAAAAGGCTAATCTTAAAAAAATATTAGTTTTAGATTTATTATCTAAGTTTTTTATCCACTTAATATTACAAAAATAAATTAAAGCAAAAGTTGCAATGTAAGATAGTAAAAAACTTGCCGAAAACATATTATAAGGGTTGATAGTTAAAATTATAATTCCCGCTAAAAACAAACTGTTAAAAGAAATTACTCGCATTCCAAAAATAATAGTAGTTAAAAAGGCGATTCCCATAATGGTTGCTCTAATAGCTGGAGAATTATTACCAATAATAAAGATATAAAACAAAAGAATCCAAATAGTGATAAATGCTGCTAATTTTTTAGTATCGTAATTTAAAGAGATTCTTGGAAAAAGGCTTAAGGTGTATCTTAGAAAAAAGAATAAAAAAGTACTAATTACACTAATATGATAGCCAGAGATGGAAATTAAATGAGCAAGAGAAGAGAATCTTAAAGCATTAAGATCACTCTGCGGTAAAAAAGTATATTCACCTAACGATATGGCAATTATAAAAGGAGCAATTTCTTTTGAAAGATACTTTTTCATATCGTTTTTAATATTATTTTTAAAATTTTCACGAAAATTATTAATTTTAGCGATAAGGGATTCGTTTACCGATTCGCTATCTTTAATTACAGTGATATTTCCTACAATATAACCATTACCACTGATATTTTTAGAACGATTATTTTCTTTAAAATTAAAGCCAAAGGGAATTACAGGTTCACTAGGAGGATAAACAAAAACAGTAGCTTTAATAATATCACCCGATTTTATATCTGTGGCTTTATTATAGGTGATTCGTAATTGGATACTTTGAGGGTTTTGATTTTTATATTCAATAGAGGTAAAAATTACATTTTTAAGATAAATATACTGTTTATTATCGTAATTAGATTTCTCAGTATCAGCAACCTCACCATAGATAGTTTCAAATTGATATTCTTTATCAACAAGGGTGATTCGGTTGTTTAGAGTAGTTAATGCTGATATAAAGATTCCAAGAAAAAAAATAAATAAAAAGTATGATTTTAAATTAGTAAAGGTAGGTTTAAATTTCAAAAAAAATAGCATCATAAAAATAGATGCTATAAAAAAATAAAAATTATAATCTCTTGAGATAAAAATAAAATAGAAAATTATTCCTAAAATATAAGTTATGGCAGAGATTATAAACATATTTTAATGAAATTTGTCTTGGATTAAATAACCTTGTTCTTTTATAAAATTATTGGTGAAATTTTTTATATCTACA
Source organism: Alphaproteobacteria bacterium (assembly GCA_031256515.1). Classification (GTDB taxonomy): domain Bacteria; phylum Pseudomonadota; class Alphaproteobacteria; order WRAU01; family Hepatincolaceae; genus WRAU01. The sequence continues at coordinate 7,128 of JAIRQL010000008.1, forward strand.
CGATTGTGCAAATATTTATGCATAAAATTTAAAATTTTAGACTTAGTAAGAGTCTCTTTTTTTACAAGTAATAGGTTAGAATCTCCATTTTCTTTTATAATAAAAGTCCAATGTTCCTCAATAACAGAATTAGAAAGATTCTTAACAACAATTTTAAAGAAAAGATTCTCATGGGTTTCTTCAACGGTAACATAGTTTTTAACATGATCAATTGCATAAAATTTATGCCACCATTCTTGATAAACATCAATATCAGAGAGAATCTCCCAAGCAATAGAAGAATTTTTAATTTCTATATTTTTAGAACCATAACTTTCTTGATACAAGTAAACAGCTATAAGATTAAACAATATAAAGAAAATCACACAAATAAAAATTAAAATTTGTGATACGGTAATTATCATAAAAAATTCCTCAAAATTAGTACTTTTAATCATAGTTAATCTAACATGTTTATTGTATTTTTTCTATATTTTTTTTAAATTTTCAAAAATAAGTTGACAATCAAAAAAGGATGATGTAGATTATGGGAGTTAGAAAGCTGAGAGGTTTTCTTAACAAGGTTCTAGCGGTTTAATAATTGCTAAAACTTTAACTAGTTAGATATGAAGGTATTATTATGCGGATACGGGAAGTATTTGTGTAGTAAGGAAGAGAAGAAGAAAGAAGAGAGAGAACAATAAGCTGAGGTGTTGTACGAGAGTATGATACTGAGGAGGAAGGCGGAAGTGTTTGGGGATTTTCTGGTTGGAT
>JAIRQL010000036.1 GCA_031256515.1 Alphaproteobacteria bacterium
AACCGTTCCTTCTACACGGGCTAAAAATTTTCCATACTCATTATGGAAAGATAAGCCTACTCCTCTTTCAGTGCATAGATGCATTAAAGCTGGAGATGCTCCTTGATAACCAAAACAAGCTATTCCCTCTAATGTATGAATAGGATATTGTTTTACTTTTTTATTGTCTATGTTTATTACCACATTTTCACCTTCTTTAGAAAGGTAAGCATTTGGTGTGGTTATATATAGGGTATTTAATAATTTTTTCATGATATTATTTGCTTTAAGTATTTATCAACATTTAATTTAGATAGGCTTGGCATACAAATTTCATTCATAGAACAGCTTTTACAAGATTTATTCAGTATTGCCTTAGGAGTTATACCATTATCGTAAAGATAGTGCATTTTTTTAGCATAATTAATTACATTATCTCGTAATTCTTGAGTGAAAAATACAGGTTCACGATGTTTAGTCGCATTATAAAATATTGAACCTTCTTCTAGCTTGATATTATGCATTTCTTCTAAGCACATGGCAGAAGCACATACCTGAGCCTTATCACAGTCTATATCCTTAGGTTTACCTCTTTTATACTCCATTACTAATGGTTGCCAAAATCCCTTATATTTAGGAATTTCTATACAATTAGTAGGAGAATCAGACTTTTTAAACTCTATAACATCTATAATCCCAGTTAATCCTAATTTATAAGAAGCTACTTTTATAGAGCGAGCAGTTATAGTATCATTTCTTTTTTCTACAATATAAGGATTATCTACTTTTTGATGAATAAGAGATCCTGTGATAGTTAGGATATTTTCTTGCCATTGTTCTTCAACATGAATTAAGCTAAATTGTCTTTCACAAAAAGCTAAATGCTGAATTCCTGAAATCATTAATAAATCGTCTTCTTGATACATATTAAAAAAATAGGTTATACCCCTAAGAGTATAACCTAAAATTGAATTTTGTAATATAGATAAATTTACATTTTTTCTATTATTTCTACACCTGGAATAGTTTCTTTATTTATGTTGATTGTATAGTCAGTAAAACTTCTTGGAGCTTCAACATCAGCTTTTTTAGCTACTTGAATTAAATCAAATAATTTATGAGAAGGAGCATTACCAAGTTTAGATTCATGTTTAAAGACAATAATTTTTCTCATAGTCATTTTTCCTCTAGCTGCGGAATGGTCGTGTTCAAATAAATTAGCTAAAGATTCCCAAAATAATTCTAAATCTGCTTCAGAAAAATTTGTAAACTCAGCAAAATTTGCCGAAATATAGCCTTCAGTTTTATATAAAGCATAAGGAACAATATGTTTATTTCCCATTGTGGTTTTATCATCTTTATTTTCATCTACTAAGCGGGTAATAGTAACTGTTTGTGGAAAAATAGGGTCAATACTTTTTGAAAAATTAATTTGGATAGGTCCTCTAACTTGTCCGTTTTTAGAATCTACTTTTTCATCTTTACTTTCTTCAGATTGATTATTATCTTTTTTTGATTTACTAGTTGCCTTTTTTTGGATTTGGGGTAAAACTGCTCCAAAGGTTCTTATATCAAAATAAGTACGGCACATAGCATCTACGATATCTTCACCATCTTTAGGTTTGGCTCCCTCTTGTTTTTTAGTTAAAGCATCTCCTTGTGTTATATAGATACCAAAACCATCGGTATTATTTCTAACAATTTCCACATAGTTTCTTACTTTTCTTTTTAAGCAAACATCAGTAATTATGCCATGATTGGTTTCCATATCAACTCTTGGAGAATTTCCAGCATCAGGGTCGCCATTTGGATTGCCATTTTCCACATCAAATAATAAAACAAATTCATATCTATTTTGAATTACACTCATATTAATTAAGTCCTTTTAGTTATTGTTGATTTTCTGTTGTAGTATCTTCTTTTTTAGTAAAGAAACTTTGTCTTTGGTGATAGTACCCTAGTATAAATAAACCTTGTTCTTCTTGCTTTAACTGTTTAGGTAATTCTTTTTCATCTATTAAATTTATTAATTTACTAACACCTATATCTAACCATTTAGTTTCCTTTTCTTTTTTCTTTAGATGTTTTTGGTGATTACTCATCAAAATACTAAAAAATTTAGCAGGACGGATTGAAGCTACACCAAAATATTTTTCTTTAACTCCCGCATTTACAGGACCATCATGTGCAATGTCTTGTGTTTTTTCTAAATAGGCAAAAATTCTTCCTAAGGTATAAGGTATATTTGTAGATTTTTCATTTAAGCTCAAGGTTAATTCCTCCTGTTGTTCTTGTTTAAGTTTACGAATTAAGTAGGCTTTAATAATAGCTACGGCTAAAGAGGACATAGATTTTCCTTTGGCAGCATCTATTCTTATTCTATTGATTACAGCGGTAAATAAATTTTGTGGATAAGCCGAATTATTTAATATGGCTTTAAATAGCTCAGCGACTAATGCTGAAGAAGGTTTATCGTTTGTAGAATCTTTGTTGATGGTTTCTCTAGTTATATTATATAAAGTAGGGTAGGGATTTTTTAAATTATCTAACTCTAAATGCTTAAAATGCTCTGCCACATTTTCTACCAAATTATGGAAGGTATTACGATAATAAAAAGAAATAGATAAACGAGAGGTATTATTAGTAAAACCAATTATAGAAAAATCTGTATCTTCTCCTAGCTTTTCATTAAGAAATTTTTCTTTTAAATTAGGGTTTATTCCTTGATTAATACTTTGTATAACTCCAAAAATTTCTTTTTGTGTGTTTTTATCTTCTATTTTATCTTGAAAAACAAAGCTATCATCATCTTTTTCCTCTTTAGCCTTTGTAGGGAGATTAAATAATAAATTAATATCATTATTTTGTTTTTCATTATATTTTGAAGCAAAAAATATAACCTTAGTATCAGCTAAATTAATAACTTGATTATTGTCTTTATTAAAAAGATAACTCAATGTTGAGGTATATTTAAACATGCTACTTTCCCCAATAGGAGAATTATAGCCACTTTTTTTACCATAAGATTCAAAGGAATTTTGATTAAAAGAAACAATATAGGATTTAGCGGCCGCTCCATAATTTTTTATAGGATTATGATTAGTAGCAATAACTTCTTCTTCGCCACTAATTAAACAGGTTGTCTTATAGCTATTTTTATCTTCTACTTGACGAATTTTTTCCCATACTTGTTTAATTTTTTGGTTTCCAACATATTCATTATTATTATTTTTAAAGAAAGGGAGGATATAATCACTATTACTATTCATAAAAACAAATACTAGTTTTTCATCAAAACCTTCAGGAAGTTTTTGTTTAAGTTCCTCTAAGGTATTATTTTTAAAATAATTACAAATAGCTTGAGCATCTTCATCATCAATATCTTTTAGTAAATCTAAGTGTAATTTCTTAGCTACATTAAAATGTTCTTCTGTTGAAGTTTCTTGCTTATTTTTAAAACTTACTCCTAGTAAGTAATCCGACTTATCACATAAAAAGAAAGATAATATACCACTAGTTCTATCGTCTTGCAGAGGAACAGTAAAGGATTTTGGTTTCTTATTATCTCTTAAATCTACAATTCTTTTTATTTTTCCATCATTAGCTATTTGTATAGCATAGCCTACTTTATCAGCTTGGCTATAGCCTTCTACAGGTATCTTTTCTTCTTTTAGTAAAACATCATAATAGTCGCATAAGTGTTTTATAATCATGATATTACCTCAGCTCTTTTAGTGTCAATAACTCCATTTTTCATTATAGCTCTAAAAAATTGTGGCTGATTATTGTTAGTAAAATCAATATCATGGAGCATAAAACCTAAGTCTTTTTCTGCTTCTCCCTTATAAAAACTCTCTGGAATTTCACTTTCATCTTCTAATAGCTTAAAACCACAAGAAAATTCTCTACAACCTAAATATGGTTGATTAAAGGTTTGTCCTAACTGCATTCTTCTTTTAGCGATACTGATATGTTTTTCTTCAGTATCTTCTTCGCCTTTTTTATCGGTTAGGCTAAAATTAGCTTCTATGATATATCTAACATCTTTTAAAATCATAGAGAATCTTTGAGTTCTATTATCTACAACATTAAGATAAGGATTTTTAGGTAGCATTTTACTGCCAACTTCGTTCCTCTTTATATTGGCAAATTTAATTTCGTTAAGAACATGAATTTTATTAATATGCCACTGTATTGCTGGCTTCCAGTGGATTGACTGCAATATTGCCCTTGCCGCAGAAGGTGTAATTACATCATATGATACCCTTTCTACTTTCATTTCTGTGCGAGTAAAGCAAGCATAATCACTCCAAACCTCTAATTTTACTCCATAACTCATTATTATTCCTTTTTATTTAATTATAAGAAAATTGCTTCGCCTTGGGTTTCTTTACTAGATTTTAAGCCATCTTCTTGTGAATATTCGTAATCTTTAGAATCTTCTGTTAAAACAATTATACCTTTTTCTAAATTATTATTTTTAAAAATATTTTCATTATTTAAAAATATATCTTTTATAGAGCCTCTTTTTATTAGTTCAAGGTAATGATTTTCATAAACAGATACTGTAAAAGGTTGCAATTGTTTTAGTAAACTTTTAGGAAATTCGGTATACTTTAATTGTTCTATTAATTCTATAGCTTTATCATTATAAGGAATTATAATATTTACCTTATTATCTTCTATAAGTTTAAAATTATCAGCAACCTTTTTAAACTCATATTCTTTACATTTTTCTATAATATCTTTTTCATCTAAATCTTCATTTTTATAGAGCTTTTCAAAATAAGTAGCAACAGCCTCATTTGAGATAGGATTGTTTTGAAAATCTTTTAAATCTTGTAAAATATCTTCACCTAAGCCTTGTGTTCTTTGTAAAAATCCCATTACCTTACTGTAATCTTCACTAGAGTTAAAAACTTTAACAATTCCTTTTTCTAACTTAGCATTACGGTTACACCTACCAGCAGATTGAATAATACTATCTAACCCAGCTGAGCTTCTATATACAATCGGGAAATCCACATCTACACCAGCTTCAATTAGTTGTGTAGAAATAACTACCGTTGTGAGGTTATTCTCTAACCTTTTTTTAACTTTAAAAATAACTTCTTTACGGTGAATAGCACACATAAAAGTACTAAGGTGAAAAATTTCTTGCTTCTCATTAACTTTTTGCTGAACCATTTTTTGATAAAGCTCTTTAGCATGCTTTTTAGTATTTACAATTACAAGGGATGAATCCTGATTTACTAGCTCTGCTACCAGCTCATTATCAGTTTTTTTACCAATATATTCAACTTCTACTCTTTTAAAAAATTCTTGCAATGCTTTTTGATTAGAGACTATTTCTTGAGATTTTAAGCTAGTATATTTTTCTAAATTAGGTTGAGTTGCTGTACATAAAACCACGGTACAATTATAATTTTTAACTAATTCTTCTAAAGCTGCTAAACAAGGTTTTAAGAAAAAAGTAGATAGCATTTGAGCTTCATCTAAAATTATTACACTATTAACGATATTATGGAGCTTACGGCATCTTGAAGTTTTATTTGCAAAGAGTGATTCAAAAAACTGTACATTAGTAGATACTACAATAGGAGCTTGCCAGTTTTGGGTTGCTAGTTTTAACCTTTGAATTTCTTCATTTTCTTTTTCTTCACGAGGTAAAAGTTCTTCAAAAGAGTAGTTAGAATGATGCTCTAAAACATTTTCTTCGCCAAAAATATTTTTAAAAACCTCTGCATTTTGTTCTATTATTGATGTATAAGGGATTGTGTAAATTATACGGTTTTGTTTATGAGTGATTGCATGATTTAAAGCAAAAGCCATAGAAGATATAGTTTTACCTCCTCCCGTTGGTACACTTATTGTATAAAAACCTTTTGGGAGGGTTTTACCCTTAGTGATACATTCATTAAGAATTTCAGTCCGTTTTTTATTAATTTCAGTATTAGTTTTGGCGAATTCACTAATATAATTATTAAATTTTTTAAAGAGATTTTCTATGGAAGCAAAATTTTCTCTTTCTACTTTACCTTTTTGCATAAAACTTTCAGTATCAAGAAAATCTGCATCCACTAAACATGAAAATAGCATTCTTGTAAAAAATGATAGAACGAAATCTTTTTCTTCTAAGCTATCCAAATGCAACTTTGGGAAACTTGAATTTAATTTAGTTAATAGCTTATGAACTTCATCATTAACTTCATTTTTATAGCTTTCATAAGTAGGAAGAGGAGTTTGAGGGTTTAATCTATCTTCTAAAGTAGAAGATGTTGCTTGAGGACCTTTATCGGGCAAGCCAGCATGATGACCTAAAATACAAAAAGCTAAAAGTTCAGCTATAAGCTGTTTGATACTATCTCCTTGTGCTAATTTAGTTATTTCTATGCCTCCAGCACTAGAATGATTAACACTTTGTTTGCTTCCTGCTAATCTTTTTTGAAAATCTTTTGAGTATTTTCCTAAATCATGAAGCCAACCAACTAATTCAGCAATTTCCTTAGCATTAAAGCTACTAGCAAAATTACCAGCTAAGATAGCTACATTCTTTAGATGCTCTTTTAATTGTTGTTTTTCATCATCACGAGTATGAGCATAAAACATTTCCATAAATTTTTTTCCTTTTATGATTTTCTAAGTTCTAAGTTGTATTGTATGTATTAATAATTATTAATTGTTTTTTCTATATTTTTAATAATTCCCCTAGAAAAGTCAAGGATTTAAATTGATAAAGGTTCAAGTTAATGGTTGCTAATACTGAAAATAAACTTGAATTTTTTTTGACAACACTATTCATTTGCTGTATAATTGTTGCATGTTAAAAATAAAGAGGAGAGAAATCAAATAAAATAAAAAGTAAAAAAAAGATAAATATCTACAATAAAACAAGGCAATAAACTCCCTTGAATTAAGTTTATATTTTTCTTATATATTTAAAATTATAGTAGATAATATTGCCTTTGCCATTTGTATGCAAATAATATATTGTCAAGCTATTAACAAATAAATAATATCTAAAGTTTTAAACTCCTGCTTATTGCAATTATCTAGTGATAACCTTAAGATTAAGGGGCTTGTAAATTTAAAGCTATTGCTCGTAGCTTTTGTTTATTTATGTAAAAATGGTAAAGTCGTCGCTAGCAGAAAGTTGTTCCTCTTTATTATTATTTTGTTCTTAGTTAAGCTCTAATTTCCATCACAGCCCTGTCGTAATATTGGTATAGTAGCATTGATATTACTTTTAGCATTACCGCAAATAGAAGATATTCTTATAATTATAATCTTGGGAAGATAAATAATATTATGCTTTACATTTCATCTTTCATTTTCATTCTTCTCATATTATTATAAATTAATCCCATTTTTATATTAATAAGCAATAACATACTTGGCAATAGGTATTCACTTTTGAGTTCAAAGTGGCATTTAAATTTTACAATCTAAGCCTTGAACCAGTTATCAGCGATACCGAAATCAACATTAAGTTTTATGCCAATATCACAACAGTTTTCCATAATTTGTTGAATTTTATTAGCAATATCTGTAGCTATATCTTCTTTAGCTTCAATGATAATTTCATCGTGGATTTGCAATAGAATATTGGCATCTATGTTATTTTTAGTTAAAAACTTATGAGTATCAATCATAGCTTTTCGCATAACATCAGCCCCAGTACCTTGAATACGAGCATTAATTGCAGCTCTTTCGTTAAAGTTTCTGATATTTGCATTAGAGCTATTGATATTATCCACAAAGCATTTTCTATTAAAAAAGGTTAAAACAAAGCCATATTTTTTAGCAAAAGCAACCGTATCATTCATATATTTTTGAATTTCGGGATACTTATGAAAATAAGAATTAATATAATTTTGAGCTTGGGTTTTGGTTATTCCTAAGCTAGAGGCTAATCCATATTGAGTTTGCCCGTAAATTATACCAAAGTTAATAGCCTTTGCTTGCCTTCTATGATTGGAATCCACTTGGTCTATTGGGATATTAAACATTTCCGAAGCCGTAGCTTTATGAATATCAGCTCCAATTAAAAAAGCATTTTTTAAAGAAACCACATTACCAATAGAGGCCAAAATCCGTAATTCAATTTGTGAGTAATCTAGCGAGATAATTTTATAACCAGACTTAGCCACAAAGGCTTTGCGGATATTTTTACCTTCATCACTCCTAATAGGAATGTTCTGTAAGTTAGGTTCAACCGAAGAAAGTCTACCTGTAGAAGTAAGGCAAGGTAGGTAAGTTGTATGAATCCTACCTGAGGTAGTATCAATTTTTTCTGGGAGTTTATCGGTATAAGTATTTTTAAGTTTGGCTAATTGTCGCCATTTTAAAATTAAGTTAGCAATTTCAAAACCTTCTTCTGCTAAGGCTTCTAAAACACTACTATCGGTTTTATAAGATCCCGATTTATTCTTTTTACCTTTAAGCTCCATTTTCTCAAAAAGAACTTCACCTAGCTGTTTTGGTGAGCCAACATTAAATTCACTACCCGATAAGGTAAAAATATTTTGTTCTATGGTTTTAAGAGTAGCTTCAAATTCGTTTGAGAGAGTTTTTAAAATATTGCTATCAATTTTAATACCAATTTTTTCCATTGTAAAAAGTACATTCAATAAAGGTTTATCAAAAATCTCATATAAATACTTTTGCTTGTTGGTAATAATTTTATTGTAATAAATATTGTATAAATCCATTAAAAGATTAGGAGTAATCTCGGTGTTTTCTATAAAAAGATGTTTTTGGATAATTTCAGCAAGTTTATTTTCAGGATTTTTAGCTCCATCCACAAGGTAAGACATCTGCTCTATATCATCGTAAGAATTAATAGATACATTATATTTATTAGCCACATGAAGAAGTGTTTTAATATCGTAAGATATTTTTAAGATAGCAGGATTGCCTAAAATATTAGCAAAAGTTTCAAAGAAAGTTTTTTCTGAAATTACTGTATCATCGGCAAATAAGTTTTCTTCAGCTATTATAATAGAATAATTAGCATCTTCGCTAGCAATTGCCACACTAATAATTTCTTTTTGCTTGTACGATACAAGCATAGGTAAATAACGAGACTGCGAAAGTGCAGTAGCTACATTTTTAAGCTCACTTAAAGAATCTATTGTTTTAGTTGCGATAGTAAAGTTTTGAGGAACTGATATTTCTTCTTTGCCGATTTTATGAATAAATAAATCGTCAGTATGTTTATTTAGGCTTAGCCTATGTTTGCTAGCTACTTTAGTGGCTAGAGAATCAAAAGATAGTTTTTGTAAAAAATCGCAAAGTTTTTGTGGATCGGCTTCACGAACCTCAAATCTTTCTAAAGGGACATCTACATTAATATCGTCTTTTAATTTTACAAGCTCTCTTGAGATAAAAGCCATATCTTTATCTCTAACTAAATTTTCTTTTAGAGCTTTTTTGGTAATGGTTTCTATATTTTCGTAGATTCCCTCAAGATTAGTAAAATTATTAATTAACTCGGCGGCTCCCTTAGGACCAACTCCTTTTACCCCTGGTACATTATCTATAGAATCTCCCATTAAGGCTTGTACTTCAACTACTTGCTTGGGAGAGACAGCGAACTTTTCGTGAACTTCTTTTTCAGTAATGATTTTTCTTTTAAGAGCATCGTACATATAAATGTTTTTGCTGTCATCTATCAACTGCATTAGGTCTTTATCTGAAGAAACAATTTCTACATCTATATTTTTACTTGCAGCAAGTTTAACATAGGTAGCGATTAAATCATCTGCCTCAAAACCATCCATTTCTATAGAGGCGATATTTAAGGCTTCGGTCATTTGCCTAATTAAAGGAAACTGTGGAATTAACTCTTCTGGGGCAGGGGGTCTTTGAGCTTTATATTCTTTGTAGATATTTTGACGGAAAGTCAAGCGAGAGGCATCAAAGATTACCGCCATATACTCAATCTTTCTATCTTCTTGCAAAGCCATGATAGATTTAGCAAAGCCATAAACTGCATTAACTGGAGTACCATCTTTTGTAGTTAAAGGTGGCAAAGCATGGAAGGCTCTAAAAATAAAGCCTGAACCATCTATTAAACAAATTTTTGACATGTTATTTTTTTATGTTTTGCTGATTGGCAATATAATAAAACGACCGTGAACAGTAAGGGCAAACCACTTCTTTTTTATCTTTAGCAATCTTTAAATATACATGAGGATGCTTAGAATAAGAGTCTCCACTGCAAGAAACTTCTCTAGTATTTACATTTATAGATTTATTATTTTCCATGTGTTGCAATTCCTAAATTATCTTTTATACTATATTAAGTAAATATAACATATTGTATGAAAAAAATGAAAATTCTTGAAATTAAAAATCTAAAAAAAGTCTATAAAAATGGTAAAGAAGCCCTAAAGGGGATTAACCTAAGCATTAACAAGGGTGAATTTGTTGGTTTACTTGGAGTAAACGGAGCAGGTAAATCTACCATGATTAATATTTTATCAGATGTAGTAGTTAAAAGCTCTGGTGAGGTTAAAGGCTGTGGCTTTGATATGGATACTCAAAGGCTAGACTTTAAAAGGCATATTGGTATTGTGCCACAAGATATTAACTTTGATCCTTTTTTTACTCCGTACGAGGTTTTAAAATCACAGCAAGGTTTATGGGGATTAAAGTACGACCATCAAAGAATTTTAGATATTCTAGAGCATGTGGGCTTAAGTGATAAAGCTCATGCCTATGCCAGAAGTTTATCAGGTGGTATGAAAAGAAGACTATTAGTGGCTAAGGCAATTATTCATGATCCTGATATTATTATCTTAGATGAACCAACTGCAGGGGTAGATGTAGATTTAAGGCAACAACTATGGTCTTTTTTACAAAAACTTAATAGTGAAGGTAAAACTATTATTTTAACCACCCACTATTTAGAAGAAGCTCAGCATTTATGTGAAAAAATCGCTATTATTAATGCAGGAGAGTTAATAGCTTACGAAGATAAAGATTCTTTAATTGCTAAAATTGGTTCAAAACATTTAGAATTGCTTTTAAATAAAGATTTTGTAGAAGCTGAAGTTGGAAGATTTTCTGTAGAAAAATCTACAGAAAATAATAGAATTGTGGTTGTCTATAAAGAAGAAGCTGATGTAGGAGAAATTTTAGAAAACATAGTTAAAATGGGCTACCACATAGATAAAATCAAAATGATTGAATCTAATCTAGAAGAAGTTTTCTTAAAATTAACCCACTCATAAGTATTATAAATAGATATACAGTTGAATGTATATTGATTGTATATCTATTATTTAAGGTTGCTTTATAATTGAGTACTGGATTATTTTATCTCTAACATAAAAGCTATGGTTATTATCATATATCTTTTTATTAAAATGTTTTCTTCGCCAATTTTGTAGCCTCCTACGGTAAGAAAAAAATATGGATAAAAAAGAAAATAGTGTGATTAATAAGAAAAACTTAACTTTAGATTGTGGTTCTATAAAATCTATTAAATATTTATAATATTCTAAAAAAAGAGCAATGCTTGTAATAGATTGGTTTAAATGAAAAGGTTTAGATAGAATATAATGCAAAGCTACTACATTTTTATCAAACTTGCCTTTTCTAAAATGAAGAACTAAGCCAGTATCGTACCAAGATACTTTATCAAGAAACAAATTATTAACCACTTCTTCTTCGGTAGCATTATGTTCTTGCAGATAAGCAATAATCTTTTCTTCTATTTTTAGTTCTCTGGCTAGTTTTAAGTTAAATAATAATATTCCAGCATTTATTTTATTAGGTTCTACATTACCTGCCTTAAATAAATAATTATCTTCTATATTAAATATTTTACTAATATCACCTCTAATTAATACATCAGAATCTAAATGTAAAACTTTATCTACATTTGGGAGTAATTGATGTAAAAACAATTTAAATAGGATTTCTTTTTCCCATACTAATTTTTTATTACTACTGTAGATTGCAGTTTTATTTTGGATTACATCTATGTTTATTGTATCTATTAAATTAATTTTAAAATTATTAAATTGATTCAATGGAAACTGGTTGCAAATATCATCTATTTCATTTTGATTTAAACAATTATTATGCAAGATGTAAATGTTAAAATAACACTTTGGGTTGTTTTTTAACAATGAATAAAGTGTTGTCATTGCAAACAGTTGATGATTCCTATTTATTGAAAAAGATATATTATACTGTTTATCCATAATTTTTTGTTCTCATTGTTTTATTGTTAAATTAAAATTTTTTAATAATTGCATATTTAAATATTTTATTTTTCATATAAGAATTATTATTAAACATTTCTCTAACTTTTTTATTATTTTTATTAAGCCTTTTATTAATAAAATGAGTAATTCTTCTTTTATACGATAAAAATATGGTGAATATAAAAGAATTCATAATTAATAATCTAAATTTGAACCTATGTTTCATAAAGTCAATTAAATAAGATTGATATTCCATATATAAAACTTTGTTAGGGATAGTCGCACTTAATTCAAAAGGCTTATTTGTTAAAAAGTGAACAATTACACAGGATTTATATTCTTCTTTTTTATCATGGCTTCTTAAATGTAATACATAACCTGCAGGATATTTAGATATTTTATCTTTATAAAGATGGTTAATTATATACTCATCAGTATTATTATTCTCTTTTAAAAAATTAGTTATTTCTTTAGTAATATTTAATTCTCTAGCAAGTTTTAAGTTTATTAACAGTATACCAGCATTTATCCAAGCTCCACCATCTTTCCAATAACCTTTAAATAAAGAGTTTTCTTCTATTTCAAATAATTTAGATATATTTCCTCTAATCATTACATCAGTATCAAGATAAAGAGTTTTATCAGCATTAGGTAGTAAATCTTGGATAAATAACCTAAATAACACTTCTTTTTGAATAATAGTTATAACAGATGATTGGTCTTCATAAATCATAGTATCTTTTGCTTGCAAGATTTCTATACTAGATACATCTACAAGATGTATTTTAAAATTATTAAACTGATTTAAAGGAAATTTATTACAAATATCATCTATTTCATTTTGCTTTAAACAATCATTATGCAGGATATAAACATTAAAATAATACTTTTGATTGTTTTTTAACAATGAATACAAAGTTGTCATTGCAAATAAAAAATGCGGTCTGTTTATTGAGAAGGTGATATTATACGAATTATTCATAATTTATTTTTCATTTTTATTAAAAGATATAACTTGCTTATTAAAAACTGAAGTTAAGTTTAAAATAAGCAAGTTGTATTCAAAATTACTTATTATAGTTTACATTTATTTCCAAGATTCTTATAGTTAAATATCAACATTTAATAGTAAATACCATTGTCCGCTAGTATTTTTCATACGGGTTTCAGTTCCTCCAGTGTTTCCTGTGGAGGCTTTTGAACTACCACCAGTTTTCTCTCTACCACCTCAGGTATCAGTATAATCAGGGAGATTACTCCAATGTGCTTCATCGTATACTTCAGTATTCCAGCTAAGCCTGTTAGAACCATTTTTCCAAATTTCCCATGGTAAGTGATGTTCGTGGCTCATATCGTGATCATGTTGCATATCATGATTATGAGATTTAAAATCATCTTCCTCATAAGTGCCAAGTTCTCTTGGGTTATTTTCTGCAATATGTCTTATTGTGCCATCAAACATTAATGGAATTTGAAAAGTTCCGCCTCCTGTATCTTCGGCATTACAGTTAGCAAAAGCTAGGGGATAATCAGTAATACTTACGATACTACCAACTAGTCCGTAGGTTTTTGCTCCTAATTTTATGATTTCTTGATCTTTATAAGTATTATCGGTATTAAAATATTTTTCACGACCGATTATAGAATTTAAATAATTATCTCTTCATAGTTTAAAGCTATTAAGTTCATTTTGTAGTTGTTGTAAGTCTTCCTGAGTTGCAAATCCGGTTTCATCCATTTCTACACTGGCTTCATTTATAGTACTTACATTTATATTTTTTAAAACTATTTCCATATTGTTTTCTCCTTGTATGATTTTTATGGATTATGTTTATATTTATGTATTAATTATTAATACAATTTAAATATACACCAAATGTATTAGATTGTCAAGATAATTTACTAAAAAATCATAAAATAATATACAAAAAGAAAGACCAACTCAAAATTTCTAAGGTATTAGATATTACTTTTTTATTCATTAAAGTTAATATCTATTACACAAATACTTTTTAAAATTGGTCTTTTACATTAGTTTTAAAAGATTAAACCCTTATTATAATTAACTAAGATTACATTTTACAACCTTAGCCAATCCTCCTAGTGAGGTTTCTCTATATTTAGGGTCAATATCTTTTCCTGTAAAAAGCATAGTGGTAATTACATCATCTAAGCTAACAGCAGGGGCAGAAGCTGTACCTCTATTGATTGCCATCTTAGCTGACATTATGGCTTTAACTGCTCCAAAGGCATTTCTTTCTATACATGGAATTTGTACTAAGCCACCAACGGGATCGCATGTAAGACCTAAATGATGTTCCA
>JAIRQL010000024.1 GCA_031256515.1 Alphaproteobacteria bacterium
AATTTTCCCAGAAGGCACAAGAGTAGCTCCAAAGTCTCACCCTAAGTTTAAAAAAGGTATCGCTAAAATTTATAGCAACACTACTGCCCCTATTGTGCCAGTAGCTTTAAATACAGGAGATTGCTTTCCTAAGGGCAGTAAACTTATTTATCCTACCCTTGTAGTAATAGAATTTCTACCTCCTATTACTAGTAGAGACTTAACCGAAGAAGAGTTTATGAATGTACTTCATAAACAAATTAATGAGAAATCTGATGAATTAAGTGATTTGTCTCTTCAAAAAAAATAATAACTACAATATATAAAAACCTCCTAAGTAAAGGAGGTTTTTATATATTAAGTGTGTTAGTCTTACTGCTCTAATAAGGTTAAATCTAAAATAATAGGAAGATGGTCGCTAATCGTAGACATATCCTTGTTTTGTTTGGTTTTAGATGGAATGGTTGCATTTGATACTACCCATTTTTGCCCTTTAAAAGCAAAAATATGATCTAAATCTAAAGATGGATTAGTAGAAGTCCAAGTTCTTGTATCAAGACCTTCTTTAGTTAAATGAGTATAATATCTTTGTAGTTCATTAATGGTAGTAATTGAATTCGTTTCTATAACATCATTAAAGTCTCCTGCTAAGATTTTTATTTTATTAGTAAGATCTTTTATTTTACTAGGAGTACTTTCAATACTATAAGCATTAATAGCATAGACTTGGTTTAATCTTAACTCAGGATTTTCATACCAATCTAAATGAGTTGTCATAAAAACTATATTACTATCAAAATTAGGAATTTTAATTTCAGCTACTAAAAGAACTCTTTGCTCTCTATCTGCTGATGGTAATTTTATAGTTTCATTATTAACAATAGGATATTTTGATAATATTGCTACACCATACTCACCACCATCAAAATCTATAGCCTTACCAAAAACTCCATAAGGCATTCCAGTTTTTTCTTTTAAAACTTCTAATTGATCAGTATTTTGACTACGAGCTGTATTTATATCAATTTCATTAATAGCAAGAATTTCAAGATTCATATCTTTAATAGTTTCAGCAATAGTGTTAATATCCGAGACTCTAGCAGCAGCAATATTATAAGTTCCTACTCTTAAAGTAGGAGCAGACTTTTTAGTATAAACTTTATTACTGACTGTACCACTATTAGGAGATAATACCTCTAAAGCTAAAGATATAGATGGCATTATAAAAAAGAATCCAAGTATTAATAATAAATTTTTAAATTTTTTTAACATAGCTTGTAATCCTTTTTATAACAATATTTTTTAGAGATTATCTAAATCAAATACTTGTTTTAAATTAGCTAGTTCTCTTTTAGAGATTCTATAATCATCAGGATTTACTTTTTCGCCTTTAAGAAGTTTTTTCAATAAAGATATTTCTTCAGAAGAGAAAGTTTCAGCATTAACAGCATAATCCATAAAGGCTTGGTAAGTAATCGGAGTCCATAACTTAACTAGTTCTAAAATTGCTTCCGCATAAACTCTAATTTCGTACTGAGCATGAGAGTCAGCTCTTAATCTTAAAAAATGTAAAAGATTATGTAAATCTATTTTCCAATAAAACTGAGTATAAACATTAACTGGTAAAACACCTCGTGCAATCTCTTTAGCTAAATTAATATCTTCATTAATAAAGCTATCGTAAGTTGCAAAAGATTTTTCGGTAATATCGGTAATTTTTTCTCTAATTTCAGCATTTAATGGCTGTGGAATAATTTCACTTCGTCCTTGCTTATTAGATTTTGACTGATAGCATAGTTGCTCTTCCTCTGGCACATAATAATCATGTTCCATGATTGAATATCTAGCTGAATACTCATTAACATTAGCGGTACGATGCCTTAACCACTGTCTTGCTATAAAAATAGGAGCTTTAATATGCAATTTAATTTCGCACATTTCAAAAGGAGTTGTGTGTTTATGCCGTAATAAATAACGAATAAGAGCTGTATCATCGTTAATAGTTTTTGTCCCTGCTCCGTAAGATACACGAGCCGCTTGAGTGATACTACTGTCGCTTCCCATATAATCTACAAGCCTTACAAATCCTTTATTTAGGCAGGGAATACTTTGTTGTAAATATTTTTCTAAAGAATCGTTAGTAGTTCTGTTCGTGGTATTTGTCATGAGATTTTTAAGATTTTTTAACATTTTATTCTATATTTTATAAATATATATTTTTTTATAAAAAAATTCCATTATAATATTTATGTACTTTTAGTACTATTAAGATAAACCTCTATGTAATTACTATTTTGGACTCGGGGGCAGTACCCGACACCTCCACCAATTAAACTATATTTCTAATGGGGGTGATATAGCTTCGACAGGGTAGGAAAGATAGATCTTCTTACGGTATGATTCCACCGTTATCGGGTTACTTTTTATAAATGCCAATGATAACAATCAGGCAGTGGCTTACGCAGCGTAGCGCTAGTAAGCTCTAGGGGTTTGGCTAGTACCTGGCAACAGAAACTAGCCACTATTTATGAAAGAATCTGATTTTAA
>JAIRQL010000092.1 GCA_031256515.1 Alphaproteobacteria bacterium
CTTCACTTGCTTTTCTATGAGAAACAGAAAAAGTTCCAAAACCAACAACACGAATATCATCGCCTTTAGCTAAAGCACTTTCCACAACATCTATGAAAGCATCAAACATTTTTGCAGTATCAGTTTTCTTCAAACCTGAACGACTAGCAATTTCGTCTAATAATTCTGTTTTATTCATAACAAGATCCTTTTTATTTTATTCTTCTTATTTTCGTTAAGGTTCTTAATAACCAATAACCTTTATACTCCTTACTATATTAAATTATTTCTTAAAATAGTCAAGCACTTTATTATCTTTTTTTCTATTTTTCTTTAGCAATAGCAAAATCAAGAACTTCCTTAAAGTCTGCAACACTTATTATCTTAAGTTGCTTCAAAGAATTTTCAGGAATATCCTTAAGATCACTTTCATTGTCTTTAGGAATAATAATATTAGTGATTCCGAATCGCAATGCTGCAAGAATCTTTTCTCTTAACCCACCTATTGGTAAAACTTTACCCCGTAAAGTAATTTCACCAGTCATTGCCACATCTGCTCTTACCTTTTTTCCAGATAATGCCGAATACATAGAGGTTACCATAGCCACACCTGCAGAAGGACCATCTTTAGGAGTTGCCCCTTCGGGAACATGGATATGCAGATTAGAATCGCTGAAAAGATTCTTATCTAATTTTAAATTTTCAGCATTAGATTGCAGTAAAGAATAAGCGGCTTTTACAGATTCTTGCATAACCTCCCCTAACTTACCGGTCATTTTAACTTCACCTTTGCCAGGAAGTTTAAGGGCTTCTATATAAAGAATATCACCGCCCACACGAGTCCAAGCTAGACCAGTGGTGATTCCTACTTTATTTTCTTTTTCAATATCCGAATCTTTAAATTTAGGAACTCCAGCATAATCTATAAGATTCTTTTGGCTAACTTTTGCCGATTTAATTTCTTCTAAAACAATTTCTTTAGCTACTTTTCTAGCAACCGCTGCGATAATTTCTTCTAATTTCCGCACCCCAGATTCTCTAGTATAGCTTCTAATCATTTCTAAGATTGCTTTATCGTCTATTTTAATTTCCTCAGCAGATAAAGCTGCTTCACTCATTTTTCTAGGAACTAAATGCCTTTTAGCAATTTCTAGCTTTTCTTCTTCTGAATAGCCACTAAGTTGGATAATTTCCATCCTATCAATTAGAGCCTCTTGCATATTTAAAGAATTAGCAGTAGCAATAAACATAACATTAGAAAGATCGTATCCTACTTCAATATAATGATCCACAAACGAAGAATTTTGCTCTTTATCTAGCACCTCAAGTAAGGCAGAAGAAGGATCTCCCCTAAAATCAGAACTCATTTTATCAATTTCATCTAATAAAATTAAAGGATTGCTAGCCTTAGCTTTTTTCATAGCTTGGATAATTTTACCCGGCATTGCTCCAATATAAGTTCTTCTATGTCCTCTAATTTCAGATTCGTCTTTTACTCCACCTAAAGAGATTCTTACAAATTCTCTTTCAGCTGCTTTAGCAATAGATTTAGCTAATGAAGTTTTACCCACACCTGGAGGTCCCACAAGGCAAAGAATCGGAGCTTTCATTTTTGGTGATTTTTTTAACACTGCTAAATATTCTAAGATTCTTTCTTTAACTTTTCCTAGTGCATAGTGTTCTTCTTCTAAAAATTCTTCAGCTTTTTTAAGATCAATCTTTGCACCAACTTTCACATCCCAAGGCAAACCCAATACCCAGTC
The DNA here is from genome assembly GCA_031256515.1 of Alphaproteobacteria bacterium. Classification (GTDB taxonomy): domain Bacteria; phylum Pseudomonadota; class Alphaproteobacteria; order WRAU01; family Hepatincolaceae; genus WRAU01. The sequence goes on from JAIRQL010000092.1 coordinate 1,743, forward strand.
AATATAGTTTCTAAGGACTGTTGCCTCTGCTGAAATTGGATTCATCATTGCTAATTTTTTAATTTCAGGCTCAATTTTTTCTTTAGCTTCTTTAGTTAATTTAGTTTTTTTAGCTTTAAGCAAAAGCTCTTTAACTTCGTCTTTAACATCTTCGCCATTATTAAGTTCTTTTTGGATGGCTTTAATTTGCTCGTTGAGATAGTAATCTTTCTGATTCTTCTCCATTTGTTTTTTAACTCTTTCACGAATCTTTTTCTCAACTCCCAAAAGGTCTAATTCTACCTCAAGGATAGAATTAACATAGGCTACTCTTTCTAAAAGATTATCCATTTCTAAGATTTTTTGCTTTTCTTCTTCTGCAATTGCCACATGAGAAATAATTAAATATAGAACTTCATCTAGCGATTCTATTTTTCTTACTGCTGGCAATAAAGTAGCTGGGATTCGCTTAGTAGCATCAATATAATTTTTAAGGCTTAAAAAAAGGCTTTCTTTAACTTCTAAAAGTTTAGCTTCATCGTAATTTTTAGAATCCACTAATACTTCATAAGCCGATTCTATATAATTTTTTTCGGTATTAAAACTTTTAATTTTTACTCTTTCTAAACCACGAACTGCAATTTTAATACTACCATCGGGCATTTTAACAATCTGGATAATTTCAACCAGTGTGCCAACATTGAATATATCTTTTTCTTGAATATCCTCAGCTGCCTGATTTTTTTGGCTAACCACAATAATTTTATTAGAATCTTTAGTAACATTATTTAAAGCATTAATTGAAGTATTTCGTGTAACAAATAGTGATATTATCATATGAGGAAACACCACTACTTCTTTAACAGCAATTAACGGCAACACATTATTTTCTTGGCTCATTTTTTCTGCTCTATTTTTTATTCTTTATATAGTATATTGTTAAATTCATTAAGAAAAACTTAATGGCTTTTCTATTTAGTTTTTTTCAACAAAAAAGGGTATCTTATACAGATACCCTACTTTTTATATAGTTATATATCTATATTTTTTACTTATAAATATATATAGGTTTCTTTTTTTTATTTGCAACATCCATATCAATTACTACTTCTTTGATGCTATCTTTTTGTGAAGGAATTTCAAACATAGATTCATTAAGAATCTCTTCTAAATATGCCCGTAAACCTCTTGCTCCCAATTGTTTTTCAAAAACTTGTTTAGCAATTGCCTTATAGGCTTCTTCTTTAAAGGTTAATTTTACTCCATCTATAAAAAATAATTTCTCATATTGCAAAGAAATAGCATTTTTAGGTTCTTTAAGAATTTTATAGATAGTTTCCTCAGTCATTTTATCTAAACAAACTTTTAGCGATAATCTACCTACAAACTCTTGAATTAAGCCATATCTAAAAAGATCTTCTTCAGTTAAATACTGGAGGAAATTATCTTTTTTATCATAATTTTCTTCAACAATACTGGCATTAAAACCAATTGAACCTTTTGATAGCCTTTGCTGAATAACCTTATCTAAACCATTAAAAGCCCCACCACAAATAAATAAAATATTTGAAGTATCTATAGGAAAATACTCTTGTTGCGGATGCTTTCTACCTGCTTGCGGAGCCACATAAGAAGTTGTGCCTTCAATTATTTTTAACAAGGCTTGTTGCACTCCCTCTCCACTAACATCTCTTGTTAAGGAAGGATTATCGCTTTTTCTGGTAATTTTATCTATTTCATCAATATAAATGATTCCCCGTTGAGCTTTTTCTACATCGTAATCGGCTGCTTGTAAAAGCCTTAAAAGGATAGTTTCAACATCTTCACCTACATAGCCAGCTTCTGTTAAAGAGGTAGCATCAGCAATAGCAAAAGGAACATCAATAATTTTAGCTAATGTTTGAGCTAATAAAGTTTTACCTACTCCTGTTGAGCCAATCATTAAGATATTTGATTTAATAATATCAATATCTTTAAATTTACCCTTTGAAGAAGAAGATTTAGAGAAGATTCTTTTATAATGATTATAAACCGCTACTGATAAAGCCTTTTTCGCTTTGTCTTGCCCTATTACATGCAGATTAAGTTGGTTATAAATTTCTTGCGGTGATAGTTTTTTAAAAGTATCAGCAATTTTTTTATCAATTTTTTTAGTATCCATAGAGGCAATAATATTGTCTGTCTCGTCTAATAAAGCCGAGCAAATATAAATACATTCTGAACAAATATTACCTTCTAAACCATGTACTATTTTTAGAACTTCATCTTGAGCCTTACCACAAAAAGAACAAGAAATTGCTGATCTTTTTTTAGAGCGACCTTTTTTATCTTTATCTTTTTTTTCTGTCATATTTTTAATCTTTTTACCATTTATATTTATAAAATTATATTAAACTCTTTGCGAAACTATACTGTCTACCAAGCCAAATTCTAGAGCTTGCTTGGCATTCATAAAATTATCTCTCTCAAGAGCATTAGCGATAGTTTCTACCGATTGCCCCGTATGCTTAGCATAAATTTCATTAATTAATGATTTTAAATATAAAATTTCTTTTGCCTGAATTTCAATATCTGTTGCTTGCCCTCTTGCTCCACCTGAGGGTTGGTGTACCATAACTCTAGCATGAGGCAGAATAAATCTTTTTCCTTTAGCTCCTGCCATCAACAAAAAAGACCCCATAGAGGCAGCTTGCCCCATACATAAAGTAGAAACATCACACTTAATATAGTTCATGGTATCGTATATAGAAAGCCCAGCAGTTACTACACCTCCAGGCGAATTAATATAAAGAGCAATATCTTTTTTAGGATCTTCAGATTCTAAAAAGAGCAACTGAGCACATACTAGCGAGGCTATATTATCATCAATTGGCGAGGTTAAAAATATTATTCTTTCTTTTAAAAGCCTTGAGTAAATATCAAAAGCTCTCTCCCCTCTGCCACTAGTTTCTATAACCATCGGAACTAGTCCGTTCATTTGCTCTTTATAGTTTATCATTTAGTCTCACTTAGTTAGTTATTTTGCAATTCCTTAGTATAATCATCAAAACTGATTTTACTTTCGTTATATTTTACTTGCGATAAAACATGTTGCATAATTTTGTTTTCTAAAGCTCTGCTTTGTAAAGCTCTCATCGCATTTTTATCATTTTGATAATAAGCAACCATAGAACCTACATCACGACCATACATCATTGCTTCTTGCTGAAGAATTTCTTGTAAATCTTTATCATCTACTTTAATAGAATTTTTAGTGGCAATACTATTAAATAATAAAGCAATTTTAATTCTTTTTTTAGCTTCAACTTCTTGATCAGCTTTGGCTTCACTGTCAGATTTTTTATAAGATTCCATATCTTTTTCAGAATGCCCATGAGATTTAAAATCATCTTGTTTCTCATGTTCTTTCATATGCTCTTGAAAATGCTGAAATTCTTTCCACAATGCTTCTTTCTCAGAAGCTAAAAGAGTTTCAGGAAGTTCAAAATCGGCTGTTTTTTGTAATTCTTCAATCAATTGTTTTTTAAGAACATTTTTTTCTAAAAGATCGGCATGCTCTTGATATTTTTTAACAATATCTTGTTTTAATTCATCAATAGTTGCAAAGCCACTTTTTTTAGCTAATTCATCATCAATAGGAGCTTTAACAACCTGTTGCATTTTTTTAATATTTACTTCAAAGATACTGTCTTTGCCAGCTAAATGTTCGGCATGATAATCTTTAGGGAAAGGAACTTTAACTTCTGCCTTATCGCCAACTTTTTTTCCGATTAATTGTTCTTCAAAACCAGGAATAAACATGTTAGAACCTAATTCTAATGGGAAATCATCACCTTTACCACCATCAAATTCTACACCATCAATTTTACCAACAAAATCTATTACTACAACATCACCTGATTTTGCTTCACGAACCTCAGAAACATCTTTAAAAGATTTATAATAATTAGCCATTTGTTCTAAAGAATCATTAATTTCTTTATCACTAACTTCAATAGTTTTTTTATTTAAAGTTATTTTAGAAAAATCTACATCTTTAATTTCAGGAAATAATTCTATTTCTACTGTTAGTTCTAAGCCTTTTTCCATAGAAAAATCTTTAACATTAACTTTAGGAGCTGCCACAGTTTCAATTTTAAAATCAGCATAAAGTTTATCTATAGCATTATTAGTACTGTCTTCTAGCACTTCTGGAATAACTTTATTTCCATATTGAGCTTCTACTTTAGCAATAGGAGCTTTCCCTGCTCTAAAACCATCTATAGATACTTTAGAAGCAATTGATTGTAATTTTTTTTCTTTTTCTTCATTAAGTTCAGTAGAACTTATAGATACCGAATAGGTTCTTTTTAATCCTTCTTTGGATAGTTCTTTGATTTCCATATTATATCCCTTGATTTAGCTTGATTTAGCAAATATCTTTGTATGTTATTTATACTACTAAACTAATATAGTACTATTATCTAAATAATTCAATAGTCTTTAACAAAAAAAAGGAATACCAATTTCTTCCTGATATTCCTTCTGAATTTTAAAAAAAAATTTTATTTGATTTAATCAACAATCTTCAAATTAACAGCTGATTTTCTTTCTCCATTTTCTTCTACTTCAAATTCAACAGCTTGATTATCTTGAAGAGATTTTAATCCTGCTGCACTAACGGCTGAAATATGAACGAAAATATCTTTTTCAGAACTTTCTGGAACAATAAAACCATAGCCTTTTGTAGTGTTGAACCACTTAACTTTTCCTTTTTGCATTATAGTATGACCTTTAAAAAAAATTTAATAACTAATATATAAAAATAAGATTCTTATATATTTAGTTATATTATTACACATATTTTACATATTTGCAACAACATATAAAATAATTTATATTTTTTATTTAACAGGCAGTACTTCCTTTTTAAAAACTAATATAATATCCATGTTTTCATTATAGATTGTTAGGTTATCTCTATTAACAATCATGTATTCAGATTGTTTTAAAAAGAGTATAAAATTTTTCTCTATCTTCATCTTATCAGCTGAACATTTATTTTTAGTAGTAACAACTCCTAAAAAATGAGTAACATTTTTTTCTCTACTAAACTTACCATTAATGGTATTACAACTAGTAAAACCTGTAATTCTGTTATTACCTTGAAAAGAGATATAAGCATTTTTATTACTTAACAAAGTTTTCTCAAAAGTTGGAACTCCCTCTCCTTCAATTGCAACTAACCGCCAATAATAATCTTCAAAGCTCTTATTTACAGAAACACATGAGCTAATTAACACCAAAAGTAATAACGATAAAAAACTTTTTTTCATTTTAAATAATATTTATTAATATATAATTGATTATAATATTTTAATTATACACTAAAAATTCAAAGATGCTTAAATTTTATCAACTTTATAATAATACCTTTAGTGAAACTAAAGATTTAGAAGAAAATTGTTTCATTAATTTACATAATCCCTCTAGCGAAGAAACTGATTTTGTCAGCGATTTAATAGATATTCCTAATTCTATTATTATTAGAATGTTAGACCCAGAAGAAAGGTCTCGTATAGATGTTCGTGATAATTATATTTTAGGTGTAATTAATATGGCTTTTTCTGTTAAAGATAATTTAATGGATGTTGCACCAATTGGAATAATAATTTGTAAAAATTATTTTGTTTGTATTTCTACTAAAGCAATTGATCCTATAGGTTTATTTGATAAAATTGATAATAAAAGCAGTTTGTTAGGCAATAAAATTAATCTTTTTATCAGCCTTTTTTATGTAGTATCAAGATCGTATGTTTCTTATACTCGGACAATTATTAAAAAGTTTGAGGTCTTAGAAGAAAGATTAATAGAATCCAATAATAATATTGATATGCTAGAAGCACTTAAACTACAAAAAACTTTAACTTTTTTTAGTATGGCTTTATATTCTAACGACTTAGTAATAAATAGAATTATAAATCTCCAAAATAAGAAACAAGATAATTTACTTGATTTTGCTAATATTAATGATGAACTACTTGATGATGCCTATACCGAAAACAAACAGGCTATTGAAATGGTTGATACTTATTCAAAAATCATCATAGATTTAATGAATACCATCGCTTCTATTGTGGCAAATAATCAAAATAATTTTTTAAAGCTACTTACTAATATTACTATTTTATTAACCATTCCTATGATTCTAGCTGGACTTTGGGGAATGAACGTAAAAATTCCTTTTGAGGGAGAATCCTCAGGGTTTTGGATAGTTATAGGATTATCTTTAGGTTTAATGGTTTTATCACTATATTATCTTTGGAAGAAAAATTTATTGAAGTAATGACAAAAGCAATAAATCTTGTTATAGATTTAAATTAACTTTGAGCTTTCTTTTTTTTCTCTACCAGTTCACCTATAAGCATAAACAAACCAACAGAAAATGCTGAGTAAATTACTAACTGAGTTATATCCTCACCAACTTCTTCTATTAGTAAATCTATCTTTTTTGTATCCATAGATTAACTAAGAAATTTTATTTATAAGTTTAACTACCTCACCCACATTAGAAGCAACATTTTTCGCAGGAGATTTTACATCATCAGGAGCTTGTTCCATAGCAAAAGAATTAGGATATTTCTCAAACATAGAAACATCGTTATAACTATCACCTGCTACAAAAATATCTTCATCTTTAATTTTTAACATTTCTTGTAAATAAGCAATAGCATTACCTTTAGAAACTTCAGTTGAAATAACCTCTAAGCAACCTGGTGAAGTTAATACAGCATAAACTTTATCACCCCATTTTTCTTTAATTTCTCTAGAGATTCTTTCAAATAATTTAGTATCATCTGATAAAATTAAAAATAAGGTACATTCTAAATTAGCAATTTTTTCTTTAATGTTTGGCACAACATTAACGGGCAAAGTAAATTCATAAACATGAGATATCTTTCTTTCAGCTGTAGCATATCTATTCTTAACCTCGGTTACCTCTATGGTAACATTTTCAAGAGAGAATATATATTCAGTTAGTTCTGGAAGAATCTCTTTAGGTAGTAATTTTTTATAAATAATATTATTGTTTTTATCGTTAATTACTGCCCCGTTTTGCGATATACGATAATCTCCAGCAAAGCCTAATTTTTCTTCAATTCTTTGAATGTCAGAATCTATCCTACCAGTAGCTAAAATAAATTTATTTCCTTTGTTGATAAAGTCTTCAACCAAGCTAACAGTGTTGGCATCTAACTTATGATCTTGTAATAAAGTTCCATCAACATCTGAAAAGAAATATTTCATTTTTATCTCCCGATTATCTGCTACATTTACAATAAACTTAGTAGTATTTTACTACCACTTTAATTATTATTCAATGAAATAATCTTTCAGTGGTTTAAAACCATTAAAATTAACCGAAGAATATGATGTAGTATAAGCACCTGTAGATAAAATATAAACCATATCTCCGGCTTGTAAATCTATCGGCATATTATATTTATAATCTTTATACATAATATCCATACCATCGCAAGTCGGACCAGCAATATTAACCTCACCTAAATCTACTTCATCGGAATCTTTACTGGTAATTATATTATACTTTATAGATTCTCCTAATGTTTCTGCTAAACCACCGTATAATCCTACATCTAGGTAAACCCATCTTAAATCGGTATCATGGCTTTTTTTAGAAACTAAAACCACCTCAGTTATTAAAGTACCAGCATCGGCAACTAAAAATCTACCTGGTTCTGCAAAAAGACTTGGATGATTATCTCCAAAATTTTCATTTAAAGAGTCGTGAATTACTTTGTAATAATCTTCAATTGGTTGATAATCTGTAAGGTAACCATAAGATGGATACCCTCCACCCAAATTCAGCATTTCTAATTCAATATTATAACTTTCTTTTAACTCGTAGAAAACTCTAGCAGCATTGGTAATAGCTCTATCCCAAGCCTCTAAATCTAACTGTTGCGACCCCACATGAAAAGATATACCAAAAGGTTGTAGTCCTAATTCCTTAGCTTGTACTAAAATATGCTCTGCCATAGACAAAGAACAACCAAATTTTGCCGATAAAGGCCAAAGAGCATTTTTATTATTAACTAAAATTCGGCAATAAACCTTAGAACCTGGAGCATTTTCAGCAATTCCATGTAAGTCTTCTATACTGTCTGTTGCAAAAAGTCGTACTCCCCATTCGTAGGCTTTTTTAACTAAATAGGGCTTTTTAATGGTAGATCCCCACGATAATTTAGCTGGGTCTACCTTTAATGATAAACAAAGTTCAACTTCTTCTATAGATGCCACATCAAAAGAACTTCCTAAGTCTCTAAGAGTTTCTATGATTTTAGGAGATGGATTACACTTAACAGCATAAAAAACCTCAATATTTGGCATGTTTTTTTTGAAGTCTGCATACTTTTCTTTTAAAACATTTAAGTCAAAAATTACACATGGTGTTTGTATGCGGTTAGAATTTTCTTCTAAAAATCGCTGAACCCTAGCATTTATCATAGGAAAGCCCCTTTGTAAATATTAAAAAAACAATTAAATATAATCTCATTACAACACTTGTCAAGACTTTATTGTAAAGCTATATTTTCTAAGGAGTTAAGGCGATTAAAAATTCTTGAAATTTTATCTAAATTAGATTAAATTTTAACCTATATTAATTAGGTGGTAAAATCATGAGTAAAATATTAATAATTAATGGTGCAAACCTTAATCTTTTAGGGCAAAGAGAACCAAATATTTATGGAAACTTTACCCTTGATGATTTAGAAAAACTTTGTATTGCTAAAGCATCTTCTTGTAATAGTGAAGTAATTTTTTTTCAAAGTAATTTAGAAGGTGAGCTTATAAATAAAATCCACTCAGGATACTCTCAGGGAATCACTAAATTAATTATTAATGCTGGTGGTTTTTCTCACACTTCTATTGCTCTTATGGATGCTATTATTGCTACAAAAATGCAAACTATTGAGGTCCATATTTCTAATATTTATAAAAGAGAAGATTTCCGCCATAATTCTTATATTTCTAAGGTTGCAAACGGCACAATTTGTGGCTTAGGAGCTGATGGGTATCTTTTAGCAATTGAATATTTAAGTAAAAATTAGTTTCAATTAAATATTTTTTAAGATATAATCTAAAAAAATAATACAATAAATGGACTACTTAAATGAAAGATAACGATAATATTAAAGACTATTCAGACTTTATTAAGGGATTAGCTAAAACATTAAAAGATGCCGATCTCTCTGAAATTGAATTTAATCACGATTTACAACAATCCACCGTTCATATAAAAGTTAAAAGAGAAAAAGAAGTTTTATCTCAAGCCTTAAATAATCCTCAAATGTTTATGCCTCACCCTTTTCCACATCAACATGGTCCTCATATGATGCCTCCAGCTCCTGTTGATATGCAAGTAGCTAAAGAAAATATTGAGGGTAATGAAGATTTATCAAAACATCCTGGAGCTGTGCTTTCTCCTATGGTAGGAATTGTTTATACTAGAAGTGGTCCAGAAACTGAAGATTTCGTTAAAGTTGGTTCAACTGTTAATGAAGGTGATACTATCCTTTTAATAGAAGCGATGAAAGTATTTAATCCGGTTAAAGCTCCTAAATCTGGAAAGATTGCTAAAATATTAGTAAAATCTAATCAACCTATTGAATATGGCGAAGTTCTATTAATTATAGAATAAAAGGAATTCTTCATGATAAAAAAGATTTTAATAGCTAATCGTGGTGAAATTGCGGTTAGAATTATTCGTGCTGCTAAAGAAATGAGTATTGCTACTGTTGCTGTATATTCTGAAGCCGATAAAAATGCTATGCATGTTAAAATTGCTGATGAAGCTGTATGTATAGGTCCTGCTAAAGCCACTGATAGTTATCTTAATAAGCAGGCTATTCTTAGTGCTGCCATAATTACAAATAGCGATGGAATTCATCCTGGCTATGGTTTTTTATCAGAAAATCCTGACTTTGTAGAAATGGTAGAGGCTCATGGTTTTACATTTATTGGTCCTTCTTCTAAGCATATTAAAATTATGGGCGATAAAATTCAAGCTAAAAAAACTGCTATTGAACTTGGTATCCCTACTGTTCCTGGTTCTGATGGTGAGGTGAAATCTTTAGATGAAGCAAAAAAAATTGCTTCCGATTTTGGCTATCCTGTTATTATTAAAGCTGCTGCTGGTGGTGGTGGTAGAGGTATGAGAATTGCCTTTAATGAAAAAGAGCTTACCGAAAATTTTGATTTAACCAGAAGTGAAGCTGAGGTTACTTTTGGGAATCCTGCAGTTTATATGGAAAAATTCTTACAGAATCCTAAACATATTGAAGTGCAAATACTTGGCGATCAACATGGGAATGTGTTGCATTTATTTGAAAGAGACTGTTCAGTACAGAGACGAAATCAAAAAGTAATTGAAGAGGCTTTGTCTCCGGCTTTATCCCCTGAAGAAAGAGATTATATCTGTACGGTTTCGGCAAAATCTATGCAAAAAATGGGCTATTACAGTGCGGGAACTATTGAGTATTTATACGAAGACGGAAAATTCTATTTTATGGAAATGAATACTCGTTTACAAGTAGAACATCCAGTAACCGAATATATTACAGGGATTGACCTCGTTCATGAAATGATTAGAATCGCACAAGGTAAACAACTTAAACAAAAACAGGAAGATATTAAGTATATCGGACATGCTATTGAATGCCGTATAAATGCTGAAGATCCTGATACTTTTATGCCAACACCTGGTAAAATATTACAATTCCATCCATCAGCTGGTGGTGGAGTAAGGTTGGATACAGCTATATATAATAGTTATTCTATTCCTCCTTACTATGATTCTATGATAGCTAAACTTATAGTTCATGGTACAGATAGAAAACATTGCTTACTAAGATTAAAAAGAGCTTTGAATGAATTAATCATTGAAGGCACAAAAACTAATATCCCACTGCATCTAAGACTAATAGAAGAACCTAAGTTCATTGATGGCACTTATACCATTAAATGGCTAGAACAACTATTGTCTGAAAACTCAAATTCTTAATATATTACCTTAATAGGATAATTTTTCTATTAAGGTATCTGTTGAATAATTAGGAAAGAAAAACAAAAAGAACCTTGTATATTGCTACTTAGTGATTATACTACTTCATAAATCTTAGGGAAAAAAAATCACTATAATCTGACTATGGACTGTATCTTTTAAATAAATTTGATAGGGTTAGATAATTTCCTTATTCTATATCCACTAAGTTAGGAAGATTATTAGAGGAAACTTATAAAAGTAAAATCCTCCAAAAATCTTTTCTACAAATTTATTATTTTTCTTCTATCAAGCCTAATTTTTCAAATGATTTTGCAGCATCAATTACTGTTAATTTTGGATTTCTCAGTGTCCAATTAAGCATTGTTTTTGCTCGCTTATTTGTATGGGTATAACAGCGTCCTAATATTGGTATTAAGGTCCGTAGTTCAGGCTTAAATTTTGCTAAAATTCGCACTATAAAATCAGGATACACTTTATATGCGGTTCTTGATTTTGGGAATTCTTTCCGATATATTTCTGCAATTTCTGTCATTTTTAAAATTGGTTCTGATGATAAAAATCTTTGCCCTATTGCTTTATCATTTTCAAATGCTAAACGATGAAGTGTTGCTAAATCTCTAACATCAACAACTTCTAATGGTATATTAATTATTCGTTTTGGGTTTCCATTAAGAAGATTCAACAACACGGCATTTGAAGATAACCCTTCGGTAGACATTGCTGGTCCAAAGATTGCTCCTGCCAGAATCGTTGTTAGTTGAATATTATTTTTATTGGCAAAATCCCATGCTGCCCGTTCTGCTCGTATTTTTGAAATACGATAAGGATCCAAATCTGGATTTTTTTCATCCGTCCAAAAATCATCATTTAATACACCAGTCTCTCCTCTCATCGCTGTACTGGCAGCTTGAGACGAGGTCATTACAATACGAGAAATATTCGCAAGCAGTGCAGAAGATAATATATTTATTGTACCATCAACCGCAGCCTTACACAATTCATCAACCGTTTCTGTTCCCTTAGGCATAGGAGAAGCCACATGAATAATTCCATCTGCTCCACGAATTCCATCAACCCAACCCTCACTTTGTGTTAAATCGGCAACAAATGCAGATAGATTTTTAATTTTTTCACTATCAACATAATCGGCTAACTTTAGTTTAATTTTACTTAAGTGCTTAATATCACGAACCGATGTATGAACCATATATCCATTATTTAAAAATTCGGCAATTACAAAGCCCGCAACAAATCCAGTGCCACCTGTTATAATTATTTTTTTCATTCTAGCCCTATTTAAATTTTATTTTACTACCTCAAAAAAATTGAGAAATAATAAGAAAGATTATCCCTCTTATTATTTCTCACATTAATTGATTACTTTTTCTTAAATGTTATTTTCTTCTTTAGGTGTTTTAGGCTTTCTATTTGAGCTTGAATTTTTCGTGGTTTCTTTTTTTTATTTCTAATTGCTTTCCACTTAATTTTTTCTGCCTGCATTTTAAACTCTAAAAACTATCCTTATGATTTAATACAACATTTCCTTTTTAAGTTTCATGATTCTAAGGTAGGATTCATTAATTCTATCCATTTTGATGTTGCCGTTTTCAACATTCTTTTTAACAATTGCAACGGCTTCTTTAATAAATTCTGGCTTATATTCCCCTAAATTATTACTATAAACTAACACATCTGTAGTAGAATTTATAGCATTAACCAAAGTTTCTTCTAATGTGAAGTTATCTTCTATAGCTTTCATTTTTAAATCATCACTAAAGACTACACCATCAAAACCAAGCTGTTTTCTTAAAACTCCATAGACAAACTTTTTAGAAAGCGAAGCTGGATATTTTTTATCTACATTTTTATTCATTACATGGGCAGATAGAACTCCCCCTTGAAATCCTACTTTTATAATATCTTTAAAAGGCTGTAATTCATAATCTTTGAAAGTTTTAGTTATATCAACAAAACCTGCATGAGAATCTGTAGTAGAACTACCATGACCTGGAAAATGTTTAATAGTTGTAATAACCCCTTCTTCATTATGTGCCATAATAAAAGCTAAAGCATGCTGTACTACAATATTAGGATTGTCGGAGTATGATCTACCATACTTAGCAATTACCGGATTATCTGGATTAACATTAACATCAACACTTGGGGCAAAATTTAAATTAAATCCATTATCTTTTAACATGGTAGCAATTTTTTTTGCTTCTTCGTATGTGGCATCGGTAGTTGGGTTTAATCCTAATTCTGCGGCTGTTTTAGTGTTGAAAAAACCATTTGATTTATTTAAACGAGATACTTTACCACCTTCTTGGTCAATTGAGATAAAAAGTTTTACCATAGAGGATTCATTTTGTAAATCAGCATTAAGTTTTTTAACTTGTTCTGGCGACTCTATATTAGGGACTTTACCATTAAGTGATCTATTAAATAAAATAACTCCACCAATATGATAGTTATTAATATAATCCTTAACTTCATCGCTAATTTCATAGCCACTAAAGCCAATTATAAACATTTGTCCGATTTTTACTTCTAACGGAATATTTTTATAGTCTTCTATTAGTTTATCATCAAATTTTGCCAAAACAACAGGTTCTGTTGTTGCAGATTCTTCTTTAACTGCTTTATTTTCAGTTGTTTTTGCTTCTGTAGTTTGTTCCGTTTCTACAGAATCTGCTCCATCATCTATAATAATAGATTCCGTTGCAAATAAAGACATTACACTTAAAAAATATAGAATAAAAATTTTCTTAAACATTTTACCTCTTTAAAAAATTATCTTACATTATATCACAGAATAAATATATCAGCAACTATCTTAAATTTTATTCTTTTGACTTTTGGAGATTATAAGTTTCCATTAGCTTTTCAGCAATTATCCAATCAACCGCTTCATCTATTTCAATCCCCATATATTCAGGCATTTCATATATACTAATCTTACCACAAATTCTATTTTTATGCTCTAAAATATTGGCAACTTTATTTATATAAAAAGCCCCATTTTCCATATAATACCCATCAAAATCTTGCCGACGAGGACGACTTAAATAATCGTAATTAATGGGAGTAGATGGGCTATTTTTATGCCAGAAAAATCTTTTAGATAATACTGCTGTTAAAAGGGAATCATATCCCGTAGCAATTAACTGCTTAAAAGCATTGTTAAAGTCTTCGGTCCTTGTTAGTGGAGAAGTTAATTGTACTAAACAAAGATAGGCATCTTTTGCAATATTTTTATTAGCAATAAATTCTAAAAGTACAGATTCTGTAGAAGATGTATTCTGAGCATTTTGTGGGTCTCTATCATAAACAAAAACCTTAGAAAAATTAAAAGAATTAACAACTTCTTTAATTTCCTTAGAGTCTGTTGCCACATAGATTTCATCAATACAAGAATCTTCTAATGCCTTTAAATTCCAATAGATTAAAGGTTTTCCGCAAAACATTTTAATGTTTTTTAAAGGAATAGATTTAGAACCACCTCTTGCCGGTATTAAAGCTATTTTCATGATTTGTCTTCTTTGATAAAAAGCATCTCCCTTATTTATTCAATAAGGGAGGATTAAC